>JANPBK010000185.1:0-19038 GCA_031430395.1 Cyclobacteriaceae bacterium
TGACAAATTTTGCAACCATCCGAAAGTCATTAAAGAAATTGGCTCAGATCGATAAATTAATGAAAGATGAAGCTTTCAATAATTTAGCGAAACGCGAACGCTTAATGGTTACTCGTGAGAAAGCGAAACTGGAGAAATTATTAGGAGGTATTACGGATTTGAATCGCTTACCTGCTGCGCTGTTTGTCATAGATGTTAAGCGTGAGCATATTGCTGTTGCAGAAGCTCAAAAATTAAACATCCCGGTATTTGCTATGGTGGATACCAATTCAGATCCTTCGGATATTGATTTCCCGATCCCTTCAAATGATGATGCGTTTAAATCAATCTCTATTATTACGAACCATTTAGGCAAAGCCATTGAAGAGGCTTTAATGGAGCGCAAGAAAGACAAAGAAGAAGCCGGGTTGAAGAAAGAGGAAGAAGAGAAGAAGAAGGTGGATGAAACAGTAGAAACACATTAATAGTCAATTGACCCCTGAGTATTAATGGGGTCGATTGCCGATTAGAAATAATTAAAGCATCGGCCTTCCAGTCGATGTTTTTTTTTAAATGATGATAACAGTAAATTTTAATTAACTAATATGATAAGCGCACAAGATGTAAACAAACTCCGCACTATGACAGGCGCGGGAATGATGGATTGCAAAAAAGCTTTGACCGAAGCAGAAGGAGATTTCGATAAAGCGATTGAGATATTGAGAAAGAAGGGCCAGAAGGTTTCTGCTTCTCGTTCAGACAGAGATGCAAAAGAAGGCTCCGTATTCGTTAGAGTATCGGATGATAAAAAAGAAGCGGTATTGATTGCGTTAAATTGTGAAACTGATTTTGTTGCTAAGAATGAAGAATTTCAAAGTCTGGGGAACCTGATTACAGAGATTGCTTTTTCAAAAAAGCCTTCGGATAAAGAAGCATTGCTGGCTGAACAAGTTGGTGGCTTAACCCTCAATGATAAGATTACCGAGTTAGTTGGTAAGATTGGCGAAAAATTGGAAGTGAGTTCATTCATTCATATGAAAGGTGAGGCGATCATTCCCTACATCCATGCAGGAAATAAGCTAGGTGTATTGGTGTCATTGAAAGGGGTAAATGGAAAGGATGTAACGGATGCTGGTAAAGATGTAGGTATGCAGATCGCTGCGATGAATCCAGTTTCGGTGAGTGAAAGTGATATTGACAAGTCACTCGTTGAAAAGGAAATGGAAATAGCGAAAGCACAAATTTTGGCAGAAGGTAAGCCTGAGCACATGGTTGATAAGATTGCACAAGGTAAATTGAACAAGTTTTATAAAGAGAGCACGTTGCTTCCTCAAGTCTTTGTAAAAGACAGTTCTAAAACGGTTGCTCAATATTTGGATAGTGTGACCAAGGGATTGACTGTTGTCGAATTCAAGAGAGTAGCGATTGGATAGTTGATTACTTCAGCAATAGAAAAAAGGGAGCCATGAGCTCCCTTTTTTATTGATGGTTGTTAGAGAAGTATCAGGTCTTGTGTATCTTGACGGAACGAACAAAAAGCATCTAATTTTTCTGCTTAAGTCGTTTTGAAACACGGACCGCAGTCCAGGTAAGTAGAAAAGTCAGCACAAGTCCAACTGCGAAGAAGCGCAGAGCAACGATTACATCTCCCACTAAAAGTTGATAGGAAAACACTTTTGAATTTTTCAGATCCTGAAAAGCAAGAAAGAGTCCGATGATTATTGAGAATCCAATCCATCCTGCTAAAAAAATGAAAATGTATTTGCCCACTCCAGAAAAAATATTGTTCAAATAACTCTTCCTCCAGTAAGCAATAACAACACCAACAAGAGCCGCATTGATTGCGAGAAGAAGAAGAAATTCATTCATCAGATTAATCTACGATATTTTTCGAAGTCAATTTAAGAATAATATAAGATAGGAAGGACAAACAAAAGATGAATAACCCATACATGACAGATATCACAGCTACTCTCATGCCCCCCATTATAACTTCAAAGGGCCATACTTGGTTACCCCTCGATAGCGCGCCAAAAGCTTCGAATAATCCAAGAATAGTACTGGCTGCTCCAAAAGCTGCGGCTAGAACGCCAATCTGCCTGATGGCCTCAACAAATTTTGAAACTTCTTTTTTTTGAGCAAGGCTGAAAATGGAATAGATAACGAGGCCTATGTTGATTGTCAACAAAATCGATAGAGGAACCATACAGAAAAGACCTCCGTCATTATGTAGTTCAGTAATTGAGATGGCTAGCATAGTATTCATAAAGTTTAGTTTTAATTTTTGTTTCAGCAAGGTTAACGCATAAAAGCAATTAAAACTTTTCTTTCTGACGAATTGGCCATCACAAGAGGGTTATTGAAGTCCTGGTAAAGGATATGGCGAAAAGGTACCTAAAGCTGTCGAAAAGATTTGAATGGCTTCTAAATGTTTATTTTTAAACGAGTCTTGGTAGATTTTCCCTAATTATGCAGACGAATGAATCGAACAACAAATTGGATGGATTATCTCTTCACGCGCCAGCGATGGGTGATCCATATTTTATTCTGGCTGTTAGTGTTGGCTTTGTATGTGATTTTCTTTGGACGAAAAAACAATAACTACGTCCAGACATTTTTCTTTGTAGGTCTGTTAATGCCTGTCACCATTTTCACCACTTATTTCTTGAACTATTACTTGGTGCCTAACTATTTAATGAAGGAGCGCTATGCCTATTTTGCCACCTATTTCATTTACGCGCTCATTGGATCGCTTTTTCTGGAAATGATGATTTCTGCCCTCACGTTCATTGTGATGGCCGAATATAACATTCACGATATGAGCCCCGCTTCCATTGATTTGTTTTTTCTACTGGCTTCCTTATTGATGGTCGTTTTCTTTGCGATGGGCATTAAGATGTTGTTGCATTGGCGGCAGTCCAAGGAGGATTATCAAAAACTGATGCTAGATAAAATTGAAACGGAATTGAAGTTTTTGAAGGTCCAGCTAAACCCCCATTTTTTATTTAACACACTGAACAATTTGTATTATTTAACTACCCAAAAATCCGATAAAGCTCCCCAGGCAATCCTTCAACTAAGTGAGATTTTAGACTATGTATTGCACCAAGGTAAGGCCATGCTCGTGCCGCTCGAAAACGAATTGAAACAAGTAGATAACTATATTGCATTGGAATTACTTCGCTATGAAGATCGGATTCAAATTGATAAAAAGATTGAAGGCGACATTGCGGCTAAGCAAATTGGCCCGATGATGTTGATTACATTAATTGAAAACGCGTTTAAACATGGCGTGATGAAAACTGCGGGGAAGGCCTGGATCAGAATACACATCGATTGTGCGCCTGCAAGGACAATCATTCAAATAAGTAACAGTGGTCGGCCGGCCAAGCAAGGAACCGGTATCGGGCTGGACAATTTACGTAGCCAGTTAAATCATTTATACCCTCAAAAATATTCGTTGCAAATTGAGGATGATAAAGCCGATCAATTTTCTGTTCAGTTAGTTTTAAATTCTTGATATGAAGATCAAGTGCCTTGTTATAGATGATGAACCCTTGGCGCGTAAACTCATGATCTCCCATATTTCAAAAATTGAAAGTTTGGAATTAGCCGGGGAGTGTACCAACGCCATTGAAGCCGGAAATTTTTTACGAACGTCAAAGGTCGATCTTCTTTTTTTAGATATTCAAATGCCTGAGATCAACGGCCTGCAATTTATAGGCACTCTTAAAAATCCGCCCGCGATTATCTTAACTACCGCCTACCGTGATTTTGCGCCCGAAGCTTTTGATTTGGACGTAGTGGACTATTTACTAAAGCCCATCTCGTTTGAGCGGTTTACCAAATCAGTCAATAAATATTTTGATAAACGATTGGATGGAAAAACAAGTGAAGTAATAGATCCGGAAAAATCATCGGCTTTCATTTATTTGAAGGCAGATCGGAAAAACCACAAAGTGCTTTTGAAGGAAATCATGTATGTCGAAAGTCTCGATGATTATGTAAAGGTGCATTTGAAAGAAGTTACATTGGTAACTAGGGAAAACATCAGCTCACTTGAATCGACCCTACCTTCTGGTTCATTTGTTCGGATTCATCGCTCTTTCATTATTAACACCCAGTACATTACGGTAATCTCCTCAGACAGTATTGAAATCAAGGGGAAGGAACTTCCGATAGGCAGAGCTTTTAAAAAATCTGCCATGGCTGCACTTTCTCTAAAAGAGAAGAAAGAATAGAAATCTTAAACCGTAATTATGCAATGCTGACGGCATCGTCAGTATTGCATAATTTGACGATTGAAAATCAACAACTTAGCTCTAATTTGTGCAGACCAATATGTGATTTTCATTGTCAAGGTTAAACCCTGACAATCCTTACGCAAGGAAGGATTCGTCAGATGAAAAAGCCTAAATTTTTCCCTAATGCGTAATTGGACTAAACTTTTTCTCATCTTTGTATCAAGTCATTGAGACTTGCAAATTGTAAAGCCCATGAAGTTCTCCACTCCGTTCATCCTCGCTTAAGAAGCTTCGATGATCATTTTTGGTTACCAAAGCCAAAACGTTTTTATCCTCAAAGGGATTTCTTCATTTATTCATACTTTTAATTTTTCAAATGAAAGCTTTTACAACTAAGGCATTTTCTGTTTTTCGTTTATTCAAAGAAGCCGTAAAAGGCTCTGAACAAAACTTTACTGAAGGGAGTATCAATCGTGCCATTTTTCTTTTGTCCATTCCTATGATTTTGGAGATGGCCATGGAGTCGTTGCTGGCGGTAGTCGACATATTTTTTATCAGCAAACTAAATAATAACGATGCCGTGACGGCAGTAGGCCTGACTGAATCGGTATTAGCGATTGTTTATTCATTAGCAATGGGTTTGGGAATGGCGGCTACGGCCATGGTAGCGAGGCGCATCGGGGAAAAGGACAACCCAGGTGCAGCAGTGGCTGCTGTTAACGCTCTTTATATTGGTTTGATAGTTTCGGTTGTGATTACTCTGGCAGGAATTTTCTTTTATGATGATGTGCTTCGATTGATGGGCGCTTCGGAGAGCGTAATTTCAGTGGGCTCAGGATATACACAATGGATGTTGGTTGGGAATATTACGATCATTGCTTTGTTTTTAGTGAACGCCATTTTCCGTGGTGCGGGTAGTGCAGCAATTGCCATGCACTCATTATGGATAGCCAACATTTTAAATATGATCCTTGATCCAATTCTCATTTTTGGATGGGGACCTATCCCTGCATTAGGCGTGGAGGGAGCAGCCATAGCTACTAATATTGGAAGAGGCGCTGGAGTGCTCTACCAACTGTATTATTTATCAGGTGAAAAAGGAATCATTAAAATCCATAAGGAGAATATAAAAATTGATTGGAGTGTCATTACAAGACTCTTAAAAGTGTCGGCCGGAAACGTAGGGCAGTTTTTAATTTCTACTGCAAGCTGGCTTTTTATGGCACGAATTATAGTCACGTTTGGAAGTGCTGCTTTTGCTGGTTATCAGTTTGCGATCAGAGTAATTATTTTTACTATTCTTCCTTCATGGGGTATGGCCAACGCTGCGGCTACATTAGTTGGTCAAAACTTAGGTGCCCAAAAACCGGAGCGGGCAGAGCAGTCGGTATGGACGGCTGGCTTCCTGAACATGGTTTTTCTGGGCTTGATATCTATCACATTCTATTTTGTGTCCGAGCCAATCATGCGAATCTTTTCTTCCAATGAAGAAGTAATTCGCTATGGCGCGCAATGTCTTAAGATTGTGGCTTTTGGCTACGTGTTTTATGGATATGGAATGGTGATTATCCAATCGTTCAATGGCGCAGGAGATACCAAGACACCAACCATCCTTAACTTATTTGGATATTGGTTTTTTCAAATTCCGTTAGCTTATCTCCTGGCGGTACAATTTGATCTTGGGCCCAGTGCGGTGTTTTGGGCGATTGCCATTGCGGAGTCGTTAATGGCAGTCATAGCAATTGTTATTTTCCGGCAGGGCAAATGGAAGAGTGTTAAGATTTGATGTTCGCTGGTCATTCTATGGTCGATTGTAAATAAACAATCGACCATAGAATAAGCACTATGGATTTTTTTTAAACGCAGCCTTCACTGCATTATTCAATTCTTCACCTGCTTTTTTCAAACTAGCCTCCACTTCTTTCCAACGTTCCTTATTTTCGGCATCATTTTTCAGTTTATCTGCAGCTACTTTTAGTTCTTCATATTTTTTCTTTAAGTCAGCTTCAACACGCGTACTGGCATCTTTGGCTTCCACGAGAAACTGATCGAATTTTTTGCCAAAATCCCTGAAAAACTTTTCGGCTGAGCCTTCCTGGTTTGATTCTTCCATTTTCTATTGCTTTAATTGTCAAGCAATTTAAGTCAACGGTGCGAAATTCATACAAAAATTCACGGATTGAATTTTCAAGTGCAATTTGGTTGGGTAGGAAGGATTCTTAAATTTGATACTGTTAATCAAAAGCTATTGAAATCTAAGGCTACATCACTTTTTATGGCACTTTTAATTCTGATGAGTGCCTGTGCATCCTCAAATGCCGGGTATAAACCAAGATTTAAGAAACCAGACCCAAACAAACCGTTGCCGTGTCCTCAAAAAGACTGTTGATTTATGCGAAAAATCGTCATTGCAATTGATGGATATTCAGCCTGCGGCAAGAGCACTACAGCCAAGGAGGTAGCTAAAGAGCTTAATTACCGATATATTGATTCTGGCGCCATGTATCGTGCCGTAACTCTTTACTTTTTAGATCATTTGGTAGCTATTACCAATCCGAAAGAAGTTGATAAAGCCCTTCGGGAAATCCAACTCTCGTTTCATATTAATTCCAAAGGTGTATCTGAGATGTTTTTGAATGGAGTTAATGTAGAGAAGAGTATTCGGAAAATGAGAGTTTCAGAAAACGTGAGTCAGGTGAGCGTCTTAAAGGAAGTTCGAACCGCCATGGTGGCCATTCAACGCAAACTAGGCAAGGATAAAGGTATTGTGATGGATGGACGGGACATTGGTACAGTGGTTTTCCCCCAGGCAGAGCTCAAAATTTTCCTTTCGGCAGATATTCTGGTTCGGGCTTTCCGCAGACAACGGGAATTATTAGAACGAGAAGATTTGGTGGATATTGATACCATTATTGAAAACCTTGAAAAACGTGACCAGATTGATAGCAACCGAAAGGAAAGCCCATTGGTAAAATCTAATGATGCAATTCCTATTAATACCACTCATATCACCGTTGATGAGCAGGTTGATGAGGTGCTTCGGTTGGCTTTCTCCAGGATTGTAAATATTTCTAGCCCGAAGAATTCAAAGGCTAGTTAGCATCTTCTCAATTCTTTGATTTGACTCCTCTTTGCTGCTTGAATTTTATTGCTAATTTTGCCACGTTCCTTCTTAAAATGCCATTTTTGGTAGAATAGTAGCAGGGATACTAAACTTAACTTATTGCCAACTCCTCATGGGCAAATTCATCCGACTAAAAAAAGGGTTCACCATCAATTTGGCAGGCAAAGCGCTTCCCAAAGTGGCGGAAATTGAGCAGCCAGAAACATTTGTTATCAAACCAACAGATTTCTATGGCACCTATATGCCAAAGCCTGTGGTAAAAGAAGGTGATACGGTTAAAGCAGGCACAACACTTTTTCATGATAAAAAGCATGAGAATGTACTGTATGCGGCACCGGTGAGTGGAGAGGTGGTAGAAATCAAGCGCGGTGAAAAGCGAAAGTTGTTGGAAATTAAAATATTAGCGGATAAGAAAGTTGAGTACGAGGCGTTTAAAAAATATACCGTTTCTGAAATAGCAAACCTTTCTGCATCGGAACTAAAAGTACAGATTTTAAAGTCCGGAGTTTGGCCCAATCTGGTTCAACGACCTTTTGGTGTTGTGGCAGACCCGGGAGTAACTCCCAAAGCCATTCATATATCCGCCTTTGATACCCATCCATTAGCACCGGATTATAGTGTTCTTTACAAAGGGCAAGATCAATTTTTTCAAGTAGGGGTTGATGTGTTAAAGAAACTCACTTCAGGAGCCGTGCATATCAATACACATTCTACGAGTGAAATATCAACCGTTTTTTCACAAGTGAAAGGAGCTGAGGTAAACAAATTTTCAGGCCCTCATCCGGCTGGTTGTGTGGGTGTTCAAATTCATCATTTGGATCCTATAAGTAAAGGACAAATTGTTTGGACGATAACACCTATGGGTGTTATTCAAATCGGCAAATTATTTTTAAATGGAGTTTATGATTCGTCAAAGCTGGTAGCATTGACTGGGTCAGAAGTGAAGTCGCCCCAATATTATAAGACATATACAGGCGCTTCAGTCAAAAAATTCCTTCAAGATAATTTGAAACAGGATCATGTTCGAGTAATCGCAGGCAATCCGTTGACGGGCACTTCGATTGGAAAAGATGGTCATATTGGATTCTTCGATCAACACATTTCTGTATTACCGGAGGGAGACTATGCAGAGTTCATTGGATGGATTACTCCGGGTGAGCGCAAGTTAAGTTTCCATCGGGCGATCGGGTTATTCTCATTTCTTTCGCCTAACAAAGAAAGAGTAGTTGACACTAATACCCATGGTGAGCCTCGTGCGTTTGTTCAAAGTGGAATCTTTGAGCAAGTAATTCCTATGGACGTGTTGCCCACCTTTCTGCTTAAAAGTATTCTTGCCGAAGACATTGATGAAATGGAAGCGCTTGGTATATATGAAGTGATCGAAGAAGATTTAGCGCTTTGTGAATTTGTAGATGTATCAAAACATAAAGTACAGGAGATCTTACGCGAAGGTTTGGATTTAGTTCAACATAGTTAATCGATAGTTCGATGGATTTTATTAAACATCAGATTGAAAAAATTAAGCCGCACTTTGAAAAGGGTGGTAAGTGGGAGAAGCATTATTATTCCTTCGAAGCGTTGGAAACCTTTTTGTTCGTGCCAAATACTACGAATGGAATAAAAGGAGCACAAATCCGTGATGCCATTGATTTGAAAAGATTGATGATGACGGTCATTATTTCAATGGTGCCGTGTTTGCTTTTTGGTATGTGGAATGTTGGGCATCAGCATTTTTTGGCGATTGGTCAAGTTGCATCATTCGGAGA
The DNA here is from genome assembly GCA_031430395.1 of Cyclobacteriaceae bacterium. Taxonomy (GTDB): domain Bacteria; phylum Bacteroidota; class Bacteroidia; order Cytophagales; family Cyclobacteriaceae; genus ELB16-189. The sequence goes on from JANPBK010000185.1 coordinate 9,114, forward strand.
TAAATTTTGGATCGGGGTAGTCCAGGTGATGCCTGTTGTAGTCGTTTCTTATGGAGTTGGGTTAGGTATTGAATTTGTCTTTGCGACATTTAGGAGACATCCTGTGAATGAAGGATTTCTGGTAACAGGAATGTTAATTCCGTTGGTTATGCCCCCGGATGTTCCTCTTTGGCAAGTTGGTTTAGCCACTGCATTTGCGGTGATTATTGGTAAAGAAGCATTTGGTGGAACAGGTATGAATGTGATGAACGGTGCCTTAACGGCACGTGCATTTTTGTATTTCGCTTACCCAACTGACATATCAGGAAGTGTGTGGACTTATATTGGAGATGCAAAGACGGTAGCGGGTTATTCAGGTGCAACACCACTGTCATTAGCTGCCGATGCAGCAACTACCGGAACAAATGTGGTAACATCTCTTAGCTCTTTTGGTGACGGTTGGAATGAAAGTGTCTTTTCATTCTGGAATATGTTTATGGGCATTATGCCGGGTTGTATTGGCGAGACATCTACCTTAATGTGTTTAGTAGGAGCCTTCATTTTAGTTGCCACTGGCGCAGGAAGTTGGAAGGTGATCGTGAGTGTATTTGGAGGAGCTTATGCGATGGGTCTTTTATTAAATCTGATTGGAGGAAATACATTTGTAGAAATGCCAGCGCATTATCATTTGGTGATTGGCGGATTAGCTTTTGGCGCTGTGTTCATGGCAACAGATCCTGTCACAGCCTCACAAACTGAAACCGGTAAATGGATTTATGGCGCTCTGATCGGTATCTTCACCGTGATGATACGTGTATTTAATCCAGCCTATCCGGAGGGGATCATGTTAGCTATATTATTGATGAATGTGTTCGCCCCGCTCATCGATTATTTTGTAGTAAGTGCAAACAAAAAACGAAGATTACAACGTGCGACAGTCTAACCTTTACATCGTATTATATGCTGCGGCCATCACTATTGTGTGTGGAGGAGCATTGGCTATTGCTTCGCAAAGTTTAAAACCTTTGCAGGACGCAAACATCGAAATGGAGCGTAAGAAAAATATTCTGGCAACGGTGATGGAGTTGAAAGAAGGCGATGATATTGTGCAGCTTTATGCTTCCCGTGTAAAAGAAAACGTCATCGATTTTCAGGGAAATGTTAAGGTGGGAATGAAGGCAAGCCAAGTGGTGATTGCTGAACAATACAAATTAAAACCGGAGGAACGTCTTTTGCCGATTTATGAATTTAGAAATCAAACAGACACTACGAAGATTGAAAACGCGGTAATGCCCGTGTATGGCTACGGACTTTGGAATTTCATCTGGGGATTTGTCGCGCTGCAAGCTGATTTAAATACCGTGCAGGGAGTGAAGTTTGAGCATGCGGGGGAAACCCCTGGCTTAGGTGCGCGCATTACTTCAGATGATGTGCAGATTCGCTATAAAGGAAAAAAAGTTTTTGATGGGGAGAAAATAATGTCCGTTCAAATGCAAAAAGGAGAGGGCATGGATTACTCTGCTGATCCGCACAAAGTAGATGGAATGTCTGGTGCTACCCTTACCGGAAAAGGAGTGAACAATATGCTGAAAGATTATTTTTCTTGTTATAAAAATTATTTGAAGAAGAATCAACAAAATTTATCGCTAAACCTATGAGCACAGCAACAGCGGAACTAGAAGTAGTAGAAAAAAAGACGGAACCTCTTTTTTCAAAGAAGAATAAAAAACTGATTAGCAATCCACTGGATATTGATAATCCAATTACAGTACAGATTTTGGGAGTTTGTTCTGCCTTGGCAGTAACTACTCAAATGAAACCGGCCTTTGTAATGTCCATTGGTTTGATGGTGGTAACGGCTTCTTCCAACGTGGTGATCTCCATGATGAGAAATTCAATTCCTTCCCGGATTCGAATTATCGTTCAACTAGCTATTGTATCTCTTTGGGTAATCTTGGTAGATCAGATTTTGAAAGCGTATGTGTATGATGTCTCTAAACAATTATCAGTATTTGTAGGACTCATCATTACCAATTGTATTGTAATGGGTCGACTGGAAGCTTTTGCGATGGGCAATAAACCCTGGCCATCCTTTTTGGATGGAATAGGCAATGGGTTAGGATACGGATTGATTTTGATGATGGTGGCTTTCGTTCGTGAACTGTTTGGTGCGGGCAGTCTTTTCGGATTTAAAGTTTTTGAAGCAATGGGCGTTCACTATACAGGTAATGGATTGCTTCTCTTACCTGCGGGCGCATGTATTTTAGTCGGTCTGGTGATTTGGGTGCAACGTACATTAAACGGTCATCGAGAGACCCATTAATTATTCAACTATGGAGAATTTAATAAACATTGGAATCAGGTCGATTTTTATCGACAACATGATATTTGCTTACTTTTTAGGAATGTGTTCTTTCCTTGCGATCTCTAAGAAAGTTAATACAGCGATAGGATTAGGGGTGGCTGTTATTTTTGTAATTGGAATTACGGTACCTATCAATTGGCTCATTCAAAATTATGTTTTGGTGCCAGGTGCGCTTGCATGGTTAGGCGATGATTTCAAGAACATTGATTTGAGTTTTTTGCAATTCATTATTTTCATCTCTGTTATCGCAGCTATTACTCAACTAACAGAAATGGCAGTCGAGAAATTTTCCCCCGCTTTATATGGCACGCTTGGAATCTTTCTTCCTCTAATAGCGGTTAATTGTTCAGTATTGGGTGCTGCGCTTTTCATGGTGGGACGTCCTTACAATTTGGCAGAAGCAACGGTTTTTGGTTTAGGCTCTGGTATAGGATGGATGTTAGCCATTGTTGCGTTAGCAGGTGTAAGAGAGAAAATGAAGTATTCGAATGTGCCAGCACCGCTTCGTGGATTGGGCATCACATTTATTTTAGTAGGCTTGATGTCGCTTGGTTTTCTGAGCTTCCTCGGATTCTCATTATAGAATTTGCGAACGAAAAAATTCAAGGGCTTCGCAAGAAGCCTTTTTTGTTAACATTAGTTGAATGTTGATTTTACCTTAAGATGTAAATACTATGAAGGGTTTATTTGGAAAGATTGTTCGCTACTTTTTTAATGGTACACTGTTTATCGTCCCACTAGTGGCTACCGTTTATTTTATCATTGTATCTTTTCAATGGCTGGATAGCAGGTTGAATTTACCCTATCCCGGAGTTGGCTTTGCCATTATCCTAAGCGTGATAACGTTATTTGGGTACTTCACTTCTAATTTTGCTTTCAAGACTTTTTCAAATTGGTTTGATCATGGAATGAATCGCATTCCATTGGTGAAACTAATATACTCTTCGATCAAAGATTTATTGGCGGCATTTGTGGGAGATAAGAAGAAATTTGATCGGCCTGTATTGGTTCGCATTAACAAAGAGAACCAGTTGCATCGAATCGGATTTGTTACACAACAAGATCTAACTGAATTAGGGTTAGCGGATATGATTGTAGTCTATTTCCCACAATCCTATGCGGTTGCAGGTGATCATTTTATTGTGCCAAAAGAAAATGTCCAGCCGCTCAATATTCCCGGGCCAATGGCCATGAAGTTTATTATTTCCGGAGGCGTTTCGGGTTTCAAGGAAAGTGGCGATTAATTAATCACGCCTGAACCGATCAGTTCCTCTCCTTCATACCATGCTGCAAACTGGCCGGGAGTTACACCGCGTTGCGGTCGTTGAAACAGTATATAGAGTCCCTCCGCTCTTTTATGGAGCGTACATTTCTCCAAAGGCTGACGATAGCGTATTCTTGCCATATGGTTTTTAGATTCCCCAACCATTAATTTAAGATCTGGTCGAATCCAATGCTCATCCTTAGATGGAATAAATAGACCTTTCCGATAAAGCCCTGGATGATCTTCACCACTTCCGGCATAAATGATATTTTCAATTGTATCCGTACCAATTACAAAAAGAGGCTTTTCGTAACCACCAATATGTAAGCCTCTGCGTTGACCTATCGTATAGTAATGCGCTCCGTTGTGTTCACCCACGACAGATCCAAGTTCTGGTGACAATTGATAGGGTTCTGTAATATGAACAAGATCATTTTCTTCAAAGCCGTTTTTGAACACACTCGAATCAAAGGGAACTTCAATAACTCTTCCTTTTTTAGACTCCAATCGTTGTTGCAAAAAGTCTGGGAGGTGTACTTTTCCAATAAAGCACAATCCTTGTGAGTCTTTTTTCGCTGCTGTGGCTAAGCCGACTTTCGTTGCAATATCTCTAACTTCTGGTTTCAGCAATTCGCCAATAGGGAAAAGCGCTTTTGAAAGTTGTTCTTGCTTTAGCTGGCAGAGAAAATAACTCTGATCTTTGTTCGTGTCTTTGCCGGCCAGTAATTGATAGACAGGTTTGCCTTCTATCTCAATAATTCCCTTTTGGCAATAATGACCCGTTGCCACAAAGTCAGCACCCAATTTTAGGGCAGCATCTAAGAAGACATCAAACTTAATTTCACGATTGCATAACACGTCCGGGTTGGGTGTGCGTCCGGCTTTGTATTCTGCAAACATGTAGTCAACGATGCGCTCTTTGTATTCACCACTTAGATCAATTGTTTGAAACGGAATTCCCAATTGTTGCGCAACGATCATCGCGTCATTGCTGTCATCTAACCAAGGGCACTCATTGCTTATGGTCACTGTGTCATCATGCCAGTTTTTCATGAACATGCCAATTACATCATAGCCTTGCTCTTTTAGCAAATAGGCCGCCACGCTGGAATCAACACCTCCGGATAAACCTACGACAACTCTCTTTTTCATTATTCCTTTGCTAAACACCTTCCGCTAGCAATTCATTTACAATCTGATTAAATCGTTCTTTGAATTGTTCGTAATAAATTCCTGTTCCGGGACCTTCGAAACCTGTACGGATATGTTTTACTTTTCCATCTTTTCCGATGAATATGGTGGTAGGGAAAGCGATTACTTTATTGAGCATTGGTAATGTTAAAGATGCTTTTTCTTTGTCATTCGTACCTGCAATAACAAAGTCATAAGGTACATGTAGCTTCTCTTTCATTTTCTTTACGCGACTACTGGCATATTCAAAATCATCTTTACGTTCGTAGGCTAGTCCAAGAATTTCAACGCCACGATCATGGTTGTCTTGATACCATTGAGAAAGATATTTTGTTTCGTCCATACAATTGGGACACCAAGTTCCAAAAATTTGAAGGATCAAGACTTTGTTTTTATATTTTTCATCGGAAGGCCCGATTATCTTACTGTCTAAATCTGGAAAAGAAAAATTGACCTTGTCAAAACCTTCCTTCAAAAAAGTAAGTGATTCGGCATTAGGTAACACTGCGTTTTCGTTTTTAACGCCTTTGAAAACTTCGTGTGAAACTTTTCCTGAGTAGAAATCTCCTTTTAGCGAATCCCCTTCAAAGGTGGCGGTAAAAAGAAAAGCATGGTTGCCGTCAAATGTGCTTAGCAGCAATTTATTATCGACCACATTTCCTTGAAGGTAACGGTAATCACCGGTAGGCGTTATGAAAGTACCTGTCACTTTGTTGCCATTTTGATTGATCACGCCAACGGCTGGGTAACTTTCTTTTTCAGATTTAAATTGTAACTGATACTTGCCTGAAAAATTCATGGTCTCTTTAGCAGAATCAACAAATCTAAAGTCTTCTCCAAAGGTAGCTGTAAATGGAAGCTTGAAATCAGGATCATAATTTTTGATGTAATAGCCTTCTAGCTTATCTCCATTGATTTTTGCTTTTAGATCGATATCGAAAATGAGCATCGTAATCATTACAGAGTCACCTATAATGGATATTTCATCTTGTAAGAGTTTCTCCTCTGCGTTTCTTAAATACACAAGATAATGTTCGGATTCTTTTGTGATTTCAAAGTTGAAAGGGAGTTTTTGTCCCTGCAAAGCAATGACTCCACGCCAGTTACCGGTTTTTAATTCGACAGTTGGTTTTTGGCATGAAATAAACACGAAAACGACTGTTAATTGGAATAATATCCGCATGGGTACCAAAATTTTGAATTACAACACAAAAATGCGATAAATGATTCTAATTTCGTTGATCTTTACTATGATTCGTAGGCGATGAATCATATTAATGTCTAGCCAACATCGATTAACTAATATCACATTCATGTTTCAAAATCTAAAAGTACTTGAACTTGCTTCCGTCCTTGCGGGCCCCAGTGTAGGTCAGTTTTTTGCCGAGTTGGGAGCAGAAGTAATAAAAGTAGAGAACCTGAAAACCGCAGGCGATGTCACCCGTAGTTGGAAGGGTGTTGGAGAACAAACCGATGACCGCTCTGCTTACTTTTGTTCCTGCAATTGGGGAAAGAAGTCTATTGCAGTAGACTTAACCTCTGAAGAAGGCAAGCAGGTGGTTAAAAAATTAGCTGCACGGGCGGACATTATCGTTGCAAGTTACAAACCAGGTGATGCCGAAAAACTTGGTGTTTCCTACCAAGAACTATCATCGAATAATAAGCAGCTTATTTATGGGCAAATCTCCGGCTATGGAAGTGATGACGATCGCGTAGGCTACGATGCCGTCATTCAGGCGGAGGCGGGTTTTATGGATTTGAATGGGGAGAAGAGCGGACCACCTACTAAAATGCCGGTTGCACTCATGGATGTATTGGCAGCGCATCAGTTGAAGGAAGGTTTACTTATCGCATTATTGAAAAGAGAAAAGTCAGGGGAGGGGAGTTTGGTGGAAGTGTCATTGATCCAAGCAGCAATGTCTTCATTAGCGAACCAAGCAACAAATTGGTTGGTGGCAAAGAAGCTACCTACACGGCAAGGATCTGCACACCCAAATATTTCACCCTATGGTGATTCGTTTTTAACTAAAGATGGCAAGCGTATTTTGTTGGCTATTGGCAATGATCGTCAATTCAAAGATTTAGTAACACTGCTGGGCATTGGGGATCAAGTATTAGATCTTGGCGCATGGGCATTGGAAGTGAAGTTTTTATCCAATCAACAAAGGGTAGAAAATAGAGTGGCATTAAATGAACTTTTAGAAGCAGCGATCGTTAAATTGGATTCAAAAGATTTAATGGAAACGATTCACCAATTGAAAATACCTGCAGGGTTGATTCAAAATGTAGAAGAAGCATTTTCAGCAAAAGCAGCAAATGAAATAGTGATTAGCTCAGCCGGACTTTATGGTGTGAAGAATTTTATTGGACAAATTTCCGGCATTCAGTATCCAATAACTTCTTTGCTGCCACCTCCACATGTTGGAGAACATACCAATGAAATAATTTCTTATCTTCGATCAATTAAATAAAACGTACATGTCGAAAAAACTTGTTAAGGGAGAGAAAAAGATCTTTGGGGTATGCAGTGGGCTTGCCAATTATTTTGACATTGACCCTACCGTAATGAGACTTCTTTTTGTGGTGGCTTTTCTGGGTTTTGGTACGGGACTGTTGATTTATATTATTATGGCTGTGGTCATGCCCGATAAGTAGAGATTAGAAAGTTCTTGAAGTGTCTAAGCCATCCATTAATTGCTTGCCAAAGTAACACGTACTGCGACTAAAGGCTTTTGTGATTTTGCTTGATGTATTGACATTATTATTTCTGAGAATCCTGACGATACAAAAGTTCCATTTGCTAATGAAAAGCATGCTGTTTTGTGGATTTTGTATTTGCTCATTGATTTCATCGGCACAACAACCTGTAACCGAATCTGATCTCTTACTTCGAATAAAGAATCAGCAAGCCATTAGAAATCAATCACTGATCGATGGAGTCCTTCCGTCCTATATTTCCAGAAAGCCAACCATGAGTAGTAAGAAAATCGATACTAACATTTTCTATAACGATTTATTGATTTATACTTTGAAGCAATTAGCGCCTTCGCTCAATTATTCTAATCAAGTTAAAGTGGATAGTATAATACAAAGAGGGCAAATCCCCTTTCCAAAATTTGAGAATAGAAAGGGCAGGGGCACTTATAATTTCTGGCGTACCGATAGCGCCTATTCTTTTCCTTACATGGGATGGGTGGGTTTGGTGCATAAAAAATTTGCGCCCCCCGATGACTTAGATGTCACCGCGCTCACGATGATGGCACTTAAGAAAGATTCTACTACGGCACGCAAAATCCATCAGCTAATGCAAAATTATACTCATCATGGAGATAAGAGTAATGATGTTGAAAAGAAGTATCAGTCCTATAGATTGTATTCTAGTTGGTTTGGGAATAAGTTTCCTGTAGTGCTTGATGTATGCGTGTTGGCAAATGTCTTATGTATGGTGCAAGCCAATAATTTGCGATGGACAAAATCAGATAGCGCGAGTCTTCATCTCATGGTAACTTCTATAATCAATACGGATGTTGTCGATCATCCACTACACATTTCTCCATACTATGGAAAAACCTCCATCATACTCTACCACTTTGCCCGATTAATGAGTATTCGGAAAATTGCTGAGTTGGAATCGGTGAAGCCGTTGCTAAAAGAGATGGCGTTGCTGGAATTTAACCAAAGCAGCGATTTGTTAGAGAAAATAATCATTTGCACTACGATGATGAAATGGGGTTATGAGCCACCGGTACTAGAAGTGCCAGATATTACTCAGCTAGAAAAATTGATTGAGAAGAGTAATTTCCCTTTCTTCATTGGCAATGTGCCTTCTTTTCTTTCACACTCTAAGCGAACATTCTTGACCAAATTGAAACTCGGATTATATTATCACTACTGTCCGGCATTTAATGATGCTCTATTATTAGAGTATATCTCACTTAAGAGGAACAGAATCTAGAACATTCCTTTATATAGCTTCAAGAGAGGCGATTTCGAAAATTTGCTTTTGACTTGTTACTCCGGATTTTTCTGCGTCAGGGATTGAGCGGTCTGTTTGAGCCCGAAATGGAATTGCGCGATGGGTGGCGAGTAGCGAAAGCCCGGTGCTCGGCCTGCCTTTTTGGAGTATTTGCTCCCATTTTACCCCACAATTGATCCTAAGGAGAATCATCTTATTTGGCCCAATATGGCAGGCCGAGCAGCCGCCCATCTTGTTTTTTCATACTAAACTCAGCCTAAAAGATCGCTATTCAACTAAATTTAAAGGTAAAATGTAAAAAAGTGGGTTAAAGTGGTAGAAAGTGGTGGAAAATTACTTACGTTTGTTTAGGAGAACCTGTTTAACGGCAGGTAACAAAGACAACCACTATAGTCTATGACTTTCTTCACTAGCGAATACGAAAGTAAACTTGATGCCAAAGGCAGGCTTGTACTGCCTGCGCGGATCAAAGCCCAGCTACCCGATGGGGATAGTCAGGAGCTTGTGATCCGCAGAGGCTTTGAGCCCTGCTTAATCGTGTATCCGATGGTGGAGTTCAAGAAGGTCTTCTCAAAAATTTCAGGTCTCAGCGAGTTCAATGAAGAGTACCGCAAACTCCAGCGGAACTTTTTGTCGGGGGTAGTAACAGTAGAGTTAGACGGCAACGGCCGCTTTCTCATCCCCAAGAACATGCTTACATACGCGCAGATTGAAAAAGATGCGATGCTGGTAGGCACAGGTAGCAAAGTTGAGATTTGGAATCCAACAGTTTATGAGAAGCAGTTGATTCAAGACCCAAGTGAATTGTCGAAGCTGGCAGAGAAATACCTCAATGAGTAAATGACAATGGGCTCTACGTATCACAAGCCCGTCATGCTCAGCGAATGTATCGATGCACTAAACATTAAGCCAACTGGCATCTATGTAGATGTAACTTTTGGTGGAGGTGGGCATAGTTTAAAGATTCTTGAACAATTAACTGAAGGAAGGTTGATTGCTTTTGATCAGGACGAGGATGCCAAGAGACAAGCAGATAATATTCAGAGTCGTGCTTTTAAATTTTTTGAGGCAAAAATAAGATAAAAGAAGCAGTATTTTTATTTTTATGGGGGCACTAAAAAATACGGTATTATGGCCGACCTAGGGATTT
>JANPBK010000186.1:0-2215 GCA_031430395.1 Cyclobacteriaceae bacterium
GATTTGGCAATGGAAAAGTACACCAAAGCGATCGAATGCCAACCTGGCTTTCTAAGTGCGCTATTGAATCGGGCGAATACTGCTTATGAACTGAAAGAATATTATAAGGCAATTGAAGATTTAGATAAAGTTGCTGCCGCAAAACCAGACACCGCTTTAGTTTATTTTACGCAAGGTTTGGTATTTACAAAGATGCGGGAGTTTGATAAAGCACTGTTAGCATTTGATAAATGCATTCAGATGGATCCTACCAATACTGATTACAGAGTTAATCATGCCATTGTGCAGTACTACCGAAAAGAATTTGAAGTGGCGAAAATGGAGTTATTGAAAGTTGCTGAATGGAAGAAGAGTGAGCCAAACATTTATAACACACTTTCCCTTATTGAGACGGAGAAAGGCAACTACCCAGAGGCATTGAAAATGATTAATAAAGCTATAGAGCTAGACCCTAAGCAATCCTATTTTATAAACAATCGGGGTTTTATTTATCTCAGTCTAAACGAGATGGAAAAAGCGGAAGTCGATATTAATGAAAGTATTTCTGCAGATCCATACAATGCATGGGCGTATCGAAATAAGGGAGTATTTTATTTAATGAAAGGGGACTATACATCCGCAGAACGTTTGCTGAAGCAATCTCTAGACATGGATTCCTTCGTGGATAAAATCTATTTCTTTTTGGGCATGGCCTATTTGAAAAACGGAAAGAAAGGGGTCGCCTGCACATCGTTTAATAAGTCTGAGGAACGAGGGGATAAAATGATAACGACTGACTTGATTAAGATGTGTAAATGAATTGGCCTGAAATCATTCAACAACTTAAATTAAGATTGACTCAACCTTTGCCGGGTGACAAAGCTCATGAACCTTTGCGTGCCACTCCAACTGGATTAATTAAACCTAAATTTGAACACACTATCCCGCCTAAGCCGGGTAGCGTTTTAATTTTGCTTTATCAGCATGAAGGACGACTTAAGTTTCCTCTTACGAAAAGACAGGAATACTTAGGAGCCCACAGTGCTCAAGTGAGTTTCCCGGGTGGCAAGGCCGAACCCAATGAAGACTTTATTGAGACGGCTTTGCGTGAAGCTGAAGAGGAAATAGGTGTATCTCGAAACTTAGTACAGGTAATCGGAAAGCTCAGTGAGTTTTTTGTGATCCCGAGTAATTACTTAGTTACTCCCGTGATCGCGTATACAGAACAGAAGCCATTATTTGTACCACAGATTTCAGAAGTAGATAAAATTATTGAGGGTGATGTCGAAGAACTCTTAAAAGAGGATGCTGTAATCGTAAAGGAAATTGTGGCAGCCAAAATTTACCCAATGCTTGCTCCACATTTTGAAATCGAAGGGGAGGTAGTCTGGGGTGCTACTGCCATGATGTTGAATGAATTTAGAACGGTGATGAGAGAAGTCTATTATTCATAACCAATCAGCAACCGCTCACGTAAAACCAATCTACTTTAAGTCAAGTTTTATGTATATTTCTAGCTAATACTTCAACTACCGACTATTCCAATCCTATGAAAAACGTAATGTTCATTTTTCTCTTGTTTTGCTGTGGAAGTATATGTGCTCAAGATGCCGCCACCTATCAGCTGCCACCAAAAGCTATTTTAGATTTAGTAGAAGCTCCTTCAACGCCTGCAGTCCTTTTCTCGCCTGATAAAGCATGGATGGTTTTTTTAGAAAGATCAGATTACCCTACTATTGAAGAACTCTCCCGTCCTGAATTACGAATCGCAGGTCTTCGTATCAACCCGGATAACTTTGGACAAAGCCGCAATAATTTTTTTATTGGTCTAAAGATCAAATCGATGAAGGAGACACCATTGTCTTCCATCGCAAATTTACCTTCTCCCTTGCAGATCAGTAACTTCCAATTTTCGCCCGATAGCAAGAAGGCAGCATTTTTGCAGACTTTTCCAGATCGCCTTGAACTTTGGGTGGTGGACTTCACCACATTAAGTGCACGGAAGATTTCTTCTAAGAAAGTAAACAACACTATTGGAAATCCATTTGCGTGGGTTTCTAGTTCTTCGGCTATCATATACCTGGCGGCAGCCAATGATGGAAAAGTAATGCCGCCTAAATCAAGAGTACCCGTTGGACCTGTTGTAGAAGAGAATCTCGGAAAGAAAGCGCCTAATCGCACCTACCAGGATTTGCTGAAAAACCCTTACGATGAATCGCTATTCAATCATTATTGT
>JANPBK010000187.1:0-12705 GCA_031430395.1 Cyclobacteriaceae bacterium
TGATTAAATTTTTCCCTACTAACCGGATTTGTTTTTTTGGTATTTGCCAATCCCGCAAGGCCAAGTCTGCCAATGTTTCGATGTGCTCGGGCTTAACACCGATCGCACTGAGTTTATGTGGAATATTGATTTTTGAATTCAACGCAAAAAGATAATCGACAACCGCTTTACCGGAATGCTCTTTCAACTCCAGTGTGTTGGCAATTCGTTTGAACTTATTTTCAAATCCTTCGATGTTGAATTCCATTCCGTAAGGAATATTGACTGCATTCGCTAAACCATGATGAGTATCTAACAAAGATGACAGCGGATGAGCTAATGAATGCACTACCCCTAATCCTTTTTGAAAGGCAATGGCCCCCATCAACGAGGCAATCAACATTTTGCTACGCGACTCCAGATCAGGTTTATTCACCGCTGTTTCCAACGATTGATGGATCAAGGATATTCCTTCCAACGCAATTCCTTCACAAAGTGGGTGGGGCATCTTGGCCAGATACGCCTCCATGTTGTGTGTCAATGCGTCCATGCCGGTAGCAGCTGTGATGAACGCTGGAAGCTCCATCGTTAACAACGGATCAGCAAAAATGATTTTTGCCAGCAGCTTAGGCGAGAAGAGAATTTTCTTTTGATGAGTGACATCATCTGCAATGATCGCACTACGCCCGACTTCGCTGCCTGTTCCTGCGGTAGTAGGAATGGTAATAAAATGCGGCACTTCATTGGTCACAAAAACATCGCCTCCAATCAAGTCATCGTACTTAAACAAATCCTCTCTGTGATTGATTCGCAAAAGAATAGCGCGCGCTACATCGATGGCAGCACCACCGCCAATTCCAATGATGGAATCGCGCTTCGTGCTGTCAAATGCATCTGTTCCCTTGTACACGTCCGACTTGACCGGATTTTTATGGATATCTGAAAACACTTCTACAGAAATATTCTTCGCCTTCAGGCTTTCCACTATCTTTTTAAAGAATGGAAGTTGGGCCACGGTGGGGTCAGTTACAACCAGAGGACTTGATAAATTATTCTTAATGAGATAATCAGGTAGCTCATTGCTGGAACCAGCACCAAAACGAATGGTGGTAGGGAAGTTATATTGATAGATTTTGTCGAAGGTCATGGTGTTATACTATCTTAAATTATATGATCTCAAAGTACCTCTTATACTCCCAATCCGTCACTGCTTTCAAATGTTGCCTCCACTCCCACTCACGCGTTTGCGTAAAGTGTTCAACAAATTGCTCTCCCAAAATTTCTTTGGCTACTACTGACTGCTTCATCTTCTGAGTGGCTTCATGCAGATTTCCTGGCAAGACACCATTAGAAAAATCTTTATACCCATTGCCCACAGTGGCAGGTTGTTTTAATTTCAGTTTTTTCTTGATTCCATATAACCCTGAAGCTAATGCAGCGGCCATGGCCAAATAGGGATTTACATCAGCACCAATAACTCTCGTCTCTAAGCGACATGATTTACTTCCGCTCGACAGCACACGTAAAGCAACAGTGCGATTATCGATTCCCCAGGTCAACGTGGTGGGTGCCCAGGCGCCTTCTACCAATCGCTTGTAACTATTGATTGTTGGCGCATACATGGGAAGCAAATGTGGCAGGCAAAACAATTGCCCTGCGATATAACTCTTCAACACTTCACTCATGTGATGCTTGTCTTTCGTATCGTAAAAAAGATTCTTCTTGCCAGTCTTGTTCCACAAACTCTGATGTACATGTCCACCGCAACCGGGAAGAGACTCACTGATCTTCGCCATAAAAGTGGCCATCACTCCATGTTTGTAGGCAATCTCTTTTACTCCTGTCTTAAATAATGTCGCCCGATCAGCTGCCTCGATCACACCTGCGTATTGGATAGCAGCTTCCAATACTCCTGGCCCTGTTTCGGTGTGAAGCCCTTCGATGGGCACACCAAACTTTTTTAACAAATCAAACAAATCAGAGAAGAATGGGTTTTCTAACGTGGTTCGCAAAATAGAATAACCAAACATGCCCGGAGTAAGAGGCGTCAGGTTTTTATAATTTTTATCCTGCGCACTTTGTGGTGTTTCTTGAAAATTAAACCATTCAAACTCTTGCGCAAAGTAGGGCGTAAATCCATCGCGCTTGGCATCGGTATAAACTTTCTTCAGCAACTGACGTGGACAAACAAAAGCCGGATTTCCTTTCGCGTCCATGATCTCTCCCAGAAAAAAGGGAAGATCGTTTTCCCATGGAATTTTTCGAAACGTAGTGAAGTCAATACGAGTTGGCGCGTCCGGATAACCGGAGTGCCAACCGGTGTATTGGCCATTGTCGTAGGCCACATCATTCACATCCCATCCAAATGCCACATCACAAAAAGTAGTAGCTCCATCCGTGAATGACAGGAACTTTTCTGTTGAAATATATTTGCCACGCAATACTCCATCAATATCAGCGTAAGCAATTTTTACTTTTCCGGCTGGATGATTCTTTACATACTTGAAAATTTCTTGTGTTGTCATTGCTTCGTAGAATTTCGTAAATTCCAACCTTTAAAGATGCCATAACTTACTCCAATAATCAAAAAATATAGGCCTGCTAATTTCAAATTAAAAATAGCCATCGCAATAAAAGAAAAGGCGGCAATCGTTAGGGCCACGAGAGGAAAAATAGGATACAAAGGCACATGAAATGGTCTCACCAGATGAGGCTCCTTCTTACGTAGTTGTACTAAAGATAACATTGAGACAATATACAATGTCAATGCACCAAATACAGCAATGGTAATAATCTCACCTGTCTTGCCTGTAAACAATGCCAAAATACCCAACCCCATATTGATCAGCAACGCGTTGGCTGGTGTTTTAAATTTTGGATGAACCTTCCCTAAAAATGCAGGTGCATACCCGACTCGGCCAAATTCATAAGTCGATCGACCCGCTGCCAGCATCAAACCATGAAAGGAAGCAATCAAACCGAAAAGACCAACGACCAACAAAAATCGAAAACTCAAAGCATTTGCATCTAGAACATGTGCTAATGCCAAGGGCAATGGAGAGTCCGAAACCGTTCCATCCGATTTAAAAACAATGGCTTCCCAACCGGCCACACCCACGGAGCTTACAAATGTGACAAGGCATAATAAGACGAGTGTTACTATCGCAGAACCAAAACCAACAAGAATAGTTCGTTTTGGATTAATGGCTTCCTCCGCCAAATTAGCAACTCCCTCGATTCCTAAAAAAAACCAAATGGCAAATGGAATAGCCGCCAAAACACCTGCATAACCAAATGGAAATGCATTCTGCTGCAAATGACTAAGTTGAAATTTAGGGACTGTAAGACCTGCAAAAAACAGCAACCCCATTACCGCAAGAACGGTGATGACTAATTCAAAAGTAGCAGCCACTTTTACGCCTGAAATATTCAACGCAACAAAAATGAAGTAGGCCAGAATGGAGAAAAATAATACCGATATTTCAGGAAAGAAAATATTACCATACGAACCGATGGCAAATGCAATAGCAGGTGGTGCAAAAATGAATTCGATGTTCTGTGCCATGCCGGTGATGAACCCAACGTCTTTTCCAAAAGCACGATTGGCATAATAAAAAGCTCCGCCTGACTTTGGGATGGCGCAAGCCAACTCCGTGTAACTAAATGTAAACGTGATATAGAGAATGATGATAAAGAAAATGGCGATCGCCAGTCCAAGCGTTCCACCTTTTTCCAATCCTAAGTTCCACCCAAAATAGTTTCCTGAAATAACATAGCCCACACCTAAGCCCCACACCATGGCGGGTGTGAGTGAACGTTTGAGGTGTGATTCCGGCATGTGGGACTTGGTTAAAAGGGCAGAACCAAAGTAGCCAATAAATCTCCGGCATCAAAAAAGAAGACTATTTACTCTTCTTGTCTTTAAATCCATACGGACAATGTCGACAACCACTTTGGCAACAATAGCCTCGCTTGAGGTGAAAAGCTTCCGTAAAAACCATTAAGCCGTTTTCTAAATAAAAATCAGGTGGCGTTTTTTCTGACTCGCTAGCTTTCTTACTCATGGCTTTCACAATAACAAAAATTAAGCGTTGACTTTTAGGTAGAATCCAAATAGAATTAAAAACTTATTTAGTAGCAAGAAGAAGCATTTTAGATCGGCAAACATAATTAATTCCGTAATCTTGCACATCACAATAAAATAAAAATATGCGTTCAGATTTTAAATGGAAAGTAGTTGGCGGTTTCTGGCTTACGGCAAGCATCTTAATATCATGCAGCTCAAATAAAAATACAACGGAACAAACTGAAAGCATTTCATCTATCAGATATGCAGAAGGTTTTAAAGTCACACTCGTTGGCAAATCAAAATTAGTGGAGGTTAATTATCCTTACCAAAACGCTACATCTGGATTCAAATATCTACTAGTACCAAAAAGTGAAACTATACCCGCACATGATGATCAAACACAAGTCATCTTTATTCCTTTAGAAACCATCGTCTGTACTTCTACTACCCATATTCCTCTGCTCGATTACATCAACGAAACTGAAAAACTGATCGGCTTTCCCACCACTGACTATATCAGTTCAGAGAAAATGAGAAAAAGAATTGATGAAGGCAAAGTAAAAGACTTGGGTGTTGAGAAAGGCATGAACATAGAAATGCTTTACACATTGAAACCATCCATAGTGATGGGATATGCCATGACCAAAGATTTAGGCCAACTAAAAAAGGTCCAAGAGTTAGGTATTCCTGTAGTGATCAACGCTGAGTATTTAGAAAAACATCCGCTTGGCCGTGCCGAATGGATCAAGTTCATGGCGATATTCTTTGGAAAAGAAAAAGAAGCAGATTCTGTTTTTGCTGAAATTGAAAAAGAATATTTGACTACGCAGCAGCTGGTGAGCGCAGCAAAAACTAAACCTACGGTACTTAGCGGCATTGTCTATGGCGATGCCTGGTTCATGCCCGGTGGTCAAAACTACGCGGCTAAATTATTGAAAGATGCAGGCTGCGACTACTTGTGGGCATCCGATTCCACCAGTGGCTTTTTGCAATTGAGTTTTGAATCTGTCTATGCCCAAGCAAAAAATGCAGACCTTTGGATTGGCGTAGGTTCATTTAAAAATCTAGCCGAGATCAAAACTACCGAAGAAAGATACACGCTATTCAAACCCTTCAAAGAACAACAAGTCTATTCTTTTGATGCGCGGAAAGGCGCTAAGGGCGGTAGCGAATTTTTAGAACTCGGCTACCTGCGCCCGGATTTAATTTTAAAAGACCTGGTGAAGATTGCCCACCCAAATCTATTGGTGGATTATAAATTATTTTTTCATAAAAAGTTAGAACAATAATGAATACAAATAGTATTTGGTGTTCAGTAAACAATGTTGCCACCCATTTACTGAATACCGAACACTAATTGTTAGCGAGCTTCCTTCACTGCACCATCTTCCTTAAATAGACGTTCCCATATTTCGACTCGAAACGATAATTAGGCCCATTGCCGAGTTGCGCAGAGACGAGTGTATGAAAGTCCTCTTCTTCTCCGCCTGAAAATCGATGATCAAGATTTGAATAAATCTGCCCGTAGTTAGTTTCTGCTTTTAGTTCGCCTGTTTTTGATTCGCTTAAAGAAGCATCGATACCGCCATAGGTCGCGTCTATTACCAATGGGCCACTAAACTCTTTTACCTCTACTAATCCATACACCGATTCAATTTTCGTGGCCATTTCTTTAGGCACTTTAATCTCCAGCACAATATCCATATCTACTCCTTCCGAATAAAATTTATAGTTGTTGTGATTGCCGGGATCGTAATCTCTTAACGCTAATTTGTTTTTGAACGTCATCTTTTTCCCTTCTTTCATTACCGTAATCCTCCGCGGAATATTTTTCAAGTTTACGATTTCGGATTCAATCACCAATGTATTACCCCTGATCGAAGAAGAAAGTTGAAAAGCCTCATCATTCTCTCCGGCATTGATACTAACTGTCCCTTGAATCGAGATCTCTTTCTTATCCCACGTACTCACCTTGATCATTTCAGGGTAATCAAAATGAAATTTTATTGATTGATTCGCTTGAACTGGATAAGATTTATTGACAAGGGTTTGTGCGAGTGTTGCCTTACCAAAGCAACACATCGCAATCAAAATGAGGGCTCTCATTTTTTACGAAGATAAACTTTCCCGTAATCAGAACGAATATCGATACCCATTCCACCTCCATTGATCTTGCCGTTCACTTTATCGCTATAGCGAACCATGTCACCATCTTTGTCAATTTCAATTTTATATTCAGGTGCCACAAAGATTTCTCCATAAGAGGTAGACAATTTCAAATTGGCTTTCGTTGCTATCGGGAGTGTAACATCTACATACCCATAAATAGAAACGAGCGACAACGGACCCTTTACATTCTGACTAAACACAGCTTCGATGTGACCATAGATCACTTTTGCAGTGACCGGTCCTGTGATGTTTTCCATTTCCACACTATTGTAATGCGTTGATATTTCAATCTCATTCTCCAAATTTTTAAAAGTTGCTTCACCTCCGTATTGTGAAGAATGTTCGTAAGAAACGATCACACCTTTAGGCACCAATATTTTGATCTCCGGTGAGTTCATTTTCTTTAATTGATATACCTCTACCACATTTCCTTTGTCGGTCACATTGATGCCCAGACCTGTATTGTCATCTAAGCCGGAGCTATTGATCGCGCGCAATCCCTTCGACCTATTGTCTTCATCTTCGTCTTTGTCGCGATCAAGGGATGAGAAAATAATCTCATTCCCGCTATGACCTTCCACTCTTACATTTCCCAGGTGTATTTCCAGTCGTCCTGTAGTTTTTGCTATTTTAAAATCTTGCGCGGTGGCAGCACATATAAAAGCCACCAATACACCAATTAATAATACGATCTTTTTCATTGTGTTATGTTTAAAATTTTTAGTCCATTTATTTTTGTCACCCGACCAATCTACTTCATCAAGAGAGTTTCAGGAGTCCTGAGTACGCCTCGTCCTTCACTGCCTTGATTGATTCTTTATCTCTCGTTATTCGATCCAACTCTTGGATCACCGACTTTTCTTTCATTTCTACCATTAAGCGTATCAAACTGATTTGCACCACCGGATCTTTTTGTTTTGCCAAAGAAGCAATGAGTGCCAAACGAACATGTTCTTGTTGATGGAACTTGCCCAATGCTTCCAGCGCTGCCAAGCGTACATTGGTGTTCGGATCTTCATTCATCGTTTTTAAAAGTGCATTTACGATTTCATCATCCGGTTGGTCAATCTGGTAAGAGGCTGCCACCCCTAACATGCGCTGACTAGCCGATTGTGAATTCGTCATCATCGCCATCATCATGCGCTTCGCAGAATCCATTTCTTCCCGAAGGCGAGCAATCTCTCTTTGTTGCTCATTGTTCTTATTGATCCATAACCCAATGCCTACGCTTACCATCAGAAAAATAAAACCGGCAGCGATGCGCAATGCCATGGGCCGAAAGAAAACCTGCCGCCCAACCGACCTGTCCGACCGAAACGAAGTGAAGGCGGAAGCTTCAGCGATAGTTGGTTTTCTCCTTGAATTTGAAATCTCTTGTTGAAGCGCTTTTTCAAAATTCAATTTAAGAATGGACGTAGGCTCCAGCTTTGGTGCATAATCGATTTTGCTCATCACTTTTTTCAATTGATCATAGAGTTGAGCCGAACCTTCATTTTCAGCGATCTCCTTTTCCACGATCGTTCTTCCCTCTGCTGAAAGTTTCCCATCGATGTAATCAATCAATAAACTCTCTAGTTTGTCCGTTTCCATGTCAGTCCAGTTTCTCTAATTCAAAATAATGTTCTCTCAATTTTCCAATGGCACGATGTACCTTCACTTTGATATTGGCCACTGTCGTGTCGAGCATCACGGCCACCTCTTCATACTTCAACTGTTGAAACCGTGTGAGCACTAGTAACTCACGTTGTTCCGCATCCAAACGAGCCAATGATTGGTGAAGAAGTTCTTCACGGTCGTCTTGATCCTTGCTTTCCTCACTGTTGGCCATGGTGTCACTCATTTTTTCAACATCTACGAAACCCTTATTATTTTTATTTGCCCGATAATGATCAGAGAATATGTTACGCGCCAGTTGATAAATCCACGGCATGAACTTGTTCCCCTCCCGGTAGCTACTTCGGTATTTGATCATCCGGAGAAATACATTTTGAGTCAGGTCTTCGGCCATGTCTCGATCCATGGTCATTCTGGCTAAAAAATTGAAAACTCTTTTGTGGTAACGATCAAACAAGACAGCCGCCTGTGGGAGATCTCCGTTCTTCACAGCTTCCATAATTTGTTCGTCCGTTGGCAACACTTCAGCAGATTTCAATTTTCAGGTTAGTTACTAGTAGAACATCCAAAGGTTACAGATCAGGCTAAGATTGATGAAAAATATCAAAATTGTATTCATTCACCACCAAATTAGTATTTTTGCCAGCCTTTAAATGACTCCGTAGCTCAGTTGGCTAGAGCAGCTGACTCTTAATCAGCGGGTCGAGAGTTCGAATCTCTCCGGGGTCACTTTGATGAATTCATTGCTACTTCTTAGAATGCATTTGAAATAGTAATAGCATTGCGATTGCCGATCGCTAAAGAAAATCATGTCCCTTATGAGCCTTCGCTCTCTTTATCTTACCCATAATTTTGTAAACATCTACAGGTTCTTCTCTCTATGAAAGACATTGGCCTTATCATTGAGCGTTCAAAAAGACGTATTATTAATAAAGACCGGTACCTTAATTCACACACGAATCAATTAATAATGCTGCGTCAAGCATCCGGTATTTCTTGCTCCTGTCTACGTTTCACAAAAAGAAGCTAAGTTTGTCCCATGACAACACGAAGAAAATTTCTGGCCAGTGCTTCAACGTTCGCGTTGGCAGCCGTAATTCCCGCGGCTAGCGGCACCATTGAAAAAAAATCGCTTGTCCATCATGTTTATTTTTGGTTGAAAAATCCATCTTCCGCAGAAGATCTAGCCAAATTGGTAGAGGGTGTATCCAGTTTAAAAAAAATCGAAACACTAAGACAAGTAAAAATTGGATCACCAGCTAAAACTACCAAGCGCGATGTGATTGACGATTCTTACAGTATTTCTTTATTAACAGTATTTGATGACATAAATGGTCATGATACATATCAAGTGGATCCTATTCATATCAAATTTGTAGAGACCTATTCCCATTTATGGAATAAGGTTGTCGTGTACGATTCAATGGATATTTAATAACCGATTGCCCAATGATCTGGAAACCGTTTTCACTAGCACTTTATTTAGGAAAGATTTGGCTGAGGGGTGGTTCTTAAATAAGGCTTGATTCTAGTATACCCTTTCGGGAATTTCGCGGCAATATCTTCATCTTTTACTGCTGCTGTAATAATGACATCATCCCCTTGTTTCCAATTAGCCGGGGTGGCAACACTGTAACCGGCTGTTAGTTGCAAGCTATCTATCACCCGAATGATTTCATCAAAGTTCCTTCCGGTAGAAGCCGGGTAAGTAATTGTGAGCTTTACTTTTTTATCGGCACCGATTACAAATACAGAGCGTACTGTAAACTTGTCGCTCATTTGAGGATGAACCATGTCATATAAATTTGCTACCTCAAAAGTAGGATCAGCAATAATCGGGAAGTTAACATGTGTATGCTGCGTTTCGTTGATGTCACTGATCCAACGTTGATGAGATTCTACGCCATCAACACTCAGGGCTACCACTTTCACATTGCGCTTCTCAAATTCAGCACGCAGTTTGGCTACGGCTCCTAATTCGGTAGTGCAGACAGGTGTGAAATCAGCGGGGTGTGAAAAAAGTACGCCCCAACTATTTCCCAGCCACTCGTGAAATTTAATTTTCCCTTCGCTAGTTTCTGCCTGAAAATCCGGTGCGATATCTCCTAATCTGACTGCCATAGCTCTATTCGTTTAATGGGTGAGCAGCAAAGATACTATAAAAGTCTACTAAATCAATAGATTAAACGGATTGCTATTTGAGCCCCAGTTGTTTTTCGCGTTTCACTATTTTGGCGAGGGTACTCTGCTCAAGGATGCGAAGTGTTTCATCGCGCACTGCAATTAGGCTATCTCTGATGCCACAGGTCTTTTCATTCCGACATTCATCGCAGTGTTCATAGTAGTTTAAGGATACGCAAGGCAGCAATGCAATGGGGCCATCCACCAACCGCATCACTTGCATCAGATTCACTTCACTTGGTTTTTTAATCAGGAAATAACCGCCTCCCTTGCCCTTCTTGCTCTCCAGTATTTTCGCATGTCGCAATTCTAATAAAATGGCCTCCAAAAACTTTTTTGGAATATGCTGCTTCTCGGAGATTACCTGAATCTGAACGGGGCCCTGCTCGTACCTTTCTGCCAAATAGATTAAGGCATGGATGGCGTATTTACATTTTTTAGAAAGCATATCTGAACGACAAGTTAAACTTTTTAATAATAATCCTACTTTTGAATGCATAACAATGAAAGCCGAGGTAGCTCAGGGGTAGAGCAGCTGATTCGTAATCAGCAGGTCGTGAGTTCAAATCTCATCCTCGGCTCACGTTATCAATAATTCATCATTCACTAATTAATAGCACAACTTCTTGATTACTTCCAGACCGCAAACCAGCACCATTACTTCATTCGTATTTTTCTTGCTTCTCACATTTGTCGTACTCGGCATGAACGTATGGAGTGTACTAATGCAACCCAATCCGGCTTGGTATAATTATGTGGTAATTGTACTGCTTACACCGATTGGCTTATTTGTTTTGTATCGGATTTTCATTCGCTACAAAATCATGAGACTTGGAAATAACCAAATTGAAATAAATTTTCCCGTATTGCGGAGGTTAAAAAAATATTCGCTCGATCAAATCGACTACTGGATTGAGAAACAAGTTAAGACCGGTAAGAGCTCCATCTACAAAGAGTTAGAGCTGCGATTTAAAGATGGCAACAATGAAATTATAGGCCATAAGGAATTTACAGAGTATGCGCGAATCGTTCAATACCTGATCCAAAAGGCACCCAAGAAAAGAAGGAGTTCTTAAGCAATTGGTATAATTTCAAAACCTTGTTACTTTTGCCGTCCCTTAAAACCCGAATGTGGGTTTTTATTAAATGCCCAGGTGGTGAAATTGGTAGACACGCTACTTTGAGGGGGTAGTGCCGTAAGGTGTGCTGGTTCGAATCCAGTTCTGGGCACCAAATTTCGTTGATCGTTATTCGTTGATGGCTTTTGTTTTTCGAATAACAAACATCGAATCACGAACAACGATTTTCAAGCCGAAGTGGTGAAACTGGTAGACACGCACGTTTCAGAGGCGTGTGGCGCAAGCTGTGCGGGTTCAAGCCTGCCTGCCGGTAGGCAGGTCCCGCCTTCGGTACTATGTAGGGCAAACTGTGCGGGTTCCTGCCGGCAACGCCTTCGATACAAATAGCAGTCACAATGTTTTTTGTTTACAGTATCAAGAGTTCGGTCAGAAACTATATCTATGTAGGATTGACGGACGATTTTGATAGGCGGTTTCACCAACACAATTCCGGGCAAAATAAAACAACAAAGCCTTATTCACCTTTTGAGAAAATTTTATTAGAGTCGTATCCAACTCGGGCATTGGCCAGAAAGAGAGAAAAATACTTAAAATCTGGAGTGGGTAAAGAATTCTTAAAGTCCTTGCTTAAATAAATGCTTCGAACAACAAAACTCAGTTATGCATTTCACTGAGACTAACCTGTACAAAAACACATTTCACTAGCGCCTACCTTCGGCAGGCAGGTGTGGCGCAAGCTGTGCGGGTTCAAGCCGGTAGGCAGGTCCCGCCTTCGGTACTAGGAATAGACAAAATGTATTTTGTCTATGTCATTAAAAACTCTGTTAGAAACTAATCTGCGTAGGATTGACAGCCGATGTTGAAAGGAGGTTTCAACAACACAATTCCGTTCAAAATATAACAACAAAGCCTACGTCACGATGAGCCTTCCTGAGGTATTCCTCAAGGCGCCTTGATGACTCCTACTCCATCCCCTACTTTTCAAATATGTTTTATCTTTTTTCTGGTTTTACATATGCATTTTCAAAAAGATAAAATCGCCATTATTATGCTCTTTTTATTCGTTTATCAAGGATTCTGAGAAACTAACCCCGCCTAAAACTCATCTTTTTCAGCCATTGTCTTTTGAGGGAATAGATTATATTGCTTAACATTTTCCAAATAATTCACTTCCCTATGAGACGTTGCACCTTACGCTCGACCAGAATCATCCTTTTTCTCGCTTCCTTTTGCCTTGCCAATGCTGGCTGGGCGCAGGTGGCCATCGGTACTACAGGCACTGTAACCCCTGACCCAAAGGCAGTGTTGCTTCTAGTGGGTGATGGTAGCCAGGGATTAATTATTCCTACTGTAACAACCCTCGGCACATTTGGAAAAGCCGGTATGATCGTTTACAATTCAATCACCCAAACGGTACATTACCATGATGGCACAATCTGGAAAGGATTCGGAGGTGCAGGATCTCAAGGAATTCAGATAAACGGCAACTTTGTACAACTAGGATCCGGAGCAGGATTCACTTCACAACTGCTTCTTTCTAATACCGCCCCTACGGCCGGACTGCAACGTGGACAACTGTTGCAATGGGATGGAGGCACCAATCAATGGACTGTC
>JANPBK010000188.1:0-4998 GCA_031430395.1 Cyclobacteriaceae bacterium
GGAACTGGTAAAACATTATTAGCGAAAGCAGTAGCTGGCGAGGCAGGGGTACCTTTCTTTTCACTCTCCGGTTCTGATTTCGTGGAAATGTTTGTAGGTGTTGGAGCCGCACGCGTACGCGATCTTTTCAAACAAGCCAAAGAAAAAGCACCATGCATTGTATTTATTGATGAAATTGATGCCATCGGTCGGTCACGCGGCAGAGGACAAATGCCGGGTTCTAATGATGAGCGTGAGAATACATTGAATTCACTGCTAGTGGAAATGGATGGGTTTGCTACAGACAGCGGTGTCATCATATTAGCCGCCACCAACCGGCCAGACGTATTGGATTCTGCGCTAATGCGCCCAGGTCGTTTTGATAGACAAATAAGCATTGATAAACCGGATATAGCTGGCCGAGAACATATTTTTAAGGTTCATTTAAAGCCGATCAAACTTTCAAAGAACGTGGATGTGAAAAAACTGGCAGCTCAGACTCCCGGTTTTGCTGGGGCCGAAATTGCCAACGTATGCAATGAAGCAGCACTCATTGCTGCGCGCAGAGACAAGCCTGAGGTAGAAATGCAGGATTTTCACGATGCCATTGATCGGGTCATAGGGGGCTTGGAAAAGAAAACAAAAATTATTTCCCCGGAAGAGAAAAAGATTGTAGCCTATCATGAAGCAGGACATGCAGTAGCAGGATGGTTTTTGGAACATGCAGATCCGTTAGTTAAAGTGAGTATTGTCCCAAGAGGGGTAGCGGCACTTGGCTATGCACAGTATTTGCCAAAAGAGCAATTTTTATATCAAACAGAACAGCTGATGGACGAAATGTGCATGACCTTTGGTGGTCGTGCGGCTGAGGAAATTACTTTTGAAAAAATTTCTACTGGTGCCCTCAGTGACCTGGAGAGAATCACTAAAATGGCTTATAGTATGGTGACTGTTTACGGGATGAACAAAGAAATTGGTAACATGTCGTTCTATGATTCTAAACAATCCGATTATACGTTCAACAAACCCTATTCGGATGCAACTGCAGAACGAATCGATCAAGAAGTTAAGAAGATCATCGACAAAGCATATGCCCGCACAAAAGATCTGCTCATACATCATAGGGAACATTTAGAGATCATCGCAAAAGAACTCCTCGAAAAAGAAATTTTGTTCCAATCTGACCTTGAACGCTTAATTGGGAAACGACCATTTGCAGGACAAACCACGTACGAAAAATTTACGAACGGACCCGCTGGACTAGAAACAAAAGTCGAACCATCTACTACTGGAGTCGTTGAACCGGTGCAAGATGCCCCCAGTGAAGTGGTAAAAGAGTAAAGTTATACCATGAATATTGTAAAAGCCATTCAGAAATTCTGGATGGCTTTTTCTATTTTTACGACAAGAAATGGAAATCACCCTTCCTGATAACAAAAAAATTTATTTCGCATCCGATTTTCATTTGGGTGTACCCAATCATGATTCAAGTCTTCAGCGAGAGAAACGTATTGTCGCATGGCTAGATCAAATTAAAATTGATGCGCACAGTGTCTATTTGCTGGGTGACATCTTTGATTTCTGGTTTGAGCATAAATACACAATACCCAAAGGCTTTATTCGATTTCAAGGAAAGTTAGCGGAAGTAAGAGACGCAGGTATACCGATCTACTTTTTCACCGGCAACCATGACATGTGGATGTTCGATTACTTTAAGAAGGAATTAGACATAGCTATTTATCATGAGCCGAAAGAACTTACTATTAATCACAAGAAATTCTTAATCGGCCATGGCGATGGATTAGGTCCGGGTGATGGAATCTATAAGATTCAAAAAAAGTTTTTTAATAGTAAAATATGTCAATGGCTATTTGCAAGACTTCACCCTAATCTCGGGATCGGTATTGCCCAACTCTGGAGTAAGCAAAGCAGAATCAATAACATGAAGCGGGAAGAAAAATTTAATGGTGAAGAAAATGAATTCCTTCTTGTCTATTGTCGTGAATTGGAGAAAACAAAACATCATGATTATTATATCTTCGGTCATCGTCATTTGCCGCTGGACTTGACGGTTGCGGAGAATAGTAAATACATCAACTTGGGTGAGTGGGTACACTTTAATACGTATGCTGAATTTGATGGACAAATCGTTTCCTTGAAAACGTATAATGATGCCTCGTAGTAGCGCCATATTGATTTACCTATTGCTCTCATTCTTGTCTTCGCCAATTTATTGTCAGACAATAGGAAAGAAAATCAAAGAGATCAAATCTTCCGAAGTGACTCAAATTGCAGTAGATCGGCTAGGAAACTTCTTCATTGTTACAAAAAATAATGTCAGTAAGAAATTCGATCCTCAAGGGAAACTCATGGCATCATTGAAAGGGAGAAGGTTGACCTTAATTGAACCCTGGTACCATCCGAGTATTTTTATTTATGATCAAAAGAAGCAGCGTTACAATGTATATGGTCGAAATTTTGAAAACGGAAAAGAAATAGCCGTTGACCCGGCTTGGGCGATTGAGCCTTCCTTAGTAGGTCCAAGTAATGACAATAAAGTTTGGCTTTTTGACCGGGCGGATGCTTCTATCAAAAAAGTAAATCCATTGACCAATGAAATCTTAATTGAATTCAGTATGGATTCAACAAAATGGAATACCCGTCCGGACTTCACCTATTTACGAGAATACCAAAATATGATATTTCTTTTAGACAGAAACTCAGGCATATTTATTTTCAACAATATTGGCAAGCAGATTAACAAAATTGAAAAAAAAGGTCTTAGAAACTTTAATTTTTTTGGAGAGGAACTTTATTACTTAGATGGAAATTCTATTTCATTATATGATTTATATACAACTGAATCTAGAGCAATAGAAATAGAAGGAGAAAATAAGTTTTGCTTGGTTACTGACGAACGTATCATTCTGGTTAATCATAAAAACGCGATCTTAGTATATAAATTCAATCCTTAGATCTAAAGATTTGCATCTCCAGGTTTACAAAAAGTAATTATGATGCAACCTTTCCCCTTGGCTAAGCGTCTTTAGTTCAAAATGCCATATATGCGTACTTTCTTAATCTCTCTCGGCCTACTTTTTGGGACCTTATTATCGTTAGCCCAAACTGAGGTGGTTAAAATCGACAATTTCCATATTGTCTACATTTATGGTCCATTTAAAGTCAATTTTGTTAAGTCAGATGCTGAAAAAGTAGAAATAGATTACAATGGCATCGAACCGGAGGATGTCGTTATTAAATCAAAGGATGGTGATTTGAACATAAAGTTAAGAAATCGTAGTTTTTTTAACATGGGAAGCAATAACCATTGGGAGGGTAGAAACAACCGATACGCAAGGGTAACAATACACTACACTGAAATTGAAGCTATTGAAGCGAGGGCCGGAGCTATTATACGAGCATCTGAAACAATTGTATCTAAGCGGCTTTTCCTTGTCAGCAAAATGGGAGCTGACATGAGGTTGGATATCAATACTAAAAAACTTGAACTCGATTCTTCTATGGGCAGTGAAGTAGATTTAAGCGGAATAGCAGAAACGTTAGACATTAGATCGAAGATGGGAAGCAATGTAGATGCATCTTTCCTGCAAAGTCAATATGTTACAGTAAGTTCATCAATGGGTTCTGAAGTTTCTGTTTTGGCTGAAAAAGAATTAAATGCTTCTGCTGACTTTGGAGCTTCTATTACCTATAAGGGAAATCCACCCATGAAACACACTTCTAAATTTTTGGGTGCAGAAGTCTATCCGAGAAAGAATTAGCAAACTTTTATTACCCCAACAATTCACTGACAGTACTTCAAACTGAGACAACTTCATCTTAAGTTTGTTCTATGCCCCCCTGCATTCGATTTAACTTACTCCTTTGAAGATCCAGCTAGTTTTTTTAAGCCGTGGAGAATAGAAATGCCTGATTTAAAGAAATAACCCATAAATTGATGACGCTAATCTCAATAGTTGAATTATGTCCATCAAAGTGGCTATCCGGCATCAGACGTTTTACACCTACGATCGTCCGGTTAATTTATCTCCTCATACCTTCCGGCTAAGACCGGCAGCTCATTGTCGCACACCGATTCTTTCCTATTCGCTAAAGATTAAGCCTGAAGACCATTTTATCAATTGGCAGCAAGATCCGTTTGGAAACATGTTGGCACGAGTTGTCTTTCCGAACAAAACCACCAAGCTTCATTTTGAAGTAGAAGTGATCGCTGATATGGTCGTGATCAACCCCTTTGATTTTTTTGTTGAGAAATATGCTGAAACATTTCCGTTCACGTACGATCAACAGCTTAAAAAAGAACTCCTTCCCTATTTTGAATATGCCGAAGATGGCCCACTCCTTTCGCAATGGGTAAAGTTAATTGACGTAAGCCAAAAGAAAGAGATCATTCCTTTTTTAGTTGGGCTCAATCAAGCCTTGTGGAAAAACACCCAATACACTGTTCGGCTTGAGCCGGGTATACAAAGCTGTGAGCAGACATTGAGTTTGAAGTCAGGTTCATGCAGAGATTCTGCGTGGCTGCTGGTTCAAATCCTTCGACACCTCGGTTTAGCAGCACGGTTTGCTTCGGGCTATCTGATTCAATTAAAGGCAGATGTTAAAGCGTTGGATGGTCCATCCGGAACTGAGGTAGACTTCACCGATCTACATGCGTGGGCCGAAGTATTTATTCCAGGTGCAGGTTGGGTAGGCCTCGATCCTACCTCCGGTTTATTTGCGGGTGAAGGACATATTCCACTGTGTTGTACACCTGATCCGGTAAGTGCCGCTCCTGTCACAGGTATGACGGATCTATGTGAGGTAACTTTTGATTTTAAAAACGAAGTATATCGGATGCACGAAGATCCTCGTGTAACGAAACCCTACACGGAAGAACAATGGGCAACGATCATTGCGCTTGGGAACAAAGTTGATGAAGATTTACAAGCCGGAGACGTGCGCATGACCATGGGTGGAGAACCCACTTTTGTTTCTGTAGATGATATGGAAGCAAAG
>JANPBK010000189.1:0-6134 GCA_031430395.1 Cyclobacteriaceae bacterium
TGCCGCGAGGCAATCTCACGCTGCTTGAAGGAAGGATAAAGCAATTCATACTCCTGAATAATTGCCTCGTTCAATGGCTCCGCAAACTCGTAGTAGCAGGTGAAGCATGACTTCAATTCTTCTATCTGCTTGGCATCGGTGATCTTATAAAAAAGTTCTTCCCGATCCTTAATACCCTCCAATGTAAAATCTCCGGAGCCAACAAAAGCCACCGCTTTGCGAAAGGGTAAATCGAAAATGTACACGTTCGAGTGAAATACATTTCGAGTATAGATATTCAGTGTAATTCTGCCCTGATAGTTTCTCCAAATCCGTCTGAGTACTTGTGGTGAGGTTGGCAGATCCAATCCCGTTACCACATCTATTTTACATTTGGGCGGAATCCGGCTACGGATAAAATCAAATCCTGACTCCGAAATAGAAGCCGAAGCGATATAGCAATACTCAGCCTGTTGCAATAACTTCTCGTTGATTAAAGGTGCTGCGAGTTTCTTAATGATCATGGACTATCACTTACAATGCAATCCCCACCTTCACTCCTTGCTCTATCGCTCGCTTGGCATCTAACTCTCCTGCCTCCAACGCTCCCCCGATCAGGTGAACGTTGGTGTGGTTTTCTTTCAACTTGTTAAAAAGTTGATTGTTTGAAACCTGACCAGCGCAAATGATCACATTGTCAACTTCTAATAATTGAGGAACGCCTTGCACCAAGATGTGCAATCCGGCATCGTCTATTTTCTGGTACGTGACATCGTCCATCATTTTTACTTTCTTCATCTTCAGCGCAGAGCGGTGAATCCAACCGGTGGTTTTTCCTAAGCGCTCACCGAGTTTGCCTTTCTTGCGTTGCAACAAAAATACTTCTCTGGGTGCTTTCACCGATGCACCCTTCAACAGTGCTCCACCCGAATGATAATCCATATCGACTCCCCACTCTTTCATAAACGTCTTCACGTCCATCGTCTCCGAATGGGTGAGAAACTCGGCCACATCAAAGCCAATTCCACCTGCACCGATAATCGCGGCTCTCTTTCCCACCGGTTTTTTATGCAGCACCACATCTGTATACGACAATACTTTCGAATGCTTATTCCCTTCGATGTTGATGCCCCTACCCGTTACACCGGTGGCCACCACGATCTCTGCAAAATCGTTGGCCTGCGCTTCTGTAAATAGTGTATTCAAATGAATTTGAACCCGATGAATTTCCATCTGCTTTTTGTAATACCGCAGCGTTTCATGAAACTCCTCCTTACCCGGAATTTCTTTTGCAATGTTAAACTGTCCACCTATAGAAGCTTGTCCTTCAAACAAATGTACTTCGTGTCCGCGTTGTGCGAGTGTAACTGCACACGACAAGCCCGCAGGCCCGGCACCGACTACGGCAATTTTCTTTTTAGTGGTTGCCGGTGTAATCGACATCGTCAACTCATTGCAAGCCCTTGGGTTCACCATGCAGCTGGCTGTCTTCCGTTTGAACACGTGATCTAAACAAGCTTGATTACAAGCAATGCATGTGTTGATTTCATCTGCCCTACCCTCCATAGCTTTCTTTGGAAATTCAGGATCAGCCAAAAAAGGTCGCGCCATCGATACCATGTTGGCATGTCCATCTGCCAAAATCTTTTCAGCTACATCCGGCATGTTGATACGATTGGTGGTAATTAACGGAATAGATACTTTACCCATCAATCGTTTTGTCACCCAACTAAAACCACCTCGTGGTACCATCGTGGCAATAGTAGGCACACGCGCTTCGTGCCAACCAATACCGGTGTTGATAATGGTTGCTCCTGCTTTCTCAATCTCTTTGGCCAAATACTCTATCTCTTCCCACGTAGAACCATCTTCTACTAAATCCAACATCGACAACCGATAGATGATAATAAAATTCCTTCCGACTGCGGCTCGTGTATTTCGCACAATCTCCAGCGCAAACCGGATTCTATTTTCGTAAGACCCACCCCACTCATCGGTGCGCTTGTTAGTCTTCGATACAATAAATTGATTAATCAAATAACCCTCCGAGCCCATGATCTCCACCCCATCATACCCAGCCTCTTGAGCCAGCTTCGCACAGTTGACAAAATCGTTGATGGTTCTTCGAATGCCACCTTGTGTGAGCTTCCACGGCTTGAAAGGAGAAATCGGTGACTTGATAGCAGATGGCCCTACCGCTAAAGGATGATATCCATACCGGCCTGCATGGAGAATCTGCATACAAATTTTTCCACCTTCAGCATGAACAGCATCCGTAACAATTTTGTGTTCTCTTGCTTCCGACTTCGTTGACAGTTTACTGGCAAAGGGTGAAGTCCAGCCCGCGCGATTGGGCGCCACACCACCGGTTACAATAAGCCCCACTCCACCTTTTGCACGCTCTGCAAAATAGGCGGCTTGTCGCTGAAAACCGTTTTTGCTTTCCTCCAACCCGGTATGCATCGAACCCATCAAAATTCGATTCTTAAGAGTCGTAAATCCTAAATCGAGTGGTTGAAAAAGCAGAGGGTAGTGCATGGTGTAGGATGTTTCAGAATAATGGTACAAGGTATCCAAACCAACGAATAGAAGTTATGTAAAATGGGTTTTTTTCTTGGGCGTAACCGTCATTGCGAGCACCGAGCGAGGCATGTGCGGGCAGTGCGAAGCAATCCCTTCTCCAGAACCGAGGATTCAAATGGGGGGATCGCTTCGCGCCTTCTCACTTTCTAACGCTGGTACTCGCGATGACGAGAAAAATTCCCTGAAGGAGTATCTTTGAGGAGGCTTCTAGATGTTTAAAGCTCAAGCATGCCCAATTGTTAAAACTAAGGAACTATAAATGAAAAAACTCATCCCCTATATTTTAGTACTCATCCTTTTTGTGATTGCGCTGTTTGCAAGACAATGCCGCGAAGCAAAGAATGATGTCGGGCCTACTACGGCCACTAAAGAAAAAACAAACTCATCCAAAGCGATCGGCAACCTGGATGTATTTAGAGATGAAGCTGCAGAATTCTTTTTCACCAAACACGCCCGCTGCCGAATGGAATGCCGGCATATTACTCAACGCGAAGTAAAAGAGATTGTGAGAAAGGCAGAAGTAAATTACGCGAAAAGTGAACTAGATGCACCTCGCGGTCCAAAGTATGCCTTGGAAGGTTATACCTCAAAAGAAAAGCAACATGTACGCATTATCGTTGCTCCGAAGCAAAAACATCTGACAATCGTTACCGTGATTGACCTGGATGAAGAATGGGCCTGCGGAAGCTGCCAATAAAAATCAAAAAAGCAGGACTACTTTTTTCGTCCTACAAATCGAATCACCGAGCCAACTCCATTGTGGAACATCCCTTCGCTCAAGAGAATTTCCTTCTCCACAAGTTCGATGATTTCAAAATGTTGAAAGTCAGTCTTTACTTCGTCTATTGAAAACAAAGAAGGAAGATCTCTGGGCCCTCCGACTTGGGGGTTCCTGGTTATATAGTCAATGTGCTTTTTACTAAATGCTTCAAAAATAACTACGCCACCCTTTCGCAAGTAGTTGCTAAGTGTAACATGGTAGCGAGATTTTATATCTGCCGGAAAGTGGGCATAGATCAATGCAATGGCATCAAATTGTTCACGTGAATAATTTAATCCATCCAATTCACCCACTTGATAGTCAATCGTCACATGGTTCGCTTCCGCAAGGTGTGTCGCTTTCTTTTTTCCTTCACCACTTATGTCAAATGCCGATACCGCCCAACCGAGTTTAGCAGCGAAAACAGCATTGCGCCCCTCTCCTTCTGCCGGAAAGAGAATTGCCCCGATAGGTAATTTTTCCAGTTGCTCCTTTAAATAGTTATTCGGTTGCTGGCCATAAGCAAATTCAGACTGACTATATCTTTCGTTCCATCTATCGGTCCAGGGGTCGCTCATGTTTCTATTCGTTCTATTCAAATTAGGACTTGTCTAGTATAACACGAATACAATGATTTGACAGCATCAGCTACTAGAGATTTGTGAGCCTATGTTTTCTTCGGTAATCGTAAATATCCCATGAAATACAAAATAGCTATGTACGTTGGAATACTTTTAAAACTTAATAAGTCTTGCAGTAGCAATTACATTCCCCTGGCGAATTAATCTACAAACGTAAACACCCGATGCCAATTGATTTCCATCTACATTGATTATATTTTGTCCATTGATCTCTTGATAATCATTCATACATAAAACATTCTTTCCGGTGATATCAAAAATACATATTGATGCAAGTTGAGGATGTGCAGTATAGTATTGTATGTTCACATCTTTTCGGAATGGATTAGGGCTGATTTGCAATCCTGCTTCTTGGTTTTGCTCAATACCTGTTACTAAATCATCCACCTGTGTGGTGAATTGCGTGTCTACAGAGAAAGAATAAATATCCCAGGCTTGAACAGTGATACTAGCCACGCCTGATTTACTTGGAAGAATATATAAGGAACTTCCCACCACCTGTACAGTAGCGCTTTCGTTATTATTGGACCATGCACTATAAGTGAGAGGGTCAAGATCCGGATCAGTAAAAACTTCAGCCAAAGAAATCCGCAAAACTTTTGTCGTAATCGATTGAGTTGAAATAATGGAAGCTACAAGCGGTGAATTATTAAGCGTAAAATTAAGTTTGGTGGTTACCACAGGGTTCATTTGATCGTTGGAGAAAATTTCCAAAGGGTAGTCGATAACACGAGAGAGATAATTGATCGGATCTATCGTTAGTTCAACGTACTCGAAACTATTTCCCGCAATAATTCCTGCACCTTTAGTAACCGATAACCAAGAAGGTAATACATTCGAAAAATTCCAATTTAAAGCAATAGCACTTTTGTTTTCTATTTTCAAATTAACTTTAGTGCGCGTAGATTTTTCCACCACGGATAAAATCTTTTCAGGGACACTAATGATTGAACCTGTGTTTGTAACATTAAACGTTACCGGTATGGTAAGCAATGGGGTCCCCGGAGCATTCGAAGATACTTTTATGGCACCTTGATAGGATCCTGTATTCAGTCTATAAGCATTAAAGTTTATTCCAATGGTACCACTACCATCCGCTGGGATTTCACCATTCGATGAAGATGGTATCAACCATGGGAATTCATTCGCGGATACGAATTTCGCGAACCCCTTACCCATAGAACCCTGTATAAAATAGACTCCTTCATCCCCGGTGTTGGAAAGATAAATCATTCCCCCATCACTTATTTCAAATAGATTAAATGGCCTAACATACCATTTGTTAGCCTCCATATCATATTCATAGATAAAATTCGCGCTACTTTTGCCGTAGGCATAATATCTATTTTTGCTGGGATCGATGGTACTTCCCAACATAGCTTTATCGGGAAGCGGTGCTAGCGTTTCCCAACTACCTGTAGAAACAATATATTTTGCAAAGCCATTACCGCTTCCCTCATGTGCATAAATTGCTCCTTTGAAATAAATGAGTCCGCCTTTCCCATCCAAATTAAAGTTTGGTAATGAAAGGTTGCTCCAAGTCGAAGAACTTGGAATGAAGCTTTTAAATTTTCCACCACCGGCAAGAAATATCTGCACGCCATCCGTAGTGATGTTACCTGTACCAATGCCTAAATTATTCGGCATAGTAATCCAGCTTCTCTGGGCAATATTGAAAATAAATATTTTCTGGTTCTCATCAGGGTAAACACAATACATCTTGCCATTCAATATGGTAGCACCACCACTCTTATACCCCGAGGGCGAATCTCCGGAGCTATTGGTAATAACCCACTCATTATTTTTTTGGTCATATAAATAAAGAGCTGGAGAGCTGGAAGACTGCGCATATGTTATTCCGGTAGCAGGATCCATCACAGGCGCTACTAATTCGGTAGGACTAGAAGCTCTTGCAACAAAATTGTAACCCGACTCAAGGGTTGAATTTGTGTCTAAGCTCCATCTCAAAAGACTGCCACCGGAATTACCTAGATCAAGTGGCAATGTTACTGATTCATTTGTATTTGCGAAAGCAGTTAGCTGCACCGTGCTGGATACTAAAACAGGAATCATTACACCCTTCCCTGCTATTGGAATGATATAAGTACTTTCATCCGGGTCATCACTTACAATGGTTACGTGTCCGTTCAGTTGCATCACAGATGTAGGAC
>JANPBK010000190.1:0-13733 GCA_031430395.1 Cyclobacteriaceae bacterium
TTCCAAATAGGGAACCCCCGGTAAATATCTAAGCTTGTTCGAATTCAAAAAATTGAGGTCAAACAATATTGCTACCATTCGATCGGGGTCCGTTCTTCCATCGCCTCTGGAAAGATGATACGCATCCAAGCCTATAAAATATTGATTTTGATTCGCTTTATTAAGAATTTCCGTTCTCACTGTTCCATCTAAATTTAAAAAAGTGTACCCTAAAAAAACCACCTCTGCCGGCTGTAATTCATACTGAGGTAGTATTCTCGCGAACGAGTTCGCTTCCACATAATCGTCCGGGTCAATAAAAAGAATGTACCGCCCCCGGGCATGATCAATACCTCTATTGCGAGCAACAGAAACGCCCTTATTCTCTTGTTCTAACAAAACAATATTGTCAAACTCTTCCATCAGTATTAACACTACCAAACGGCTATTGTCAGGTGATCCATCGTTCACCACAATAATTTCATACTGATCTTTTGGAATATCCTGATCCTCCAGGCTACGAATGCACCGTTCCAGGTATTCTTCCACATTATATACGGGGAGGATGATACTTAATCGCTTTAAATCAATAGCTGTCATTACAAATCAACCATTAATTGGCATAAAACACGCTCTTTTTCTTCCATCCAAGAATATGTTTCTTAAAGGAAACCACATATTGAAACGGATTGACATACACACTAAAAAACCGATACATCACTCGTTGAAATAATCTGTTTTTATTCAAACCAAGTCGCTGAAAAACCTCCGCTACAAAGATGGTGTGATTTTCGGCTCCCACCATATCCCAGGGTAGGTAAGGGTGAACATTTTTTTTCCGAAAGGCATACATTTTCAGAATGAGCGGCTTGAAGATACTATCGTCTGCTCTATTATTTGTCGCATTTTGATGTTGACGGTACCCTACTGTAGCTTTCTCCATAAAATACAATCGATAGCCGGCCTTGGTTAATTTTAGCCACATCGGATAATCCTCCATCAATCGGTTATGTTCGTCATAGCCCCCTACCGAAAGAACCGCCTGCTTATGAAAAAAGTAGGAAGGAGTAAACGATATCCGATCTGAAAGTAATAGAAGTTTAAACTGATCTTTTGCAGTAAAAGCTGGGTTCATGATGTTTACCGGCAGTGTTGCGGGAATGGTTCGAATGTACTGATCCTTATGAAAAGTCGAATCATAAAGCAATACTTGAGAGAACAAGATATGCACTTCTTTATGTTGTGAAACGAAATTCATATTGTCTTCAATACAAGTAGGCAACAGAATATCATCTCCGGCAATAAACTTGATCCATTCAGCCCGGGAAGCGTTGATGCTTCGGTTACAGTTGGCAGATACTCCGGTATTATGTGGAACCGTTATCAATTCAGTCCTTATAAAGCGATGCTTATTTTCACTTAGCCAGACAGAGCACAATGCCACCGTATTATCAATTGAGCAATCGTCTGAAATAATTAGTTCAATGTTCGGGTAAGTCTGCGCCTTAGCACTTTCCAGCGTCTCTAAAATAAACAGAGACGAATTATAACTAGTAATGATCACAGAAACTAAGAGCTTGTCCATTATACCATGAGGTATCTAAAACTTATTTCGTCAATCTACTCTTTACTAATTCAATCAAATTGATTCTGCTATTGAGCGCTGAGTATGAATAAATACAAACAAAGACAATTAGAGGAGAAGCCAAGAGATATGAATATGATGATTTAATATATCGAACCAATAGGAAACAGACTAGTGCCATTATAAATTGCATAAAGAAAGTTTTATATAATTCAATTTCAAACCTAAAGGCATACCTTATTTTAAGTATCAGAAATGTTTGGATAATAGAAAGTACATATCCTACAAAGAAAGAAATGCCTAGGCCCTCTAAACCTAAAAGATAATAACCCAAAATATTTAAAATCAAACCGTAGATATTAGCAACAAGTTCACTATAAAAAAATAATTTAGAAGCTCCTCTTGCCAAAAGCATAAAGCCCATCGCCCATGTTACTGCTTTTAAAAAGATAGCCAGTACAATCCATTGCACCATGCCAATAACACCTACAAACTGGGCTGAATATAATAACACAATAGCAAACTTTAAAAAAATTAAAAACACAATTAACAGAGGGCCCAAAATCAAAAGAGCCATTTCAGCTTGCTGGTTAATCAGTTGGCGCGCCTTGTCCAAACTATTCGCAACTGCCGAAAGTCGAGGATAGTAATCAGTAGCCATGGCTGCGAAAATCATTCCAACATATGTATTTACAATCGCAAACCCAGCATTAAATAGACCAACGTCTTCAACTCCACCGGTGCGGCTAATATAAATGCGAATGAGATATGCCGAGGCAGTAGCAATCACGCCACTTAAACTTAAAAGCAAACCCATCTTCACCATTTCCTTTCCCTCTTTTACAATGGTTGATGAAGCCAACGGTACAGATGCCATACTTACTTTACTCCCAAAATAAAAAGCTACCACCAGCGCAGTCAAGGCACTGAGTACCATGGCGGGCGCAATACCATCTAGCCCATAATAATAATAGAGAGGAACAGAAACGAATAAAGCCAGCGTTGCACCGAGTACATTCGCTTTGGCCAAATCAGTCATTCTTTGCAGTCCTTGCAGTAAAACATATTGACCACTGGTAAGCGTAACTAATAACATGGTACCAGATAATCCTATAAATGCAAGTGTGTAATCGTTATTTCCAAACGTCCACTCGCTCAACCAAGGTGAGAGTATTAAAACAACTGCCATTCCAATAAAACCCGTTATCCAGACTAATTTTTTCAGCACGCCACTTACGATCGCCACCCTTTTTAAATCTCCCGTTGCATTAGCCTCTGCCACATTTTTAACAGCACTCACCCCCAACCCAAAGTTGGTTAATCCGCTGATAAGCGTTGTTACCGATGTTAACAACCCGGCAATTCCCATCCCCTGCGTACCGAGCAGCACAGCAACTATTTTCGTACGTACGATGGTTAAAATAATTTGATAAAACTGAACCCCTCCAAAAATGGAGGTAGCCTTCATGATTTGGCGATAGGCGGATTGGTGGGGGTTACTCATTTAGTTATGCATTCTTCGCGGGCGAATAATACTGCATTTAAAATTCGTTGACAACTTGAACAACCCGTTCTATTTCTATATCAGTCATCACAGGACTAATTGGTAAGCTCAATACTTCCCGATGAATTAATTCTGTTACCGGATAGCTCCAATCATTCCAATCTTTATAAGCGGCTTGCTGATGAGGGGGGATCGGATAATGAATGATGGTTTGAATATCTCGCTGCACGAGATACTGCTGCAAGTCATCGCGTTGATGGCATCGGATGACAAAGAGATGCCAAACATGACCGGTCACATCGGAAACAATGGGCAATACGAGTTTCGGGTTGCGTATATTATTTAAATAGTAAACTGCTACCTCTTGCCGTCTCCGATTGTCGTCATCTAATCGTTTCAATTTAACACGTAGCACAGCTGCTTGTATTTCATCGAGTCTTGAATTCAATCCCTTGTAGTCATGTCGGTATTTTTGGGTAGCACCATAATTTCCGAGCGCCCGCATCATGGAAGCCAATGAATCATCATCGGTGGTGATGGCTCCCGCATCTCCTAAGGCTCCCAAATTTTTTCCCGGGTAAAAACTATGACCAGCGGCATCACCAAGCGATCCTGTTCTTTTATTACCGTACAAGCTACCGATGGCCTGCGCATTATCTTCAATCAATCGAAGGTTATATTTCTTTCTAATTCTAACTATTTCAGGATTCATTCCGTTTTGTCCATATAAGTGGACCAGCATGATGCCCCTCGTGCGAGGTGTAATTTTTTCTTCGATAAGAAAAGAGTTAAGATTATAACTAAGAAGATCAGGCTCTACTAATACCGGTATAAGTCTGTTTTCGGTGATCGCAAGTATGGAGGCGATATAGGTATTCGCAGGAACGATGATCTCATCCCCTTCTTTCATCTGGCCCAGTTCGATATAGGCTCTCAAGATAATTCGCAATGCATCTAAACCATTGGCCACCCCAATGCAATGTTTGGTGCCAATGAAAGAGGCGTATTCTTGCTCAAACATCTTGGTATCTTCACCTAACAAATACCAACCAGAGTCGAGCACTCTCTGAACTGCCAAGCTTAATTCAGGGTTAAAAGAATCGTTGATTTTTTTTAGATCTAAAAATTTAATCATTAGTTACTAATTTCCTCTTTTCTTCATCACTTAAAGTACGAATTAACATTGCAGGACATCCTCCAATCACAGAAAAATCCGGAAACGACTTATTAACAAAACTATTGACAGCCACCACGCAGAATTTTCCAAGTCGAACACCCGGCATGATCGTGACGCCTGCTCCAATCCAGCAATGATCGTCAATAAACACTTCCCCCTTCACGATGGGAAAAATCTTCTGTAATGTAATCGAGGCATTCGGTCCGGAGCCGGATAAAATAGTCACCTGTTGAGCGATACTTACTTGATTGCCGATGACAATTTTGCCATTAAATCCTTCTATGATGGCATTCATTCCCACATAACTGTTAACACCAATTTCCAATAAATGATTGGGGTTGCCAAACAGCGTACAGTTCTTGGCTATTTTTACCTGGTCTCCGATTTTGATATTATTGAGAGATGATGTGGGATCAACCTCTACGTTGCTCCCCAAATTAATATTTGCTAATTTCATATTGCTCAAAATGGCTTCGACACGCTCAGCCTAAGCGTTTAAGTATGCTTTGCAAGTTGACCTAAAAACGTTTGGATGACCAATACAAAATAGGCTAGATCATAATTTCCCAAGGCCTGGTGATTGGGGATAAAAAAAGCACGTTCTGTATAAAATACACCACACTGGATTCCATGTTGGAAGAGATAATTTCTCATATCCTGCAAGTTAACACCCTCGTCAGGTACTCGAAACATAAAAACACCCGGTACATTTCCCTTGGCTACTATGAATCGCTCTTCAAATCCCATCGCCTTAAGGCTTAATATAAAGTAATTGTAATTTTCAATCCGCTTTCTGATAATATCATTCTTCTTTCCAATTTCTGAAGACATCACTTTTTTTATATACGGAAGATAGTCATTATTCGTCCAGCTCTCCTGCTCCACTTCAATTTCTTTTTTATACACTAACAACCCTCCTATCTGAATGGGGAACATTTTAGGAAAACTATAGATCAAAAAATCACCCGTTGTTTCAAATCCACCGGTGTTATCTTCCGAGAAGAAGGAATAGGCACAATCTTCAATAATGGGGATATTGAATTTTTTAAGATCGTTTATGCGAGCATACGGAAATCCAAACTCATGAATGACAAATAGTATCTTTGTTTTACTAGAAATTTCCCGTGTCCATCGGCAAATTTTTTCTATTTCACTCGTCACGCAACTACTTACATAAAAATTATTAGACGTAGTGAGAATAGTGACTATATCCTCTTTCTGTAGTTTGTAATGACTCAGCGCTTTGTTAATGGCACTTCGTCCATTCATCGTAAAGGTATAGGCGCGATCGGAAAAGCGTTCCGAAAAATAGGTGTCGATGCTATTGCTTTCAGGAAGTTTGTAATGTTTGGTAATATCCGCTGTTACAAAAGGACTTATCCGATAGGTTGGAAGTAAGAATGGGTCCGGGTTGACAATCAGCATGGGTCAAACATTCTTTGCGAATGAATATTTAGGTGCAATGGAACAACCTATACTTTCTTTAAACTCGCACAATCCATAATTTGGTAAAGAGTCTTCCGTAGAATATCCAATATCAACGAAATCAAAATCTCTCTCTTTGTAATATTCAAATATTTTATAGGAAAGAAAATTCATGGTTTTCAGATGTTGAAAATCAGGAATGTCACCCCAATAAATAACCAGCGCCACCTTGGTTGCCACTTCAAAAACAATGGCGGATGCCATCGCATTCTGATTCGTATCTGAAATTAAAAAAAAATCAGCTGGAATTATCTTTGAGGTGGCCAACACCTCCTGCCAGGACATGCGTAACGGTTTGCCCCGAACGGAGCGATTCAATTGAATGACCTGATAGGCAGTTTCCTTTTGCTCGGGGGAGTCACATTTCGCAAAAGTTAAATTACTAGCAAGTGCGATATGGAGATTCTTACGCGCATTGTGCCAGATATTTTGCGCATACTCCTTAGTTAAGTTTATTAGATCAAAATGAAAATTCAGTTCAAGGTTTTCGATAATAAATTTTTTACGATATACTACATTCATCATTTTAGACAGATAACTTTCCTGATAAAAATAAGGAGGTACTGTAAACTTTATTCTGTTCATTCCTTTTTCTCTCGTCCACGCTTCCAATAGATCAACAGCCAATTCAATGGTTTGAATTTTAATATCATCATGTAGTGGCGTAAATCCACCGAATGGGGCAGAGAAAGGAGATACTAAGGTATTCTGAATTTTTGCGGCAATCAAGCCGAGTCGATACTTTGAATCCTTAAATAAAAGATAATATACGTGTTCTGCTTTTTTTTCATTGTGCACATTAAAGTCTGCACTCGCAAAAATATGATAAGGCTCGCGTAGTATAGTTCTATAAGCATCCGATGACACTTCTTCAATGATCATCATTAGGTAGTTTTATATGCTTTAAAATGAGCGAAGTCTCGGATGTAATCATCTTCAGCATAGGTAGTGGAAGCCAGCACCAAACAAATACTGCCAGACGAAAAATTATCCAACACGCGCCAAAGTCCGGGAGGTATATAAACACCCTGATAGGGCCTGGATAAATGGAATTTTTTTTCCTGGTT
Organism: Cyclobacteriaceae bacterium; assembly: GCA_031430395.1. Taxonomy (GTDB): domain Bacteria; phylum Bacteroidota; class Bacteroidia; order Cytophagales; family Cyclobacteriaceae; genus ELB16-189. The sequence goes on from JANPBK010000190.1 coordinate 6,798, forward strand.
TCCATCGTTCAAAGTGATATCAAAACTACCACTAGTCGCCACAATCAATTGCTCTAGCTGTTTATGCGCATGACCGCCTCTTACTTCACCACCCGGGACATCATAAAGGTAATAGACCCGCTTTATGTCAAATGGGATTTCTTTCCCATTGTTCACTGAAGTGATATTACCTCCTGCATTATGGACTTTAGGCAACGGCAAGATATAACAATCAGATACAGTCGAATTCCTCATTCCAAAAGCCTTTTATATGCATCAAAATTCCTCACATAATCATCTTCCGAATACGCCTTGCTTGATAAATGTAAACCGAGAGAATTGGTAGAAAAATTTTCAATATGTCGCCACGTCAGAGGAGGAACCCATATACCAACATAGGATCTATTGAGTGAAACTCTATTCACCAACCCATTTGGATTTGTCATCACTACATCAAAACTTCCACTTAACGCAATAATAATTTCCTGTTGTTCCTTGTACGCATGCCCACCGCGATGTTCACCACCAGGCACATCATAAATCCAAAATACCCTTGCTATAGGAAATGGCAGTTGATCAGGATGTTGGAGAAAAGTGAGATTACCCCTGAGGTCAATGATTTTTGGGAAACTTAATAGAGCCGACTTTTCCATTCACAAATTTAATGAGACCGGTGAAATCAATAACAGATCATTCTCAAGACTCCGCATAGTACCCGTAGCCGTTCTTGTTTTTACCATAGCCGTAGCCGTATCCATAACCGTAGGCGTAACCGTAGCCGTAACCGTAACCGGGACCTGATTTGTAAATATCATTTAACAAAATGCTTACTTTCGTCAGGCGACCTGTCACGTAATATTCTTTAATAGTATTGAGTAATTGTTTGGGGGTATGGTTTTGTCTAATAATAAAAATAGTATGATCTGCAAAAGATGAAAGACTGAGCGCATCCGTTACTACCGCCATCGGAGGGGTATCAATAATAATAAAATCAAATGCTGATTTAGCTTCTTCCAAAAATTGTTGCAACCGATCACTTAATAATAATTCCGCTGGATTAGGTGGGACCGGGCCACCACTTACCAAAAATAAATTCTCTTGCTTTGTTTTTTGTACAACTTCTTCAAACGTGGCAAGACCCGCTAAATAACTGCTTAAGCCCACGTCATTTGTAAGGTTAAAGTCAGCATATATCTTAGGTCTGCGCATATCCGCACCAATGATCAATGTCCTCTTTCTGGACATCGCCACCACAGACCCCAGATTAATTGTGGTAAATGTCTTTCCCTCGCCACTGATTGAACTTGTTATCATTACGACTGGTTTTAAGGTCCCGCTCAGGAAATAATTGAGGTTTGTTCGCAGCGCCCGGAAGGATTCTGCAACAGCCGATTTTGGGTTATTGAGCACCACCAAACTATCGTCAGCCTGTTTATGGCCAACCCCTCCAATAAATGGGACTGCAATAATTTTCTCCACATCCTCTTTGGATTGAATCTTGGTGTTAAAAACCTCCAATAAAACAAACAAAAAGAATGGAATAGCCAATCCTAAAAAACCTGATATTGCATAATTCAGATCCTTTTTAGGTGATATATGCCCACCTGCCTGCATCGGTGGGTTGACTAAAATTATATCTGAAGTACTTGAGGCTTTAGATATGCCTGCTTCTGATTTCTTCTGTAAAAGAAAAATGTATAAATTATCAAGAAGCGAATAATTCCGCTTAATTGAAATATACTTTCGTTCTGAAGAAGGTAATTTACCCAACTGCTTTTCTACTGTTTCAATCTGCTTAGTTAAATAGTCATTCTTGATACGGGTTGTCGTCTTTAAATTCTGAACAGCCTCTACTATATCCTTCTTTGTTTCACGTAGCCTTTTGATTTGTTCTGCCACCAGCGGATTCTCCAGCTTTAAATTTCCGCCTATCATTTTTAACTCCAATTGAAGATCGATCATTTTACCAATCAATGAACTTAAAACAGCGTCTGTAATGCCTACAGAACTGGGAGCAATTACCAGGTCAAGCTTATCACTTTCATTTAAATATTTTGATAGGTATTGATAGTAATTTTCTTGAATCATGAAATCTGTCTTGAGCGCATCCAGCTCTTCCAATTTTCCATATAGCCGTTCCGTCTCCGGTCCAATATTGGTCACGATGTTCTTATCTTTAAATTTCTCTAAAATATTCTCCACCCGATGGAGTGAATCGCTGATTTCATCTAATTGAGTGTTGATAAAGTCAATGGTTCGGGAGGCAGTTATGTTTTTCTTATCCAAATCGTATTGCTGGTAGCGATTGATTAATCCCTCCAAAAAGTCAATATCCTTCGTTGGGTTAGGGCCATTGACGGAAAGATTAATAACTCCAGCCCCCTCTTCTGCCCAGGCAGCAGAAAGCTTGGCCACGTATGTACCCGTGAGTAATGTGGGCGACTGATATAAAAAAATGAAGGATTCTCCCGGAATTGGCCTTGAGTCGGGCAACCAAGAAAATACAACTTCAATACCATTATAACTAATCGAGTCACCAAAATTGAAAGTTGTTCCACCAGTAGTCTTGCCACTATTATCTCCATTGGGAAATAACTGAAATCTATTGGTATCAATTACTTCAAAGTGAAATTTCTGGGTTTTTTGACCATGTGCATTAATTACGTTAGCCGAAAATGGCAATCCTCCATAGGCTTCGCTAGTCAAAAAATTTCCTTCCTTGAAAAAACTGACATCAAAGTTCAAGTCCTCAATAACCTGTTGCATGAGGGGGTAAGATTTAATGATGTATAATTCGTTCAGATAATTACGATATGGATCAATCAGCGAATTCTTAAATAATAATTCCGCACCACCAGTCTCCTCTCTTTCCTTGATGATGATAGAGGCTGATACTGGATAAATTTTTGTCGCGTATCTATTTCTTAAAAACGCAATGCTAAGTGCGATGAAAAGTGACAGTAAAATCAAATACCAATAACGTAAGGCCTGGTAGGCAATTCGTTTAAAGTCAATAGTGAATCCGGTAGATACTTGATCTTGTGGGAAGGAATCTGATTCGAGTGGAAGATTTGACATGTGGCAGATTCTATTTTCTAAGGCTAATTACAAGTAATAACAACGATAACGAGGTAGCAACTAAAGCAATATTTTGTCCAAAATACTTACGATACGGGCGCTGCTTTAAAGCAGGAACAATCAGCACATCATTTTGGTGGATGTAGTAATAAGGAGAGTTGATAAAGTCTTCATTTAGCAAATTTAGATATTGAACCGTGGTGGTCCCACCCATTTGTCGGATGAGCTTCACATTGGCCTTATCCGCTAAGTCAGTCATACCGCCTGACCACCCTACCGCTTCCAGCAAATTAACACGATTATTATTCAGGACGATGGTACCCTCTTTATTTACTTCCCCTAAAATAGTGAAGCGAAAATTTAATAGTCGCACTTTTACTACGGGCGATTCTAAATATTGCTGAACTACTTTTTGAAGATTATCCTGAATTTCAAAGACTGTAAAGCCACCTACTTTGACCTTCCCAATAAAAGGAAAAGGTATCTCTCCATTCTTATCCACTAATTCGCCTATTAACAGTGCTCCGGTGACCTGCGCATTGGTATTTAAATTAGCTTGACCATCTTTAAGGAAATCATAATCCTTTGTGGTAAGGCTTTCAAACCTGACAGAAATAATATCCTCCGGTTGTATTTTATATTCATACTGATCAATATGATATAATCGTACTGCTGAATCTAATACTAAGTCCTTTTTATTTACATCATTTTTTTGAAGCAATACAAATTTCTTATTGGTCACACATGCACCAAACAAAATTACGATAACAAACAAAAGACAGTTGGTCCTCATTAAACAGGTATTATTAATTATTTTTGGCAACATTAATCGTGATAGTTAAAAATTCTAAATCCACCTTCTTTTAAATGTGAATCTCTGCGCACGAGATTCATGTCTGCATCAACCATCTCTGCGATTAATGCATTCACATCATACTTGGGCTTCCACCCTAGAATCGTTTTGGCTTTACTCGGATCACCAAGGAGTAAATCTACCTCGGTGGGTCTAAAATATCGTGGATCAATAGCAAGAATCTCGTCTCCAGGTTTCAATATACAACCTTCCAACGCTGGAGTAATGGAATCAACGACCCCGACCTCTTTCACGCCATGACCTTTAAATACAATGCCTATTCCTGCATGCGCAAAGGCCCGATGCAAGAAATCGCGTACAGAGGTGGTCGCTCCTGTGGCGATCACATAATCATCAGCTGTTGGCTGTTGCAAAACCAAATACATCGCTTCAATATAATCTCGAGCATGCCCCCAGTCGCGTTTTGCATCCAGGTTTCCCATATAGAGTTTTTGTTGAAGTCCCAATGCCAATCGAGCTACGGCACGGGTAATTTTCCGAGATACAAATGTTTCTCCCCGCAATGGAGATTCATGGTTAAAAAGTATGCCATTACAAGCATACATGCCATATGCTTCGCGATAATTTATGGTTATCCAATAGGCATACAACTTTGCTACGGCATAAGGCGACCTGGGATAAAATGGGGTCGATTCTTTCTGCGGCACCTCCTGTACTTTGCCATAGAGTTCAGAAGTCGAAGCCTGATATATTTTTGTTTTTTTTGTTAGTCCTAGAATACGTACTGCCTCCAATATCCTCAAGGTGCCCATGGCATCAGTATTTGCCACGTACTCAGGCATTTCAAAACTTACCTGAACGTGACTCATGGCGCCCAGATTATAAATTTCATCCGGCTGTATCTGTTGAATTAAGCGAATCAGGTTGGTGGAGTCTGTTAAATCCCCATAGTACAACTTTAGGCGAGCTCCTTTATCATGTGGATCCTGATAGATGTGATCAATCCGATCTGTATTAAAAAGTGATGTCCTTCTTTTTAATCCATGCACCTCATATCCCTTATCTAACAAAAATTCTGCGAGATAAGCACCATCCTGGCCGGTAATACCTGTAATGAATGCTTTCTTCATGTGGCCATTCCGTTTATCAATACTGCATAAAAATGAGAAGACATATCAATTAAATTATTGGTCATTGTCGATGCGTTGTTAAAATTGAATTTTCATGTTCCAGAAAATCCTGATATGTTTTTACAATCCCTTCATGCAGGTTTGTTTGATGAGTAAAACCCAACGAATGTAACCTTGTACTATCCATTAACTTACGTGGAGCACCATCTGGTTTAGAACTATCAAAATAGATGTTTCCCTGAAAGCCCACAATGTTCTTAATCATCTCTGCCAATTTCAAAATAGAAATTTCTTCTCCAGTGCCAATGTTGATGATCTCAGGACTATCATAGTTGATCATTAAATGAATACAGGCTGTTGCTAAATCATCTGAGAACATGAACTCTCGTAGAGGTGTGCCGCTTCCCCAAATCGTCACTTCTGTATTTCCGTTGACTTTAGCTTCATGAAATCTTCTTAATAAGGCGGGTAATACATGCGAATTAGTGGGATGATAATTATCTCCATAGCCATACATGTTGGTAGGCATCACGGAAATGAAATTACAACCATGTTGTTTATGAAAAGCCTGACATAACTTAATTCCCGCAATTTTCGCAATGGCATACGGCTCATTGGTGGGTTCCAAATATCCAGAAAGCAGACTTTCCTCGTGCATGGGTTGCGTTGCTAGTTTTGGATAGATACACGATGAACCTAAGAACAAAAGTTTCTTCACTTTATGTTGGTAGGAGGCTTGTATCACATTCGACTGTAGCATTAGATTATCGTAGAGAAAATCAGCCGGATAGGTGCTGTTGGCAACTATCCCTCCTACTTTAGCAGCTGCTAGAAAAACATACTCCGGCTGGTGTTGTTCAAAAAAATAGTTGGTAGCCTCCGTATTACGTAAATCCAATTCATCGCTTACTGCAAAGATAAGGTTAGCATAGCCTTTTCCTTCAAGAGCCCTCTTTATGGCAGATCCTACCATGCCGCGATGACCGGCAATGTATATTTTTGAGTCAAACCTCACTAAGTGTGAAAAAATTTAGCGAAAATTAGGAAAAATATACTTCTTAACATGAAAATAATTAAGATAGGAGGTTCTGCTTTAGTCAGCTTTGCATTGATTTACTTCCTCAACAACAGTTGGAACTTCGGCTCTCCCATCCCTCCTCTTGGCAAGTTCCTGGATCCCTTTCACGGGTTCTGGAAAAATGCAAAGACCAAGGAGGTGGCAAGTGAATCAATTGTGATTCCAAGTTTAACCGATAAAGTATCCATTGTATACGATAGTGCGTTGATCCCGCACATTTACGCCAACAATGATAATGATCTGTTTGCTGCTCAAGGTTACATCACCGCCAAGAATAGGTTATGGCAAATGGAGTTTCAAACCCATGCAGCAGGGGGAAGAGTAAGTGAAATTATCGGCAAAGCTGCCCTTGATTTTGACAGAACTCAGCGTAGGCTAGGAATGGTTTACGCAGCCGAAAATTCAGTGAAGGCAATGGAATCTAACCCTATAGCGATGGCGATGGTAGAAAATTATACAAAAGGAGTAAATGCGTATATCCAGTCGCTCGACTATGAGTCTTTACCCATTGAATATAAATTACTTGGCTATGAACCTGAACTGTGGACCAATCTAAAATCCGGATTGCTATTAAAGTACATGGCTAAAACTCTTAACATGGGTGAAAAAGATTTAGAGATGACCAATGCTTTAAAGCTATTCGGAAAAGAAACGCTGGATCTTTTGTATCCTGATCATGAAGGCGTTAGCGATCCAATTGTAGATAATACCGGCAACTGGAAATTCAAGCCTGTAACATTAGACTCGCTTCCGTTGGCAGTACCAAATGAATTGATCGCAATCAAACCTTTTGAGAAAACTTCACATGAAATAGGCAGCAACAATTGGGCAGAAAGTGGTACTAAAACCGCTACGGG
>JANPBK010000191.1:0-4181 GCA_031430395.1 Cyclobacteriaceae bacterium
GCAAGAGCTGGTTCCAATCCGAATATTTTAGCAACAAAAAAACAAATGGCTGGTAACAACACCATCTGGCAAACCAATGCAATGGCTACTGCTTTTGGATACTTGATGACTCTTTTAAAATCCTCGATGGATAACGCAAGACCCAACCCGAGCATAATAATGCCGAGAGCAATTGGCAACAATGTGGTGGACAAAAAATTCGATTGCATAATAAACGTTTAGTTCTTTTTTTCTATACCTAATTCAGGAAGAATGAAACTATCTAATGGGCTAGGTAGTTTCATAGCTGCTTCGATGTTTTTCAATGTGTGTTTCGCTAACACAGATAGGTGCTTATACCCTTCTTGTAAATCAAGTAATCATTTTAAATTCACTCCGCGACACCTCACTTCTTCTTATAGCGAGCACTTCATTTTAGAATTTAGTTCAAGCTAAAAATAAACAATTGAACCCATACTTCCAGTTGCTATTATTTCAAGAGCGAAATTTTCCTTTTGCGCGGTCTACCATCTATGTAATCATCTTGCTGACAACATAGAATACTTTACTTATGGTATCACTTTTATTCCGGGATTTAGTACAAAGAGTAGACACTCCGGGGCAATCAGATTTTACTCTAATCGGATAATGCGCTTCCCTTAACAGTTAGGTATGGAATTCGAAAGAATCTAATACGTTGAGTTTATCAAGGCCGTAATTTTAAAAACGGTCTTTCAATCAGATAATAACAAGTTATAACAAGTGCCAACGTCAGTGCCACAATAGTTAAGATCGAAAACCAAAAAGACAGGTACCCGGCCTCAAATAAATAAACCGCTATGGTAATGGCCACCATATGAAGCAAGTAAATACCATAACTCATTTTGCCGGCTGTAGTCACAAAATTTAACTTGCCAAACTTTATAAACGAATGCGGGGAAAAGTTTTGATCAATCAATACAAAAACAGAAAAGAGTGGGAACAAAAGAACCGGGATTAGATCATGTAAATTAAAATATTTGGTAATCCGGTAGTTAAAAAACACAAGCAGGAACATGATTACATAGATAACAAGTGTCTTAGGCTTTGAAAACGTATTAATTAGTTTTGCAAGCATCGCCTTTTGATAAATTGACACGTACGCCAATACTGCCCCAATCAATAAAGGAGCGCTACAGGAAAAAGTATGATACTTATGCCCTTCGTTTAATCTGTAAAACAACGAAACTAAAATAACTGCGATGGTGACCGATAAGAAGATTCTTTTTCTCGGAATTAGAAAAACAATCATCAAGGGCCACAACAAATAGAATTGTTCCTCCACAGCCAAGCTCCATTGCACACCCAAAATTTCACTCTGTGGCCATTGAAAATAAATAATATCAAAATTAGCCAGAAACATAGCATACATTTCCCAATTCGCTTTTTCAATTAAATCACTGTTAAGCAATGGCTGAATAACAAATCCTAGGAATAGAACAAAAAAATAAAGCGGCCAAATACGCAGTGTACGTCTAATATAAAAAGTAGAAAGTCGTATAGAGCCCGTTTGCTCAAATTCACTCAAAAGCAAATAGGTGATTAAAAACCCACTTAATACAAAAAAGAAAGTCACCCCAAGTTCACCTCCGCTGCCATCCAGTGAAATAGCAACTATGAATATTTTTTTTAGTGAATCATCCGGAAAATAAAAATTGCGAGTAATGTGTTCACCCATCACTGCAAGCGCTGCTAAAAACCGTAGGGCGTCTAAGTTTTCAAAATAAACTCGCTTATTCACTTTCAGCTATTTAAGTTAAAAGCTATTTCATCAAACCCTCTATTTCAGGATCAGATTCCAAATTATCCATTTGTTGCAGTATCCAATTGGTGCGCCTTTGCACATAGTTAGAGAGAGGCTTTATCAGATACTTTTTAGGATTCGGAAGGATAGCAGCAATCTGCGCAGCCTCTGTACGCGTCAATTCCTTTGCCGACTTTTTATAATAATGCCTACTGGCCGCTTCAATACCAAAAATCCCCTTGCCCATTTCAGCAACATTCAAATACACTTCCAATATTCTATCTTTTCCCCAAATCCACTCAATCATAAAAGTAAAATACACTTCGAACCCTTTGCGCACCCAACTGCGACCTTGCCACAAAAAAACATTTTTCGCGACTTGCTGACTGATGGTAGAGGCGCCCCGAACTCGCTTAGTCTTTTTTTTGTTGTTCTCCAGTGCCTTTTTTATACTTTTCAAATCAAAGCCATTGTGCTCCGGAAATAACTGATCTTCAGAAGCCATTATTGCAAGTCGTGCGTACGGTGATATACTTTCTTTTGATACGTAGTCTCGCGTTAAACCATACCCTTGAAATAGGCTGCCTAATTGCGTTAATGTAACCGGAGGGTCAATCCACTTCAATGCAATGATGTAGGCAAGTTGAACTAAAAAAATAATCAGCAGAAAGTTCCTGATTTTCTTTACAATCTTCTTAAGTAAGGGAGAAAAGGCCATTCAAAAAATTAAATCAGTTTTTTCTCCAACACTACAAACTCCAATTCCTGTTTAGGTATACCCCATCGTGTATCAGGTACAACAAAAGGTTTTCGTTCACCAGTCAATGCATAGCCATGCCGAACATACCAGTCAATCAGTTCTTTCCGAACCGAAATAACTGTCATATAAATTTTGGAGCAGTTAATACTCTTGGCATATATCTCCGCTTCCATCAATAACTTCTTGCCGATTCCTTTTCCCTGAGTATCTGGTTTTACAGAAAGCATTCCCAAATACAATTTTTGGTTGTCCTTCCGAAGTTCTACACATCCCAATAATTCATTCTCTTCGCGACAGAGAAGAATTGTGGTATCCTCTTTTTGCAGTAGTTCCTTAACAGCCTCTTCATCAATTCGAGTACCATCTAACAAATCGGCTTCAGTAGTCCATCCTTTTTTTGATGAAACACCGCGATAGGCGGAATTGACAAGTGTATTAATGGCTCCAGCGTTCGCCAGAGATGCTATTGAAATCTGTAAAGACATAATTTCAAATATATTACTTTGACGTGATTGTCTTTACACTGAATCAATACTAATTCAAAAAAAAGAGATGCAGTTACTAGAACTACGTCTCTGATGAATCGTTGCCTACGCTTTACCTTCTGGCTTATTCCGTCTCCGCTTCGAGTTTCCATTGCGCTTTTGACCTCCACAATCCGGAGAGCAAGAGTTCGCGCATAAAAATATATTCCTTTGGGAGTTTATCATACATTCGCTCAAACAGCTCCGCATGAGATAACAACTCTTGTTTCCACGCTTCACGATCGACTGTCATGAGTTCTTCAAATTGTTTTTTTGAAAAACCATCCAATCCCTTCCAATCAATGTCATCATAATGTGGCATCCAACCAATCGGACTTTCTACTGCTGAGGCTTTACCTTTCACTCGCTGAATGATCCATTTCAATATGCGCATATTGTCACCAAAGCCTGGCCAGATGAAATTTCCTTTTTCGTCTTTGCGGAACCAATTCACATTAAAAATCCGTGGTGGAGCGGGCAAGTCGCGACCAAACTGCAACCAGTGGTTAAAGTAATCAGCCATATGGTAACCACAGAAAGGCAACATGGCGAAGGGATCTCTTCGCACTTTTCCTTGTTCACCAAAAGCGGCAGCCGTTGTTTCAGAGCCCATCGTAGAGGCGGTATACACTCCATAACTCCAATTGATCGCCTGATACACTAAGGGAACAGTGGTGCTCCTTCTTCCCCCAAAGATGAAAGCACTGATAGGAACTCCATTCGGATTTTCCACTTGCTCATCGATGCATGGATTTTGAATAGCTGGTGCGGTAAATCTAGAGTTGCCATGCGCCACGGGTTTTCCGCTTGTAGGATCCCATTTTTTTCCATTCCATCCAATGATATCTTTGGGAACTTCTTTGGTCAATCCCTCCCACCACACATCACCATCAGGTGTAACGCCTACATTGGTAAAGATGGTATTCTTCGCAATGGCTATTATTGCATTCGGATTTGTCTTTTCGTTGGTACCCGGAGCTACTCCAAAATATCCGGCTTCTGGATTGATAGCATAGAGTTGTCCGTCTTTCCCCGGTTTGATCCAGGCAATGTCATCGCCAACCGTAGTGATTTTCCAATCACTAAATTCTTTAGGTGGAATGAGCATGGCAAAATTTGTCTTACCACAAGCACT
>JANPBK010000192.1:0-8925 GCA_031430395.1 Cyclobacteriaceae bacterium
ATGACGACTTTGTAAAATACTTTACTCGTAAGATTGCTGTGCACATGGATGCAAAATCCCTGTCAACAAAGGAGCAAATGATTTTTTGGGCGACTAAGCTATCGTACGTAGGTATTTATCTGGTTTTACCCATCATTATGCTCGGGTGGTTGAAGGCGTTGGTAGGATTTTTTATTGTGACATTTGTTTGCGGTTTGTTTATAGCCATCGTATTTCAGTTGGCACACGTAGTCGAAAATACGGCCTATCCGGAGCAAAAGGAAATAGCAAAGGAGTGGGCAGTTCATCAAGTAAGTACTACTTCCAACTTCGCTACAAAAAGTGGTTTTCTTTTTTGGCTTTTAGGTGGTTTGAATTTTCAAGTTGAACATCATTTGTTTCCGAGAATAAGTCATATTCACTACCCACAGATCAGTAAATTAGTGAAAGAAACCTGTGCAGAATTTAACATAACTTACAACGAATACACATCCATGTCTAAAGCTTTTTTATCGCATCTGTTGCATTTGCGTAGAATGGGCATGGCTTACTAAATTTCCAATTTCAAATATTACATGAGACAATTAAAGATTGTTAAGCAAATTACCAATCGCGAAAATCAATCGCTGGATAAGTACTTGACCGAAATCGCAAAAGTAGATTTACTTACCGCTGAACAGGAAGTAGACTTGGCTAGACGTATCCATGCAGGTGATCAAATGGCGTTAGAGAAATTAGCGAAGGCTAACTTACGCTTTGTTGTATCGGTGGCAAAGCAGTACCAAAATAATGGTATGTCATTGGGCGACTTGATCAATGAAGGCAATGTAGGATTGATCAAGGCCGCGGGTCGTTTTGATGAAACACGCGGATTTAAATTTATCTCGTACGCAGTTTGGTGGATCCGTCAGTCTATTATGCAGGCATTGGCAGAACAATCACGTATTGTTCGGTTACCCCTAAATAGAGTAGCCTCCCTCAATAAAATATCAAGAGCCTTCTCAGAATTGGAACAAAAATTTCAGCGTGAGCCAACGCACGAAGAATTATCAACAAAACTTGATATCAATATAGAGGAGATAGAAATCAATCAGCGCATTTCAGGCAGGCAGATTTCAATGAATGCCCCTTTTGTGCAAGGAGAAGACAATAGTTTGCTAGATGTTCTAGCCAATGATGGCGAAGAAACTCCCGATCAAGGATTAATGGATGGGTCCCTTCAAAAAGAAGTACAAAGGGCGTTGTCAACTTTATCTGAAAGAGAATCGGATGTCATTGCTCTTTACTTCGGACTGAATGGTCGTCAACCACTTACATTAGAAGAGATTGGCCAGACTTTTAGTCTAACACCTGAAAGAGTGCGACAAATTAAAGAGAAAGCGACTATTAAACTCCGTCAAAACGGGAGAAGTCGTCTCTTGAAATCGTATCTAGGGTAAAAAGGAATTAAGATTGTTAATTCTTAGACTTTGCTGAATCTTCAGTCACCACCTCTTGTAAAGGTGCTTTTCGGCTGACCTTAAAAATGAAGTTTTTATCAAGGCTAAGTTCATAGGTAGCCTCTTGCATTAATTGCATGGCTTTGGTTGATGTTTGCAATATCTGAAGAAGATCATGTGCGATAATGGATCCCTTGATATTGTTAACTGCTTTTCCTTTGGCAGCTTCCAGTACAAAACTATATCCTGATTTAACCTTTTGTCCCATCGCTTTAAACTCATGTCCATAAAGCTTGTATTGCTGAGGCTCTTGTGCCGCTGCTGACATCAATTTAATGATCATCGGTCGGTACTTATTCCAGATTGGAGAGTAAGGGTTATAGTCCACAGAAAATGAATTGGGTTAATTTGGTCAAATATAGTAATTTCCTTCGGAAGGTTATCCTGCTAAATCGTCAAGTGAAATCAATATTTGCCCACTAATCAATTAAATCGAACGATTGATCGATTGTTTGATCAGAATTAGTGCCCACCATGATCTTAAAGCTGCCTGGTTCTGTACCCCATTTTAAATCAGCCTGAAAGAAAGATAAGTCTTCTTTATCTATTACAAACTTGAGCGTTTTTTCTTCTCCCGCTTTGAAGAACATTTTTTGGAAGTCTTTTAATTCTTTTATTGGACGTGTAATACTTCCCACCATATCGCGAATGTAAAGTTGAATGACTTCTTCACCCTCTACTGAACTGGTGTTTTTAACAGTCACTTCCACCGTCAGTTTCTCTGAGCTCTTCAACTTGGTAGTACTCAATTTTAAGTTACTGTATTCAAAAGTGGCGTAACTTAATCCGTAACCAAATACATAGAGTGGTGTGTTTTTAACATCCTGGTATTTTGATTTGTAAATGCGTGTTGAGAGTGGTTCGGAATAGTCACCTTCGTAGGGGCGTCCTCCGTGTTTATGGTTATAGAAAATCGGAATTTGACCAACTGACCTGGGGAACGTAACAGGTAATTTTCCGGATGGATTATACTCACCAAAGACTACTTCTGCGATGGCTGTTCCTGCTTGAGAACCCAGGGTCCACGTTTCTAGTATAGCCGGGATATTTTGATCCATCCATTCGATAGCCAGCGGTCGACCATTTAGAAGTAGAACCACAATGGGCTTACCCGTTTTATGTATTGCCTCTAATAGTTCTTGCTGCACACCGGGTAGACCAATGTCAGATCGAGAGGCGGCTTCGCCATTCATTGCCGCACTTTCTCCTAATGCCATAATAACAATATCTGCTTGCCGCGCTACTTGTTCAGCCTGGGCAAATAGATCTTTTTTGTCATCGAAGAGATTACATCCTTGGGCATAAGTAATTATTGTGCTTTTATCAACCTTGCTCTGAAGGCCTTCCAGAATGGAAATAGGATCCTTCACGTCTCCAAAAAAAGACCATGAGCCATTCATATCTTCTTTGCTGTTGGCGAGCGGCCCAATGACAGCAATCTTTTTGATATTCTTTTTTAAGGGTAATAATCGACCATCATTTTTTAACAATACAATTGATTTCCTGGCCATATCATGAGCTGCCTGTAAATTCGCATCTGATCGAATATCTTTCTTTTCACGTTCCACATCTGAATACAGATAAGGATTATCAAATAATCCTAAATCAAATTTCAATTTAAGTACCCGTCTTACAGCCTCGTTCACTAATTTTTCATCCACTATTCCTTTCTTTACCATTTCAGGAATCTTCTTTAGATAGATAGCCGACATCATATCCATATCGGTACCAGCTTCTAACGCCAATTTACCGGCCTGAATACTATCAGCAGCAAATCCATGCGGCATTATTTCACCTATTGATTGCCAATCAGATACGACCATTCCTTTAAAGTTCCACTGCTTACGCAATACCTCCTGCAATAGGTATTTATTGGCGGTGGCAGGGATGCCATTCAACTCATTAAAAGAATTCATTACAGTAGCACTTCCCGCCTCTACGGCTGCCTTGTAAGGAGGAAAATAGGTTTCGTTTAATGACTGTAATGACATATCCACCGTATTGTACTCTCGACCGGCAAAAGGAGCACCATAGGCGGCAAAGTGCTTGACACAAGCCGCTAATGTAGTCGGGTCAGATAAACTCTTACCTTGAAAGCCTTTTACGCGTGCCGCTGCAATTAATGAACCCAGATAAGGATCTTCACCTGCACCTTCTGAAATACGCCCCCAACGAGGATCACGGCTAATATCTACCACGGGAGCAAAATTGAAATTGATACCCGCAGCGGTGGATTCAATGGCGGCCACACGTGCAGAGTTTTCGATGGCAGCTAAGTCCCAACTAGCCGCTTCCGCTAAGGGGAGAGGCATGACAGTTTTAAAGCCATGGATGACATCGGCACCAAAGAGCAAAGGAATATGTAAGCGCGATTCCTCTACTGCAATTTTTTGAAGCCTTGCCGTATATTTTGCTCCATGCACATTAAACAAGCCTGTGATTTTTCCCTTTCTAATCATTTCATCAAAGCGAGCAGACTCCGTTGTATTTACAGTTGGGCCTGTATTGAATGAGTCACCCACTTGAAGATTCAATTGCCCTGCTTTTTCTTCAATCGTCATTTGCTGAATGAGACTGTCTATTTTGGTTTCAGCAGTTGAGTTCGAATTGCCTTTTTTTCTGGCACGAAAAAAGACATAGTACAATGAAACTTAGGGTATAAACAGAGAGCTTTTTCATAGCATAAGATCGAAGATGTAGTCTAAATATAAGGGGTTTGAACAAAATGAATTGATTTAGTCAATAAAAATTCTTTGTGAATTGTAAATGAAAGTCAAGTCTTCAGAATAAATAGTACCATAGCCATTCCTGAATTGTACATAGAGTAGCAACGAATGAATGAAACCGAAGTAATATTTCATGTATTGACTCAACGTAGTTGAAAACATATTGGAAAGACAATACTTTATTGAAAGAAATGATTTAGTCATTTTATGATGTAATTTTGGTAAACAGACACCCACTGGAAAAATGCTTTCAAAAAATTGATTATGAGGCAATTGTAATATGACGTTAAAGCATCAAAAGTAACTTTGTTCGCTGTCAATGTATGAGAATTAATTTTTTTGAAATGTCTAAGATTCAGACCCTGTTCATCGTAGTATTATTAGTCGTAAGCTGTGATCCTGAAAAAAAAGAGATCCGACCCATTATAAATGAAGGCATTTATATAAATGAGATCTATGCTTCGGGGGAGGATTGGATAGAGTTGTATAATGAGCTTACTGTGAGCAAAAATATCAGTGGCTATTTTATTTACGATAATGCAACTACGAAATACCAAATCCCCTTGAATACAGTAATTTCAGCGAAGGGTTTTTTGGTTTTTATCTGTAATGATTTAGGATCTGGCTTGAATACTAATTTCAAATTATCGTCACAAGGTGAGGTGGTTTATCTGGAAGATAAAACTGGAGTCTTGTTAGATCGGGTGGAGTATCCCGCTTTGTCTAGTGGCCAGTCGTATGGTCGCTATGGTGATGGATCCGCTAACTTAGCCATATCAGGAGTAGCTACAAAAGGGACCTCCAATGGTGATTCCCAAGCTCCGGCCATTTCTACAGTTGTCCGGGCTCCACTGATTCCATCCTTGAATCAGAATGTGACCATCACAGCAACGCTCATTTCAAATGTGGCGGTGGCCTCTACAAAACTTTATTACCGTTTTAATGGAGGTTCTTATACGTCATCAATCATGACTCTGGTAGGATCTAACTATGTAGCTACGATACCCGGTAGTGTAGTCACCGGTAGTTTTGAGTACTATGTAGAAGTAAAAGGGAGCAATGGAAAAATGAGTTATGAGCCGGCCACGGCACCAACTAAAACACTGAGTTACTTGCTGAATACGGATTTACTCCCCAACCTTGTGGTGAACGAATTTTTAGCATTTAATTCTTCCTGCTGCCCCGATGTAGATTCCGGCATTCAAGAATTTGATGATTGGATTGAAATCTATAACAGAGGAAATACAGCGGTGAATTTAGCAGGCATGTATTTGTCTGATGATAAAACCAATCCATTTAAATCTAAAATTCCGACTGATAATGCTACGGCCACTACCATTTTGCCGGGAGGATACTTGCTGTTATGGGCTGATAATACACCTGCACAAGGTCCATTGCATCTTAATTTTGGTTTAAGTAATTTAGGAGAAGATGTCGGCTTATTTTATTTGGATGGGCGCACTATTGACGCTTTTACTTTTGGCGCACAAAGTGAAAACATTTCATTTGGAAGAGTTACGGATGGTGCTTCCACCTGGAAAATATTTAATACCCCTTCACCGGGAAAAACGAATTGATACCCTTCTAATAAGAAAAATTTATGTTCGAATTATTTCCTGATCAGCCTGTCTATGAATATCCACAGCTCGTCAACATTACCTATTCATTTCTGTGGGCTTTTCTATTAGCCTCTGTCATAGCCATTACACATAAGTTGACATTTACCGGGGATTACTACCCAAAGAATTTCTTTCAGTCATTGATTCTAGGCGCAGTAGTAACCACGCTTGTAATGATGGCGATCGGAGATAGTCTGGCGCGTGGGCTCGGAGTGTTCGGGGCGATGGCCATCATACGTTTCCGTACGCGCATAGATGATCCACGCGATGTTTTATTTCTCTTTGCTGCACTCAGCACAGGATTGGCAATTGGAGTTTATGGTTTCACGATATCATTTGTAGGAGTTATTTTATTTTGCCTGGTTGCTGCGCTGTTGCATTTTTCACCTTTCAAAAGCTTCGCGCATCACAGTCATTTATTTTTTACGTTAGCAGATGCCGTGACACTCACTGGGGTAGTTCAAATTCTTGAACAACAGAGTTCAGAGTTTCGCATCATTACTATTTTAGTAAATAAGGAAAATGCTTTGCGCTATCATTATGCCGTGTCGCTAAAAAAATCATTTACGAAAGAGGATCTTGTAAATGCCCTTCGAGCTATAGAAGGAGTGAAGCAAATTAAATTATCATCCAATGAAGTAACACCTGTATGATGAAAATAAATCGCGTCAATTGGTTTTACATTTTTATAGGATTGCTATTGATCTTCATGCTCTACATCAGCGCACGGTATTTTAAAGGAAGTGGAAATGCTTCCATTGGTATAGCGATGGCACAAGATTATAAAATCACCTCTGAGAAATCCGCCTTCATCAAATCTGTTCATGCGGTACCGGGTATGCAAGTAAAAGCAGGTGATCTATTAATTGAGCTTTCCAGCCAGGAATTAGAAGTGGAAATAGCCAAACAGACAAATCGCATTTCATCGCTAAAATTAGAACTGGCAGAAAAATCCAAGCTGGCCGATGCTCAAATCTCTTACATCCGTGCAGAGAACAGTATTGTACAAGAAGAATTGGAGGCAGGAATATTGCAAACCTCCAGTGAGATGAAAATGAACGAAAGCTTAACCAAGGAATTTGTACCAACCTCGGCAAAACAGGAAGAAAATCCTGCATTGATAAAAATTAATTCGTTGAAAGAACAAAAGTTAAGACAGCAGCTGGCCAGTGATATTAAAACGAAAGATGTCTTACAGATAAATGCCACAGCAAAATACTTGCTGGCCAATCAGATCATATTGCAGGAAAGTGAATTAAAACTCTTGCAGGATGCGAACATCAAACTCAATAAATATGCGAGTGCACCCGGGGTCATTCAAAGCGTGCTTGTAAAACCTGGTGAGCAAGTCAACGCGTTTACACCGTTACTGACTATTAATCCGTTGCATCCCACGATGGTCATATTATATCTGGTAGGACAAAAAGAAAATTTGTATTCCATTGGAGCTAGCGTATCTGTTTCTTCCTATGACCATCGGAGTAACGCAGTAACGGGCAAGGTCATCGGCTATGGCTCTGTTACCGGGTTGCCGGAAATTTTACAGAAATCTACAGCCGTGAAAGCCTTTGGGCAGGAAGTTTTTATTGAGTTGCCGGAGGCAAGTCTATTTTCGAATGGAGAAAAAGTATTGATTCGATGAGTTTTCTAAAATCGATACTGTTATACTTTTCTTTCTTGATCACTTCTTTCGCTCAGGGACAAATTACCATAGATGAATTTCTGGGTTCCTCTTCGCTTGATCCGGCACTGCAAACCCTAAGCAATCAGGAAAGTTTTTTGAGCACAAAATCTTACCGGCTGGCTCCCATTAGGAAACTAGCTTTTCAAACAAAATTTAACCAGCTAGATAGAACCCGTGAAGGGTTCGCATTTAGAATCCTTCCATCCAACCCTTGGGAAGTGCGGAATACCAACCAGTACTTTAAAACGTATGAGGAACTTATCCGAGTTGACCGTGAAAGAACGTTACGAGAATCGCTTCGATTGCGCTATAACTTAATCATCGACTGGCTCTACCTGGAGGAAACACATCAGCTAAAGGAGGAAGAAAAATTGAATACTGATAAACTACTTGCCATTCTGGAGGCGCAAAGATTTTCAGATTATTTTAATGCAGAAACATATGTAGCGTTGAAATTAGAGCAGGTAGACAACACGCTGGAATTAGAAGAAACCAATTTTGATATCGATATGCAGCGCAGAAAAGTAGAAGCCCTGTATGAAGCCGTTAAATTTAAGAAAATAGATTGGACAGCTTCTTCTGTCTTAACCGTTGAGAAGGTGGAATCACTTTTAAATAGCACCGGGCAAGATGGAAATGGAAAGAATAGTGAAGTGGCTTATCGGGAGAAACAAATAGAGCTGGCGATGCGCAAATGGCAATTGGAGAAATCCAATTTCAATGTGGGATTTATTCAAACAGAATATGAAGGTTTTCAAATAGAAAATAATCGCAGGCCGTGGAGCATCTCTTTAGGAGTGACTATTCCGCTATTCAATCCAAATAAAGGTGATATGGCCTTACGAAAGTTACAAGTAATTGATGCCCAAGGAAATTTTGAAGCTTCAAAAATCGAACAGCAAAAAGGGCGGGAGTATAGTTATGAAAAAATAAAAAGTCTACTTAAACGTTATAAAGAAGTAAATGCGATGATGGAAAGTCTTAACTTCTCCACGCTCACCACAACGCTACAACAAATTAAAGGAAACAATCCTGCCACGGTTGTTAAAATGCAAAACAATAACCTCAAATTAAGATCACTTTCGACCCGATTAAAACGTGATATATTAACAGCTTATATTGAATTTCTAGGCTACTCTGACATGCTGCAACAGCAACCCCTTGTAAATTATTTATCGCCCACGTTTAATGAAATAGGAAACCGATGAGGCGGCTACATTTTTTGATCATACCATGTATGCTCGCTAGCTCTTTGACGAGCACAAGTCAATCCATCAACCACTGGGAAACAGTAGTATATGACAGTATGGTGTGGCGCTTTTGGCCGGGGGCGACTGATCCGGGAATCACCTGGAATAGTACATCCTTCAACGACCTAAGTTGGCAGCAGGGCAGGGGAAGCATCGGTTATGGCGATG
>JANPBK010000193.1:0-8070 GCA_031430395.1 Cyclobacteriaceae bacterium
ATCGATGATAATGATCGCGTGTTTGCCGGGTCCTATCAACCGAAGGCGTATTATGGAATTAATCTTTCCGTGAATTACAAAGCGTGGGATTTTAGTTTAGCCATTTATGGGAATACGGGCAATCAAGTGTACAATGGAAAGAGAGCGGTGCGTGTGAAGGGCGAGGATAATATTGAAAAGGAATTGGTATACAGTCGTTGGACATCATCGAATCAAACCCAGTCACAACCTTCTGCTAATACAGGTAATCAATTGGCCTCTGATTATTTTGTCGAGTCTGGATCATTTATAAGAGTCAATAATTTAACGATAGGCTATACTTTTCCACCGACACTTTTAGCGCGTATGAAAATTACAAGCTTGCGCGCCTATGCTACATCACAAAATTTATTCACCTATAAAAGCTATAGCGGATTTACTCCCGAGTTGCCGGGTGATCCGCTTAATTCAGGGATCGAGTTGAGCGCCTACCCAACAACCCGAACGATTGCTATAGGTTTGAATGTAGGGTTTTAATAGGGATTGAAATTGATTAGAAGATTTTGAGTAATTAAAGAATAGAAAAATGAAAACGAAAATACTCATTCGAATACCCCAGTTGATTCTATTAGTATCAGTACTCATTTTTTCTTGTACTGATAATTTTTTGGAGGTACCTGTTCAAGGCGGAGTGTCCACTAAATCCGATCCCGATCTGGCTTCAAAATTAGTGACCGGAGTTTACAGTAGCTTATTGCAAGGAAGTTCCTTTGGGGATGGCGATATCCATGGCTTTGCGTTTATATCTGTTACCAGTATCATGTCTGATGATGCGGATAAGGGAAGCACTGTAGGTGACCAGGCCGTGCCGGTGGGAGATCTTGATAACTTTACCATATCACCCACCAATAGATTTGCAGAGACACTCTGGAGTGGCCATTACAACAGTATAGGCGCGGCCAATCAGGCGCTCTCCGCATTATCAAATGCTACTTCCATTTCATCGGCACTTCGAAATCAACTGACCGGTGAAGTAAAGTTTATTAGAGCGTACTTATATTTTAATTTAGTCAGAATGTATGGCGGTGTGCCGTTAGTACTTCGGGTGCCGAGAGATTCACAGGACGCTAATTCAGATGTGTCATTCCAAACACGTGTTACTTCCGCCATTGTCTATGATAGCATTGCCAGAGACTTGCAATATGCCATCGCCAACCTTCAGCTCAAATCACAAACAGCGGTTGGTCATGCTACTAAAGGGGCTGCACAGGCATTGTTGGCAAAAGTATACATGTACCAGAAAAAATGGGCTGAGGTAAAATCTTTAACAGATGATGTTATTAATTCTTCGCAATATCAATTGATGCCAGACTACGCATCACTTTGGCGACAAGAAAGCAATAATAATATCGAGTCAATTTTTGAAATTCAAACGGGTTCTTTTAACAATGCCAATCTCGGCCCTGATCTTTACACGGTATGCCAGGGGCCACGTGTAGGTGGCCTAGGAGGTTGGGATGATTTAGGCTGGGGATTCAATAATCCCTCTACTAATTTAATCAATGCCTACGAACCCGGAGATGTAAGAAAGAGTTCTACTATTATTGCCATTGATAATTCCGGAACTTTTAAAGGCACAAAACTTTGGGATGGATTTAGAGTGCCAAGTTCTGATTCGGTCCAAAATTTATTCTACAATTACAAGGCATACACCAGCAAAGAAAAGGAAAAGTATGCAAACAAGGATGATAAAAACCGCCCAAAAAATATTCCTATTCTCCGTTATGCCGATGTATTGTTGATGAATGCCGAGGCCGCTTTGCAACCTACCATCAACCAACCGGCCATAGCCGTTGCAAATATCAACAAGTTGAGGCTACGGGCGGGGTTAGGTGCAAAAGGTGCTGTTACGATCAATGAAGTCTGGCAAGAAAGACGCGTGGAGTTGGCGATGGAGCACGATCGCTTTTGGGATTTAGTGCGCCAGGGAAATGCTGCCGCAGTATTGCAAGCTGCTGGCAAAACAAATTTTGTGGCAGGTAAGCATGAGTTGCTGCCAATCCCTAATTCACAGATTCTTTTAAGTGGAAATAAACTGTTACAAAACCCTAATTATTAATGAAAAGATGGATACCCATGGTGGAGTTCAACGTGCGTGGATCACCATTGTATTCAATTCAAAGAGTTTCTAAATCAAATTTTTAACAATTAAACTAAATCAAACATGAAAAAACCAATTTATTATTTTCTATCCAGTGTTGCAGCGGCAGCATTGTTAACCGTAGCCGGTTGTTCAAGTGATACGGCCACATTACCAAAGATTGATGGCTTCAACAATTCCAATGAAGTAGCTGCTACTAACCTTGTAGCACACTGGACTTTTGATGACACCAATAATGAAAGATTATCCAGCACGGCTCCAACCAAAACAGTTGGAACAGTAGGCTTTGCTACAGGAAAAATTGGCAAGGCATTGAAATTAACCAAGGGAGGAATTGTTTACCCTGCAATTACTAAAATTAATACAGTAAATGCATTGAACAATTTTACCGTAAGTATGTGGGTAGATATAAGAGGACAGAAAGGTGTAGCTGGTGGAGGTTACACGTCTCTTTTTGGAATTATTCCAACAGCGACCGATTTCTGGGGAAATATTCAAGCTACTGTAGAAACAGGTCGTCACTTGCCAGGTTCAGATACGTTAGAGTATAAAAACTATTTGAATACTACGATGCCTGACAATTCACAAAGAGGTGAAGACAATGTAGCGCTTCGCAATAATGATCCAGCAACACCAGATGGGAATGGTCAAACAGGAGCCTATTTCAAGGGTGGCAAAACATGGGCACTGTACACAATGACATGGGAAGGAGCAACCGGACTGTTTAAACTATATGCAAATGGAGTTGATGTAGGTGGTTATACAAAGCGTGGATTAACTCCAGGCACATTGAAAATGAGAGTTCCTGCATTAGCTGTTTTTGGAAGCATGGCTTCTAGCGATCTTGGTTTTGCTGCAGCAACTCGCCCAGATTGGGCTCCTTTAGCTACTGCATCCATTGATGACGTTAGAGTTTATAACACCGTACTGGCACAAAAAGATGTTACTGCTTTGTACAATTTAGGCCTAGCAGGAAGATAGTTTGATTTAGGTTGGTTGGAGGGTGCGTTTTACATGCACCCTCTTTTTTTCTTTCTTAATTTTTTGTGATTCAAATGAGACAGGTATTCAATATTGTTTTTTCAATTGCTGTTGGTATCCTGCTCATGGCATGTAGTAAAAGTAACCCTGCACCCCAACCACAAGATCCTTTTGTTTTGGCTAACCTTCAATTAGAAGGTCGTCCACTTAGCTATAACTATACCAACACTTCGTTAAGCCCGGATGTAACTCTTTCTTTTTCAGAACCGGTAGACCGAAAGACCACTGAAGCGGGTTTAGTCTGGTCGAATGCAACAGGTAATATCCCTTTATCCTTTTCATATAGTCGGCAAGACAGCGTTGTTACGGTGCGGCCATTGAGCCCGCTTAACTATTGGAGTGTTTATTACTTAACGGTATCAACGGATCTTTTTTCTGCTTCTAATAAAAAATTCAACGCTTCATTTTTTATCAAAATAATCACGCTCATTAATCCGGCACCTAAATTTTCAACGATCACCGATGATCAGTTGCTAACCAAAACGCAACAACAGACATTTAAATACTTCTACGATTTTGCACACCCCGCCAGCGGCATGGCGCGTGAACGAAATAATTCCGGTAACACGGTAACTTCAGGCGGTTCAGGCTTTGGTATCATGGCTATCGTAGTCGGTATGGAAAGAAATTTTATTACACGCACACAAGGGGCACAGCAACTCAATAAGATAGTCACCTTTTTAGAAAAAGCCGATCGCTTTCATGGTGCGTGGTCGCATTGGGTAGATGGCAACACAGGGAAGGTAATTCCTTTCAGCACAAAAGACAATGGTGGCGATTTAGTAGAAACTTCCTTTTTAGTGCAAGGCTTACTAACCGCACGCCAATACTTAACACCTACGGATACAGTGGGCAACAATCTGATTAAACGTATTACCACTTTGTGGCAAGCCGTAGAGTGGGATTGGTATAGAAAAAATAATGAACAGGTTTTATATTGGCATTGGTCACCCAATTTTAATTGGGATATGAACTTTCCATTGTATGGATATTTTGAACAACAGATTACCTACGTGCTAGCGGCAGCTTCGCCTACACATAGTATCCCTAAAAGTGTTTACACTAATGGCTACGGAAAAAACGGAGCTATCAAAACAGGGAATACCTACTACACTATCAAACTTCCGTTAGGAACTCCGAGCCCTTTATTTTGGACACAGTATTCATATCTTGGATTAGACCCACACTTCTCAGACGATTATGCCAACTATTGGGAGCAGAATGTAAATGCCTCCAAGATTAACTATGCGTATTGTGTAGCAAACCCTAAAAAGTATCCCAACTACAGTGATCAGTGTTGGGGGCTAACCTCCAGTGACAATCAAATTGGGTACAATGCACATTCGCCTAGTAATGATTTAGGGGTAATTTCACCAACCGCTGCGTTGTCAGCCTTTCCTTATACCCCCGTTGAGTCGATGAAAGCACTGAAGTTTTTCTATTACACCATGGGCGATAAACTTTGGGGCCCATATGGTTTTTATGATGCCTTTAATATTTCACAAGCCTGGACGGCCAACTCTTATTTAGCAATTGATCAAGGCCCTATTGTGGTGATGATTGAAAATTATAGAACAGGATTATTGTGGAATTTATTTATGTCGGCACCAGAAGTGCAAGCAGCAAAAACAAAATTAGGTTTTACACCTTGATTCAATTTTGAAAATATGATAGACCATTTTCCAATGGACTTCATCAAACAAATATCGTTACGCTAACCTAACCGCGAAGTACTATGCACGCTAAATTTCTTGCCATTGTCCTGCTATTTCTTTTAGCTATTTCATGTACTAACTCTTCACCGAGAAAAGAAGACCGTATGGCAAGGGTCATTGATTCCATACTGAATTCAATGACCATGGAAGAAAAAATCGGGCAACTTAATCTACCATCTTCCGGGGATATCGTAACGGGAGAAATGGGCAGCTCTGATATAGCTAAAAAAATTGAAGCCGGAATGGTGGGTGGCTTGTTCAATATTAGAACTGTAGCAAAGATTAGAGAAGTTCAGCGAATAGCGGTAGAAAAAAGCCGAACTAAAATTCCATTAATTTTTGGAATGGATGTGATACATGGATACGAAAGTGTCTTTCCAATTCCTTTAGGGTTAAGTTGCTCGTGGGATATTAAATTGATTGAGCGCAGCGCACGCATTGCTGCACAAGAGGCAAGTGCGGATGGTATCAACTGGACGTTCTCACCCATGGTTGATATTTCACGTGATCCGCGTTGGGGCAGAATCTCCGAGGGAAGTGGAGAAGATCCATTCTTAGGCTCGGCCATAGCCAAAGCAATGGTGCGTGGCTATCAAGGTACTGACTTGACGGCCAACAACACGATTATGTCTTGCGTAAAACATTATGCATTATATGGTGCCGCAGAATCAGGTCGAGACTATAACACAACAGATATGAGCAGACAGCGCATGTACAACGAATATCTACCACCTTATAAAGCAGCCATAGAGGAAGGCGTGGGAAGTGTGATGGCATCCTTTAATGAGATTGATGGGGTGCCAGCTACTGCCAATAAGTGGTTATTGACAGATGTGCTAAGAAAGGAGTGGGGCTTCAAAGGCTTTGTGGTTTCTGATTACACGGGAGTGAGTGAAATGGTCTACCATGGATATGGCGATATTCAAACTGTATCGGCAAAAGCAGTAGAGGCTGGCTTAGATATGGATATGGTAAGTGAAGGATTGCTCACTACGATTTCCCAGTCCGTGAAAGATGGAAAGATTACAGAGCAACAACTAAATGAGGCGTGCAAGAGAATATTGGAAGCGAAATATAAGTTGGGCCTGTTTGATGATCCCTATAAATATTGCGATGATGCGCGTGCTAAGAGTGAAGTCTTTACCGCATCCAATAGAAAGGAAGCGCGAACGATAGCCACTCAAAGTTTTGTACTCTTAAAAAACAAAGGAGAAATTCTGCCACTCCATAAATCTGGTACTATTGAGCTAGTGGGACCACTCGCAGATGCAAAAGAAAACATGACGGGTACATGGAGTGTAGCGGCAAGGTTTTCAGAATCTATTTCGCTGCGAGAAGGTTTACAAAAGGCAGTGGGTGCCAATGCAAAAATATTGTATGCAAAAGGTTCTAACTTAATTACGGATGCAGCTATCGAAGAACGCGCCACCATGTTTGGCAAGACACTTCATCGCGATAAGCGAACCGCTGAAGAACTGAGAAGTGAAGCACTCAGTATGGCAAAAAAGGCGGATGTCATTGTTATGGCCATAGGCGAAGCGGCAGAAATGAGTGGCGAATCTTCCAGCAGAACCAATATTGAAATTCCGGAAACACAAAGAGATTTGATGGTGGCATTGCTCAAGACAGGGAAGCCCGTTGTGTTAGTTTTATTTACCGGCAGGCCACTGGTATTGAAATGGGAAGAAGAAAATATACCTGCTATTTTAAACGTATGGTTTGGCGGCAGTGAAGCAGGTGATGCGATTGCTGATGTTTTGTTTGGAGATATAAACCCTTCTGGTAAACTGACTACTACTTTTCCGCAAAATGTAGGACAAGTGCCTTTATACTATGCACAAAAAAGTACGGGCCGCCCATTGGAAGAGGGTAAATGGTTTCAAAAATTCCATTCTAATTACTTAGATGTTTCCAATGATCCGGTCTATCCATTTGGCTTTGGATTGAGTTATACAAAATTCGCATATAGCGATATGAAGTTGAGTAAAAATGAAATAACAGTGGTTGATTCGATACTTGTTTCAATAGAGCTCAAGAATGTAGGATTGCGAGATGGCGCAGAGGTCGTTCAACTATACATCAGAGATTTAGTAGGGTCTGTAACGCGCCCGGTTAAGGAGTTAAAAGGATTTGAAAAAGTTTTTCTAAAAGCAGGAGAGACGAAGACCTTAACATTTAAAATCAATAGTCAACTGCTTTCGTTTTATCGGCAAGATTTAAGTTTTGGCAGTGAGCCGGGTGAATTCCAGCTGTTTATTGGAGGAAATTCACGCGATGTGAAGCAAGCTAAATTTATACTGCACTAACCAAACTCCATATCTCAACTTCTAGTAGGAAGGATGAATAGTCTTACATGATATAATCAGTGTTCAAGAAGGCCGATTCTCTATTGCGAATAATATTATTAATAATCTGTTTATTCTCATCGGTGCCTTTAGTGGCTACAATGGTTCTGATTGAAAATACGCGAAGCGCATCAGCAATTGACAAAGTACCTTCTGCGGAATCTTTTCTTCCGTTGAACGGAAAGGTGTCAGGCCCTCGTTGCGATTGTGTATTCAAATTGATCCTTCCTACTTGATTTGCTAATGCATCCATCATTTTAGCCAATCGCTTCGAATCTTTTCCAAACAAACTTACTTGCTGTCCAAATTGTGAATTCAGTAAATATTGTATGGGCTCTTGATCATCGCTAAAAGGAACAATGGGGACAATCGGTCCAAATTGTTCTTCATGATAAATGTTCATCTTTTCATTTACGGGGAACAAAACAGCCGGGTGAAAATACGATTGAGTAAATTCCCCACCATTTTCATTCATCACTTTGGCACCATGCAACTTCGCATTATCAACTAGTCCTTTTAAATAATCGGTTTTGCCGGGTTCTGGCAATGGAGTTAAACCAACGCCTGCATCCCAGGGCATACCCGGTTTTAGTTTTTTTAATTCAGCTAGATATCGTTGCGTAAATTCTTCAACAATGGATTGATGGACAAACAAAATCTTAAGTGCTGTGCAACGCTGACCGTTGAAAGAAAGTGAGCCTGTAATACATTCAGACACGGCATTCGTGATATCAGCATCGGACAAAACAATAGCCGGATTTTTTGCATCCAATCCTAAAATGGAACGTAAGCGGTGGGGCTTGGGATGAAGTCGCTTCAAGTCATTCGC
>JANPBK010000194.1:0-1735 GCA_031430395.1 Cyclobacteriaceae bacterium
ATTGAAAAAGTCATCTGATTTTAAATGACCATCACGCTTTTCATTATCGGTGCTAAGAGACGCTACCTTGGCGGAGAATTCTACGGCTGCTCCGTTAAAGTCTTCTGCTTTGCTGACCACCTGACCATCAAAATCTTTGAAGCTTCCAGCGGTTTCAGCAACTACCATGTGCGTAGCAGCAAAACCTACACTGGTGTGTGGTTTGTCAATAGTCCAGGTAGTTTGAGCGAACGTTGTTCCTGCCAACAGAATGAGGACAGCGAGTACATTAATCTTTTTCATAGTTAAAATGGTTTTTATTCGTTGTGAGTTGCAAGTGTAACGCCAAAACATAAATATATGTTTAAACATATATGTTAAAATTTACAACACGCTGATAATCAGTTAATAATTTTTACTAAAGGTTGAGCCAGTAGGTAAATTTGAGCACAAGTGACCTGAATTTAGGGGCTCCAACATAGAGGATATTTCCATTTTCGAAGGACTGGGCGAAATAATTATCAGTATAAACCAGAAACAAATCAGAGACCGGCCTGAATCGCCATTGTAGCCTGGAATTGATATTCATGTTATTGATCTGATTGTTGTACTGAACATAGGTTGTCCAAAACAGCTTTCGCGAAAAGGTGAAATCAAACTTGGGCCCAAGTAAAACCAGGTCAGAATCATTGTAAGGGTCGGGCAGGCGAATACGGTTAAAGCTGAAGTCCATCGAAAACACGGCATAGGGCTGGAGTCGGTAACTCAATGATCCTTCAATATTTTGACGATATCCATTATAGTATTGTCCGAGCCGGGATTGAAAATTGAAGAAGAATTTCTTTCTGCCATTGGATTGATAATTAATGATGACGGAATTCCAATAGTACCCTGTTCCTGCGGGCAATTCAAGACCACCCGAACCGCTTGGGTCAAAATCTGTGAAGAGATAAACATAATCTCTTCGAAGCCGTGTAAAGAAAGAGGCGGTGTTTTGAAATTTGATCTTATACCAAATGTTTGCGTCCCAGTCGGTAGTATTGTAAAGATCATTCCATTGATAGTCGATGTCGAAGCCGGGACCGTGATTATTAATAATTCTTGACTGGGGATAAAAGTAGTAATAGCCTTCCGGAGCAAATCGCTTGTAACGCTTGCGCCTCACATAGCCTACTTCAGGATTAAAATTCGCCCCGATGTCCTGGTATAAAAAAGAAAGTTCAAAAGCAGGGATCTGGTAATTAAGTGAAGCCGTGGTAGCATAGGTACTGTCTTTTTTGCCATTGTCGAAACTGCGATGATAAAAGAATTTGCCATTCCATTTATTGTCCTTCGAAGCGAGATTATAATCAATACCGACCAGGCGATTGTAGGCACTGGTATCAAATGCTTGTTTGTTGATCAGCATGACACCCACATTGGATCGCGCAAATAGCTTTCGCTGAACAGCTGCTACCGCATAATTAAGCGAGGGTAAATTGATCGCATTGTCTTCTGCGGCTTGCATGTCTAGCACACCCAGTCTCCAGTTGTTATTTATTTTTCCACTGACGCGGGCACCACCGTAGATGGGGTTTTGAATATTTTGACCTGTAGAGGGATCACGCGTAACACCGATTCTACGCGAGAAGAAAGGGCGTGCGTTACTGTAGCCAAAGCTGCCGAATAAGTCCGCATTCTCGAGGAAGAACTGTCTTCTTTCCGGGAAGAAAATTTCAAAACGATCCAGATTGGTTACCTGTTGGTCAACTTCTAC
>JANPBK010000195.1:0-14603 GCA_031430395.1 Cyclobacteriaceae bacterium
GCAGGATTTTATGAAGGCAAAACCGCAGAAGATATAGTAGCAGAAATGAAAAGAGGCAAAGGGATACTTACCTTAGAAGATCTTAAGAATTATAAATCAACCTGGAGAGAGCCCCTTATTTCCAATTATAAGGAATATAAAATCATCGCCATGCCGCCTTCTTCCAGCGGGGGTATATGTCTACTTCAGCTTTTAAAATCCATAGAACCATT
Source organism: Cyclobacteriaceae bacterium (assembly GCA_031430395.1). Taxonomy (GTDB): domain Bacteria; phylum Bacteroidota; class Bacteroidia; order Cytophagales; family Cyclobacteriaceae; genus ELB16-189. The sequence goes on from JANPBK010000195.1 coordinate 213, forward strand.
CCCTATTAAAGACTGGGGCTTTCATTCTGTAAAAGCCATTCATCTAATGACTGAAGCGGAGCGAAGGGTTTTTGCCGATCGGGCCAAATTTTTAGGCGATCCCGATTTCTTCAAAGTACCGGTTCAAGAAATGCTCTCGAAAGCATATATCGATCAGCGTATGAGCACTTTCAATCCGGAGAAAGCCACACCTAGTTCAGAGGTAAAGTCAGGTAATATCCCAGGCTATGAGTCTGAAGAAACTACACACTTTTCAGTAGTAGATCCGCAAGGAAATGCGGTAGCAGTCACCACCACACTAAACGGTTGGTTTGGTTCATTTGTAGTAGTGGACGGCTCTGGCTTTTTTATGAACAATGAAATGGATGACTTTAGTATGAAGCCGGGTGTACCTAATATGTATGGAGCTATTGGTGGTACTGCTAACAAAATAGAACCCGGTAAAAGGATGCTTAGCGCCATGTCACCAACGATAATTGAGAAAGACGGAAACGTATTTATGGTCGTTGGTTCACCGGGTGGAACTAAAATCATTACCGGGGTATTTCAAACCATTGTAAATGTGATTGAACATGGTATGGGCATGCAAGAAGCGGTCAACGCCAAGCGACTCCATAGTCAATGGCTTCCGGACGCGATTCTTCCTGAGAAAGGTGCATTGACAGAACAGGATAGTTTATCTTTAGCGGTGATGGGACATAAGTTTAGCTACATCAAAGGAACCGGATTTGGACGCGTGGATGCTATCCTTGTTCTTAAAAACGGGAAGTTGGAAGGAGCCGGTGATTATACCAGAGGTGACGATAAGGCAATTGGATATTAGTCATGATTCCTTTATCAACCTATTTCGTTTCTGATTGCTAAAACAATTTTCCAAATTCACCAATCCCATTATCTTCGCGCAAAATTTATTCTACATCATGAGCCAGCCGGACATCTCCAAATTACAAAATACCGCCACCCAAATTCGCAGAGACATTGTTAGAATGGTTCATGCCTGTCAGAGTGGGCACCCAGGAGGTTCATTAGGTTGCACAGACTTTCTTGTCGCACTTTATTTTCATCTCTTAAAGCACAATTCAAAATTTAACATGGATGGCAACGGAGAAGATTTATTTTTTCTATCCAACGGGCATATTTCTCCGGTATGGTATGCAACATTGGCTCGATCTGGTTATTTTGAGGTCAAAGAATTGGCAACCTTCCGCGTTTTAAATACGCGATTACAGGGACATCCTGCTACTCATGAACATTTGCCGGGTATACGAATTGCTTCAGGATCTTTAGGTCAAGGATTATCTGTAGCTGCAGGTGCGGCATTAACAAAAAAACTGAATGGTGACGATCGTTTAGTGTTTGTTTTAATGGGCGATGGTGAGCAACAAGAAGGGCAAGTGTGGGAAGCCGCCATGTATGCTGCTCATAATAAAATTGATAATCTTATTGCTACTATCGACTACAATGGCCAACAAATTGATGGGCCCGTTGATAAAATCTTGTCTTTACTTAACCTAAAAGCAAAATGGGAAGCTTTTGGTTGGATCGTCCAAGAATTTAATGGTAATGATATGAACGAGGTAGTCAAAGGTCTTGAAAAAGCAAAATCTCTGACGAAGCAAGGTCAACCTGTCTTGAATATCATGAAAACAGAAATGGGTTTTGGTGTTGACTACATGATGGGCTCGCACAAATGGCATGGTGTTGCTCCTAATGATGATGAACTCGCTAAAGCATTGGCTCAATTACCTGAGACCATTGGAGATTATTAAACGCAGCAGAGCCTATCTATTAACTCCATATACAAAGTAATGGATAGATAGTTTCCTTAGGGAGCGAGACGATGGATAACCCAATCTATCTCTTTTTTATAGTAGACAATTCTATCATGTAATCGGCTAGGTCTACCCTGCCAAAATTCGATTTCAATTGGATCTATTGCATAGCCACCCCACTGCTTCGGCTTTGGCAATAGCGTAAATCCCTCATATTTTTTTTCCATTTGTTGAACCCTTTCTTCCAGTATTTCTCTATTCGTCATGATGGAACTTTGTGGTGAAGCCCACGCACCAATCTGACTTGCTCTGGGTCGACTTTGAAAATATTTTTCGGATACGGATTCATCAACGCGAGTAGCTAAACCTTCAATCCTAATTTGACGCTCTAATTCCGGCCAAAAAAAAGTAAGTGCACAAGCGGGATTTTTTTCTAACTCCTCCCCTTTCTGGCTCTGATAGTTTGTATAAAATAAAAATTTTTGATGCTCAATTCCTTTCAACAAAACAATCCTTGCCGATGGTCGATTTCCTTCAGAAATGGTTGAAAGTGTCATAGCATTAGGTTCCGGAACTTTAGATTCAAGTGCCTCTGCAAACCACTTCTCAAACTGAATGATTGGATTTTTATCCACATCTGATACGTTAAGAGTGGTTTTTAAGTACTCTTTCCTGATTTCATCTAAACCCTTCATAAGTTTTATTGATTTTTTGAAAAATTAGTAAATCCAGCGTTTGCATCTGAGCAATTCCTATACTTTATTCGAGCTAGCTTTGGTATCGAGTAACGTTTATCTCTCCAATTCGTCATTATTTAGTAATCAAACATGGAATTTTTTCAATATAAAAATAAACTCCAGCCACAAAAGGGTCGATTATTAGCATCTGAGCCCTATCTGCCGGATCCCAATTTTGAACGCACCATTATCCTTCTCACTGAGCATAATGTAGACGGTTCTGTCGGATTTGTACTAAATAAGCCTTCTGAATCACTAGTTGGGGAAATTATGGAGGATATTAGAAATATTCAATCAAAAGTCTACATCGGAGGTCCTGTGCAGCAAGATACGCTGCATTTTATCCATCGTATTCCTAATTTAACAGATTGTATTGAAGTGTGCGAAGGTATTTTTTGGGGTGGAAATTTCGAACAACTCCTTCTCCTCACGGAATCTAATCAGCTTGACGTGCTAGACATAAAGTTCTTCCTCGGCTATAGCGGCTGGTCTCCCGGACAATTGGAAGAAGAGCTTAAAGCAGATTCCTGGATCGTAAGTGATCAAGTATCGCAGGATCTCATATTCGAAACACCACCAGAATTGATGTGGAAAAAATCCCTTCAAAGTTTAGGTGGGAGGTTTTCAGTTTATTCAAATTACCCTATTGACCCCAATATGAATTGACCAAATTTCGTATTTTTGGGGTTCTTATGAATGATAAGTGAGGTATGGAAGATATTAATGAATCTAGGGAAGAGAAGGAAACTGTTATGGCGAACGAATTAATGGAAGATGCAGTGAAATTAAATGGTGCTCCATTGGAGGGAGAAATAAGCCTATTAGAAATGACCGATGATCAGGCCGTTAAGCCCATTGATTTCTCTGCTTATCAAAAAATTGATTTTGTTAACCTCGCCAAAGAGTTGATCAAAGAAGATGATTTTCGTAAAATCGACAACGTCCTGAAAGAAGCCAAGCATTATTATGATGAGCTTCGTCAAATTGAAAGAAAGCTTGCTTTAGATATTTATTTACAGCAAGGAGGTACCAAAGAAGATTTTGAGTATAAGGTTGATGAATTAGATCATCAATTTGATGCGATTATTAAACTACTTAAAGAAAAGAAAAATGCGCACTTCAAGAGTTTAGAAGATAGAAAGAATGAAAGCTTAAAACATAAGAATGAAATTCTGGATAGGCTCCGGATTCTAGTAGATGGAGAAGACTCACCGCAAACTTTCCATCAATTTAAAGACCTCCAAAAAGAATGGAAGAATAGTGGCCCCGTTCCAGTTACCCAATTGAAAACATTGTGGGCTAATTACAATGCCATCATAGACAGATTCTATGATCATCGGAATATCTATTTTGAATTGAAAGAATTAGACCGAAAGAAGAACCTTGAAGCAAAGCGTGAACTCTGTGTGCGTGCCGGAAAATTGCAGGAAGCTAGTTCTTTGCAAGAAGCTGTGCGTGAATTAAATGAGTTACATCATGAATTCAAACACATTGGCCCTGTCCCAAAAGAAGATCAGGAAACGCTGTGGCAACAATTTAAAACAGCTTCAGATGCGATCTACGCAAAGCGAGATGTCTTTGTAGCCAACTTACATCAAGAGTTAATTCAAAATGGTGAAAAGAAGAACAGTATTTGTGAAGAAGTTTCACCCTTTGCCACTTTTACTTCCGACCGAATAAAAGACTGGAACCAAAAAACAAAAGAGATTTTAGAACTACAGAAAAAATGGGATGCGTTAGGGGGCGTACCTCGCGCCACGCAGAAGGAAGTGAACAAGAAATTTTGGACAGCTTTTAAATCCTTTTTTCATAATAAAAATGTGTTCTTCAAAAAATTGGATGAAGAGCGCTCTAAAAATTTAAAACTCAAAGAAGCGCTCGTTCAAAGAGCCTTGGAATTAAAGGAAAATAAGGACTGGGAAAAAACTTCCAATGAATTGAAAACATTACAGGTTCAATGGAAAGAAATCGGACCGGTACCTGAGAAGTGGAGAGAAAAGATTTATCAACAATTTAAAGAAGCTTGTGATTTTTTCTTTGGACAACGCAGAGATTTATTTGACAAAACAGATAAGGAGCAAGAGGAGAATCTTATAAAAAAAGAAGCGTTGATTACAGAACTGGAACGCATTACAGCCGAAAAATCCGGCACATTACAGCAAATACGAGACCTCCTAAATCAGTTTAATATTCTTGGTTTTGTACCAAAGCGAGTAGTTGCCTCTATCAAATCTCGGTTTAACGAAGCGGTGGGAAAAGGCATTTCTTCGATAGAGAGTATGAGTTCTAACGATAAAGAACAAGCTGCTTTAGAATTGCAGTTAAGTTCGTTGAAGAACGACCCGGAAGCGGAGAGAAAAATATATCATAAAGAGCAAACCATCCGTAAACAAATCACCAAAGCAGAAAACGATATTGCTGTTCTGCAGAATAATCTTTCTTTCTTCGATCGAGCCAAAAATGCAGGTCAATTAAAGGAGGAGTACGGGAATAAAATAAAGGAAGCCGCTGAACACTTGCTTCTGCTCAAAAAACAATTAAAAATGATAAATCAGCCTGCTCAAGGCTTGTAAAAACCGATTCTTACCGTATTTTTGCGCCTCGTTTACGCCTCCTTAGCTCAGCTGGTAGAGCAACTGACTTGTAATCAGTAGGTCGCTGGTTCGATTCCGGCAGGGGGCTCTTGAAGACATACTTAAAGCCTTGTAATACAATTAGTTACAAGGTTTTTTTTATGACTCTACTGAAATATCAATGAAACTTTTAATTTCGAAATTTCTTTGAGGGAAGTCAAAAAGCTAAGACAATTTTAGGCAAGATGTCTCGCCTATTGCACCTTGCATGTCTGGAGTTAATGTATCTGCTCCTCTTTAATTCCTTCCAATTTTATGACTTATAAGTTCTTCATACGTTAGATTTGTCCATATGCTAAAATTCTCACGTAATTACCCGATTAATTAAACTGAAGTAAGGCTTTTAAAAGTCTTTGAGAAGCAGCATTCCTTTCTTAGTTGATGGTATTGGTTTAGGAATACATTAGTTTTTGCACTGAATACCAAACGGATTATTGAACACCATAATTCTTGAAGCTCCCCCAGCCTATAGAGAAACTGATAAGCTACTATAAGTCAATTTTGGAATTAATTAACGAATAGATGAAAACCTATATATTTGATAAACTACATATGACACAAGGTGAAAAAGAATGAACACACACGATTAGCAGAAGTAAAGATTGATAACGAAATCTACTATCAGATTTCGAATGTCGATACCATGCGACCCTTTTTTATGAGCATCCTAAGTGACTCTAATCACTGGCTTTTTATTGCGAGCAATGGCGGATTAAGTGCCGGTAGAAAAGATGCGGAACGTGCTTTGTTTCCCTATTACACCGATGATAAAATCATAGAATCTGCGGAAATCACCGGATCAAAAACAATTATTAGTATACAGAATGAGGGTAGCTTAATGGTGTGGGAACCCTTTTCTATCCACAATGCCAACCTCTATCATCTGAAGCGAAATCTGTATAAGAATGTGTATGGAAATAAAATACTTTTTGAAGAAATCAATCACGACTTAAACCTAAGTTTCCAATACCAGTGGAGCACCAGTAACCGTTATGGTTTTGTCAAGACTAGTCGTGTGATCAACTCAAGCCCATCTACCATAAGCTTGTCACTGCTCGATGGCATTCAGAATATCATGCCCTTTGGAGTAGAAAGCTCCACACAAAACCAACTGAGCAACCTCGTGGATGCTTATAAACGAAGTGAACTTGAAAGAGAGAGTGGTATTGGAATCTTCGCGTTGAGCGCCATCATTGTAGATAGGGCCGAACCCAGCGAGGCACTGAAAGCAAATATTGCATGGTCCATCGGGTTGGAGAATCCAAAACATCTGCTCTCCTCAAGGCAGCTGGATTCCTTCAGAAAAGGCTTGGCCATCAATGAAGAGAGTGATGTGAAAGCAGAGAAGGGAGCCTACTTTATCAACACCGATCTTTCGATAGAATCGCACGGAAAAAAAGAATGGATGATGGTAGCAGATGTCAATCAAAATGCTTCACAAGTCATCGCCATTTCGAACGCTTTAAAAAGCGACAAACAGCTAGCAACCAAAATTAAAGAAGATATTGAGTCCGGAACCCAGCAACTCATTCAACTGAATGCGGGTGCGGATGGGTTACAGCTCACGGCTGACGGACTCAGAGACACCCGACACTTTTTCAATGCCATGTTTAATATCATGCGGGGTGGCATCTTTGATAACAATTATCAAATCGAAAAAAGTGATTTACAAAATTACCTTGCTAAAGCAAACCAGGAAATCTTCCAACGGCATAAGCAAAGTATCCAGAACCTTCCTAATCAATTCTCCCTGTTGGAATTGAAGACTCTGGCGCTACAATCAAACGATAAAGACCTTAAGCGCTTATGCTTTGAATATCTCCCATTAAAGTTCAGCAGACGACATGGCGACCCCAGCCGGCCCTGGAATAAATTTTCGATTAATACCCGCAACGAACATGACGGCTCCAAAGTACTCGACTATGCCGGCAACTGGCGAGATATTTTTCAGAACTGGGAAGCGCTGGCTCACTCCTACCCGGAGTTTATTGATGGGATGATGTTCAGGTTCTTAAATGCCTCAACATTTGATGGATATAATCCGTACCGGGTTACAAAAAACGGCATCGATTGGGAAAGAATTGAAGCCGATGATCCCTGGTCGTACATCGGCTATTGGGGCGATCATCAGATAATTTATTTGTTAAAGTTCTTAGAGTTTTCGGAAAAGCATGCACCGGGAAAACTGGCAAGTTATTTTAATGAGAATGTTTTTGTGTATGCAAATGTGCCTTATAGAATAAAGTCTTACGAAGACATTTTACGAAATCCGAAGGACACGATTGATTTTGACCGTAAACTTGATCACGCCATTAGAGAGCGAGGAGCATCGTTAGGCGCTGATAGTGTCTTGCTACAAAATAAAAAAGGTGTCATACACCATGTCAATTTTATAGAGAAACTACTGGCGACCGTATTGGCCAAAGTATCCAATTTCATTCCCGAGGGTGGCATCTGGATGAACACACAACGGCCCGAATGGAATGATGCTAACAATGCGCTGGTAGGAAACGGTGTGTCGATGGTGACACTTTACTACCTCAGAAGATTTCTGACATTTTTTATAGGGGTGCTCCAACGAAGTACGAATAAGGAGGTCGAGATTTCGGAAGAGCTGTTGACTTTTTTCGAGAATTGTCGGGCAGCGCTTGTCAAGAATCAGCACTTGCTGGCCGGTTCGATTACGAACAAAGATCGAAAGACGATCCTGGATGGCTTGGGATCAGCGAGTAGTCATTACAGAACACAGATCTACAATCAATCGTTTAGTGATCACCGAAGCATGTTATTTATAAAGGATATTGTTGAATTCTCGACATTAATCTTAAGCTATCTGGAGCATACTATTCGTGCCAATAAAAGAAAAGACAACTTATATCATGCGTACAATTTGGTGACTGTTGAAAACGATCACGAAGTTTCTATCTCTTATCTGAGTGAGATGCTCGAAGGGCAAGTGGCGGTGTTAAGTTCTGGTTATTTGACATCCAAAGAAATTCTTGAAACATTGAACGGCTTGAAAGCGAGTAGCCTCTTCAGAGAAGATCAGTATAGCTACATACTTTACCCCAATAAGGATTTGCCAGGCTTTCTTAAGAAGAACAATATTCCAAAATCGGAAATAACAAAGTCAGCTTTATTGACCAGCTTATTAAAGGAAGGTAACAACCTGATTATTGAACAAGACGCCAATGGAGGGTATCACTTCAACGGGAATTTTCGAAATGCATCCGATCTTAGAAAAGCGTTGGAAAAACTGGACGTAAGTCAAAATTCGTTTATTGCTGCAGATAAAGACAAGGTGCTTCAGATTTTTGAACAAGTTTTTAACCATAAAGCATTCACCGGAAGGTCGGGCACATTCTTTGGCTACGAAGGGTTAGGTTCCATCTACTGGCACATGGTTTCCAAACTGCAGCTGGCTACGCAGGAATGTTGCCTGAAAGCAATGGAGGATAAAGAGAACGAAACGCTTGTGGGTAAACTCTTGGAGCATTATTATGAAATCAGTGAAGGGATTGGCGTTCATAAACCCCCCACGCTTTATGGTGCCTTCCCTACCGATCCTTACTCACACACACCTGCGCATAAAGGAGCTCAACAACCGGGCATGACAGGCCAGGTAAAGGAAGATGTTCTGACTCGCTTTGGAGAACTAGGCGTATATGTGAAGGATAGCCGTCTTGGTTTTAATCCATGCATGCTAAGAAAAACCGAATTCCTATCGAAACAACAGCTGTTCCATTATGTTGATGTGAATGGAAAGGCAAATGAATTGGTGCTGGATATGAATTCATTGTGTTTCACCTACTGCCAGGTTCCTGTTTTATACAAACTTGCTGATAAGAATGCACTAGAGGTTGTGTTGAATACGGGTGCAGTTACAAAATTTGACAATTTGAGTCTTGATCAGCAGATGAGTCAGAAACTATTTAACAGAACGGGAGATATCATCCGACTAATCGTTTATTTGAATCCAGTAAGTTTGAAGTAGTGAAAGAGTATTTCGGAGGTGCGTTAACATTGAATGTGATAAAGAAAGTATGATGAAGTCGGTTTTACAAATGATCTGTATCGTGATGGCTTTTATGGTCAGCCATTCCTGCAATCAGAAACCAACAGAAAGTCAGTCAGGTCAATCTGCTGAGCAGAAAGAAGTTTCGGCAAAGGATATTTTGGGCAACCCTGATTACCTGGCTATCTGCTATGAAGGTTATCGGCAAAAATCAAGGGAGATCCAGCCCACTCTCGATCAGTTAAAAGAAGATGTTAAAATCTTATCCGCGATGGGGATAAGGATACTTCGAACGTACAATATCCAATTTCCGCATGCTTCCAACTTACTGCAGGCCATCCATGAGTTAAAGACCGCTGATCCTGATTTTGAAATGTATGTGATGCTGGGTGCCTGGATCGATTGCAAAAATGCATGGAAAGATCAAGCTCCAGATCACAACATTGAAAGCGAACAAAACGAAGATGAGATTAACCGCGCAGTGGAATTGACCAATCAATATCCGGAAATTGTTAAAGTAATTGCCGTGGGTAATGAGGCTATGGTGAAGTGGGCTGCGAGTTACTACGTGCAGCCTTCCGTTATCCTGAAGTGGGTAAACCATTTGCAATCATTAAAGGCGTCAGGCAAACTCCCCAATGACATTTGGATCACCAGTTCCGATGATTTTTCCTCGTGGGGCGGTGGAGATAACAGCTATCACACGGAGGATCTTACCAAGTTGGTAAAAGCGGTGGATTACATCTCCATGCACACCTATCCTTATCACAACACGCATTACAATCCTGAGTTTTGGCGAGTACCCATAGAAGAGACAAAACTTTCAGAAGTTGAAAAAACAGAGAAGGCCATGCTACGTGCCAGAGAATTTGCCAAATCACAATATGATTCAGTTGCGAATTATGTAAAAAGTCTGGGTGTAGATAAGCCCATTCATATTGGGGAAACGGGTTGGGCCACCGTGTCCGATGGTTATTATGGACCGAATGGTTCACGGGCTGCTGATGAATATAAGCAAGGGTTATATTACAAACACATGCGCGATTGGACGAATGCTTCGGGTATCTCATGTTTTTATTTTGAAGCGATCAATGAGCAATGGAAAGATGCCGTAAATCCGAATGGTTCAGAAAATCATTTTGGTCTGATTGGACTTTCAGGCGAAGCCAAGTATGCTTTGTGGGGGTTAGTCGATCAAGGGGCATTCTACAAACTCACTCGGGGTGGCCATCCTATTAGTAAAACCTATGGTGGAAATGTTAAGAAGCTACAGGATGAGATAATAGCCCCACCAGCAAAATCAAATTCCACAGTCAAACACTAGCAACAAACATATAACTATTCTTATAACTACAATCCGCTAAAACTTATAACCATGTCTACACTTACAACTAAAGTCCCGTTCGGTCAAAAAGTAGCATTCGGTGTTGGAATGCTTGCGAATCAAATGTTCCCTGCGGTGCTGGGTATCTTCATGGTAGTATTGGTACAAGACCTTGGCTTTCCGGGTTGGATGTGGGGAGTCATTTTCTTTCTGCCGCGAATTTTTGATGCCCTTATAGATCCCATCATGGGCTACATTTCTGATAATACTAAATCACGTTGGGGCAGGCGCAGGCAGTATGTGTTCCTGGGTGCCATTATCCTTGGGATTTCTTTTGTGATCATGTGGCAGCTCCATAGAGAAAATGGCATCAATTACAACTTTGCCTTCTTTATGCTCTGGTCTTTTGTCTTCTATTTAGGCTTAACCATTTTTAGTGTACCCTATGTAGCCATGGGCTACGAAATGAGCAACGATTTTCATGAACGTACAAACATCATGGCCACAGCTCAATGGATTGGCCAATGGGCATGGGTAATTGCGCCCTGGTTTTGGGTAGTCATGTATGATAAGAGTTGGTTTGAATCGGCAGATGTTGCAACAAGAACACTAGCAATTTGGGTGGGTATAGCGTGTATGATCTTTGCCATGGTGCCTGCAATTTTTATAAAAAGCAAATCAACCCTTCATGAAAATTATGCCCCGCTTAACCTTCAATCGATAGGTGGAAGCGTAAAAGAAATTTTTAAAAGTTTTAAAGAAGCATTCGCGTCACCCCCCTTCCGAAAATTGTGCGCGGCTACATTCTTAATATTCAATGCCTTTAATACCATCGCCAGCTTTTCATTTTTCATTATCGTCTACCATCTGTTTAACGGGAATACAGGCGCGTCCGGTGTTTGGCCAACCCTATTTGGTTGTCTGGGTGCACTATTCACCACTTTCTTAGTCATTCCCATTGTTGCCAAGATGTCCACCAAGATTGGGAAAAAGCGAACCTTTGTTATTTCTCAAAGCATATCTGTACTCGGTTATATCCTGTTCTGGTTTTTGTTTATTCCCGGCAAGCCATACATGTTCATATTCGCTCTACCACTTTTCTCGTTTGGCATCGGAAGTTTGTTCACGATCATGATGTCCATGACGGCCGATGTCATTGACCTGGATGAACTAAACACGGGCAAAAGACGCGAGGGAATTTTTGGCGCGATTTATTGGTGGATGGTGAAGGTTGGGTTTGCTATAGCCGGATTGCTAAGCGGTACCCTGATGACACTAGTGGGTTTTGACCCGAATATTTCAGTGCAACCTGAAGGAGCTCTAACCGGGATGCGAATATTTTTTTCAGGTATTCCGATTATAGGAACTCTCGCTGCCATTTACATCATGCGTAATTATGATGTTGACGAAGCGCGTGCCAATGAAGTAAGGGCTGTGTTGGAAAGTCGTAAACTGGTAAAAACAGAAAAGTAGACTTCCTATTAAAAGCATAAAAGCTGATGGCTGTACGTCAATAAAAGATGTGTTGATCCTTTTAGCAGAACACGCGCCCGTTCGTTGGTTACAATAGCTCAGCTTGTAGAGCAATTGACTTGTAGTCAGTAGTTCGCGGGTTCGATTCCGACAATGTTCATATTCCAAAGTAGTTACTGAAATGTGACTGCTATTCTATCCGCCACAAACAGTACACTCAACGTTCCGTCAACTGCCGTTGGTATCTACAAAGTACAAGTAACTATTGACGACTGCGCAAGTGAGTTTTCCGATGAAACTCCAATTATTGTGAAGGGAGATTTAGTGGGATATAGTAATTCTGTAGATGTTTATCCCAACCCTGTTGAAAATTACCTGGAGCTTTCCGGAATAAAGAATGATATCTCTGACTTCCAATTAGTAGACCTTGTCGGAAGACGAAACATCATTGAATTTGAAAAACATACTGATGTTTATCGCGCAAACGTTCAACATCTAACACAAGGCATTTACCTACTTAGAATAAAAGAGGGAGATATGCTGCACAGGTTCAAGGTAGTTAAAAGGTAAAGTTCCCGTTGCCTAGGAGTGCAACCTTATTCGACTCAAAATCGGTTTGCCCAAATTCGAGAGTCTATCTCAACTTGAACAAATCATCTGCTCCAAGCTTATCAGAAATAGTAAAACCGGATTCTAAACGTATTTCCGCACCTCATTTAACTCACTTTTACTAAGCAGATAGACCAACTGATTTGTAATCAGTTGGTCGCTGGTAAGATTACAACAGTGTTCATATTCCAAAGCAGTTACTTAAATGTGACTGCTTTTCATTTCACCAAATGCCAGACAATAGATAGTTCCAAACATTGAATGGTTCGAACCTTTCACTCCAATACTGCCTCATAAAAAAACCTGACTATCCATTTTAGGAGAGTCAGGTCAAATGTATAACTCAATTAACTTTGAATTATATTTTGCTATAAGTAGTAACCTTTTTGCAATTAGCATCATTGCCACTATTGGGTCTCGTTCCGGTAATTGTAAGTGTCGTACCTACGATCAAAAAAGTGAGTGCTTCTGAGGAGGATGGTGTAGTGTTAATCACATTGCCGGATAGTGTATACGTAAAAACTTCGTCAGCTACACCAGAATTCTTGATCGTAACAGAACTTGACGTGACTACCAAGGTTTCACAAGATGTATCACACGTCTTTAATGCTTTATTTTGTAAAGCATCCGTGCAGAGCGTGGTTACACTACTGACTTCCTTCCATGATCCGATCAACAATTGGGCTTGAGACTGACTAACAGGAGTTGAATCTGTACTACAGGCACTGCATAGAGCAGCGACTAAAATTACTAACGATAATATTTTAGAAACTTTTTTCATAACGCTTTATTTTAAGTTGAACAATTCGTTTGCTTTTATGTTCAAATCTAAAGCCATGTGAATTTAATTTCAATGCCAATAATCTATATCGTTAACGACAATTATCATTTATACGATCGATTCAATTACCTATATTATTGGATAAACAATGAAGTTGGATTTATTCTCGCTATTAATTACTTCTCCGTAAATCTCTCTTATCGTATCAAGCAATTATGGTAAAAGATTTCTCGTTACCAGTATCAAACTTGGATCGTTGAAACGCCATGCAAGTTTTCGATGTGATCGCTATTCACATTCATTAAATAGAATTGTTGACTGACCCCACTCTTAATGCAAGATGAATTTTATAAAATGGTATGCTGGGATTTAGTAAACCAATGAGCATTAAAAAACCTGACCATCTTTAGGATAGTCAGGTCCATTAGCGATAGATTTAAACTATATTTTAGTGTAAACGTTTGTTCCTACACAATTAGCAGAAGACCCGCTAGCGGGCTGAGTTGACACAATTGTTAGTGTGGTCCCAAGTATTGCAAAAGTGATAACATCCCCTTGTGAAGGAGTGGCAGTTAAGACATTTCCACTAACTGTATAATTCAAAACTATATCGGCAACGCCTGTTTTTTTAATAGTTGCTGTGCTCGATGTAATAACTAATGTTCCACACTCAGCCCCAACACAAGCCTTTAAGGTTTCATTTTGCAAAGGATCTGTACACAGTGTACGAACATAACTAACTTCCTTCCATGAGCCAATTAATAGCTGGGCTTGTGATTGAGGGGTAACGGAGCTAGTTGTACTACAAGAATTACCAACACCAACGATAATAATCCCAAACAACAGAATCTTAGATAAGTTTTTCATCTTAAAATAATTTAGGGGTGGAGAAATTGTATTATTTAGCCAACGAATATACATTAAAAAATAAACTTAAAGAATGAATATCGAACTTAATATGCCATTCTTATGGTAATAGGGCATTTAAAAAATAGCGTTTTCCATATATAATGCCATTTCATAATCTTATCACTCTTGCAAAGATTG
>JANPBK010000196.1:0-2266 GCA_031430395.1 Cyclobacteriaceae bacterium
AGGGTATTAACCTTCAAGATAAGTTCAATGCCATCCTGCATTACGATTTACCCTGGAACCCTAACCGTTTGGAACAAAGAGAAGGCCGTGTTGACCGCTATGGACAACCGGGATGGATTGATAAAAACGGAAATCATCAAAACACCATTGATGTAAAGGTGCTATTTGGAGAAGATAATCCTATGGATGTGGTGGTACTTAAAATCATCATTGAAAAAATACAACGCATACAAAGCACATCAGGTGTAAGCATTGCGTTAGCCGATGATAACCGTTCTGTGATGGACAAGGTTTTGAAAGAGGTATTACTAAATCCTGATAAAGCCCAAAACAGATTCTCAAAACAAATACGCATTGATTTTGGAGCAAGCCCTGAGTTAGATGAATTGGATGTTGAAATTACCAACGAGATTGAAGCAGCAAGGGAAAAGGCCGAAAAAATCCGTTCCATTTTTGCCCATGAAAGCATTATGCCGGATGAGGTTAAAAAAGACTTACACGAAGTAGATGAAGCAATTGGCGATGTGGCAACCTTAGAAGCGTTTGTGCTGGTGGTTCAGCCCCCTAATTATCGGACTTTACTCTCTTATTTTTGAAGGGAGTGAAAGATTTAGCTTTACCTTAGTAAAGCCAACTCAATTGCCGACAGCGATCTTCATCCTGCCGATGTTCAGCTGTTTGGGTTACCCTTGCAGCTTTTTTCTTTTATACGAGCATTGAGCTTCTATGAAATAAGCCGACTCAAAGCCTCAAGCTCACTTTGTCTGCCATGTAAATGTACTTCATATCTTGGAATCCGAAGCTTAAAGGTAACATCTTTCCTGTTTCCTTTTTTCACCTTTACCTTCCGGGTTATTAGATTTTTGACCCATAGCCTCCAAAAAACATTTGGTGGAAGATTGGCAATGCTTCCATGTAAACGCCTCTCGTTGTAGTTATCATAAAAGATCTCTAGGCGCTTGGTTAACTGGTCCAGATCTTTAAAATTCTCAAACTGGATCGCACTTGACAATATTGAATGAAAGGATTCAATATGACCATTTTCTTGCGGTGTATATGGATGGGTGAAGGTTTGATTAAAACCATTTTGAGCCATAAAATTGATAATCGAATTTGCGCAGAATTGTGGTCCGTTGTCGCTTCGAATTTCAATGCTAATCTCCCAAGAAAATGTTTGATGTGGAATTAGGTGGTCTTCAATTAGTGCGCTGAGGCTTTCCTCAACTTCTTCCTGTCTCATGTAATAACCAACCCGCCAATGTAACGTTACCCTAGTAAAGACATCTATCAATGTTAGTATGAATGCCTTTTTTTGCTCCGCAGACAGCCATATTTGCTTGATATCCATCTCAATAAGCGTAAGTGGAGCCTCCGGAGTCAAGATCCGATACTGGGCATAATTCTTCTTGGGTTTAACAATTCGCTGCTTAAGCAAACGGTGTAAGGCCATCAGACGAAACACCTTTTTATGGTTGATTAGATAACCAATATGCTGTAACTCTGATTCCATTTTTCGGTGACCATAATCGCATAGAGGATCCTTTAATCGATCTTTAATAGCTGCAACGACAACTTCGTTTGCAACCTCAACCCAGACTCCATTCTCCAGCTTCTTGGTCATTAGACTACCCTTACGTCCAACCTTGCCAGACAAAGGTTTGTAGTAAAGATCATGCTTACTTATGCCGCAAACCGCAAGACATTCAGAACGAGTTAAGCCTTTGTTTATGTATTCAATGGCGATCATTCGAAGCTCATTTTTGGGGAAAGGGTCGGGTACTTTTTTTTTATCACTTCGTCGCGCAAAGCCAACTGAAGGGTCATTTGAGCCACAATATGCTCGAGTAATTCGATCTTCTCTTTGAGGGTTTGTTTCTCAGGATCAGATACAGGCACCTTAGCTTTTGGCTTCGTGCCTTTAAGGCCGTCCTCGCCGTTAGCTCTATAATCTTTTAACCACCTGTAGTACAAAGATGAATAAAACCCGTACTTACGTTGGGTAACTTCAAAGCCATGCTCGGCCGCTTCACGGATGATCTGTAGCTTCAGTTCGGGGCTCCAGACTTTTCTCTCTTTAGTCATAATGCGCAAATTTAAAGCGTTTTTCTAAGAGAGTCAGTCCGACTGATTAGGGGGCTAGAACATGATCTCTTCTCGACCATGACCAACGTTAAGGGTTTCTGCACAATTCTCCTTGGGAATATTACCCTCGGCGAAAGCGGCGCTAATTGCTTGATTAAGAGTAGGTTGATTGTCCTTGACTGTA
>JANPBK010000197.1:0-3301 GCA_031430395.1 Cyclobacteriaceae bacterium
GGAGAATCAACAAAACGGAAATACGGCTATTGAATCCTTCATTCAAACTGACGCTGCCATTAATCCCGGTAATAGTGGCGGTGCACTAGTCAATCTTAATGGCGGTCTTTTGGGAATCAATACTGCCATTGCAAGCCCAACAGGATCTTATTCAGGCTATGGCTTTGCCGTTCCTGCTAACATAGTAAGTAAGGTGGTGGAAGATTTAATCGCCTATGGCACCGTGCAACGCGGCTGGCTTGGAGTTCAGGTGACCAACGTAAATGGCGAATTGGCAAAGGCAGAAGATCTTGATGTCAATGAAGGAGCATTTATTGCTGACTTTGCCGAAAATAGCTCTGCCAAAGCGGCTGGGCTTCAGAAAGGTGATGTTGTCATAAAATTGGATGAATCTCCTGTCAAATCAAGCACTTCGTTGATTGAATATATCGGGCGTAAGCGGCCAGGTGACAAAGTAAATGTGACGGTTAACCGTAAGGGAAAAATCGTTGTAGTACCAGTTACCCTTAAAAATCGTGAGGGTAAAACAGGCACCGTTAAACGTGAAGAAAAAGATGCTGTGGCTGCCTTGGGATTGGAGCTGGAAGATCTGGACACAAAAACATTAAAGAAACTTGAAATTAATGCTGGGGTAAAAGTAAAGTCATTGGAAAATGGTAAGATTGCCCGTTACACAGAAATGCGCGAAGGATTTATTATCACACACGTCAACGATGCAGAGATAAAGTCAGCGAAAGAATTGAATGAGCTGCTAAAGAAAAAGAAGCCCGGTGACTTAGTCACATTTTCAGGTATTTATGAAGACTACCCCCGGGAATATATTTATGCGATAAGAATGTAATTTAACAATAGAAGATGAGAAGATTATTTAGAAAAGGCGAACGTGTACGAAGCAAATTGGATGGTAAAGTGATGGAAGTGCTCAAGTACTTAAAGTCAAATCTGGTAGAAGTGAAGTGGTTTGACCTGACTTCAAAAGAAGTGCGAACAAACAAAGTAAAAGAAGATAAGCTGTCGAAGGCAGCCTAGTTCTCAACTTAATTTTTGTTGCTCTCCATGCGGATCTAAAATCCGTCAAGAAGTATTTTGTGTGAAATCTGGCCCCGGGTGTTAACTTCGGGGCTTTTCTTTTTATAATTCATGGACTTTCGGCTTCAAACTGGTTATCGTCAAATCTTGTCAATGGCATTGCCCATCTCGTTGGCAATGCTCGTCCCACAAATTAATTTTATCACCAATAATATTTTTTTGGGTGGATTGGGCGAGCAAGAACTAGCTAGCGCTGGAATTACAGGCGTGTTCTACATGATCTTTGCCGTCATTGGGCTTGGACTAAACAACGGATTGCAGTCACTCATTGCCCGAAGGGCAGGACAAAATCTACCCAAAGAAATAGGGAAAATATTTTTTCATGGAGTTTGGATTGCTCTCGTGATTGCTTTCTTAGGTATTATAATTACCTATTCCTTTGCTCCACTTATTCTTCGAGCGACTATCCATAGTCCTGCTGTGGCAGAACAGGTCATCGACTTTTTGCTAATACGGATATGGGGTCTTCCCTTTCTCTATCTCTATGTGATGAGAAATGCGTTGCTGGTTGGCACAAACCAAACACGCTTCCTTGTATGGGGGACTTTGGCGGAGGCGGCCGCCAATATTTTCTTAGACTATGGGTTGATCTATGGTCATTTTGGATTACCTGAAATAGGTTTTAATGGTGCAGCGTACGCATCGATAATCGCAGAAGCTACGGGTCTGATTGTTATCTATATTGTAATCCATGTAAAAGGAATTCACAAGTCGTTTGCATTCTTTGAAGAGATTAAATGGGATTCCATCACGACCAAACTTATTCTAGTGCAGTCTGCTCCATTAATTGCCCAGTATGCTATTAGCATTATAACCTGGGAGTATTTTTATATTCTGGTTGAACACCATGGCGAACGAGCTTTGGCCATATCCAATACCATGAGAAACATTTTTGGGCTGTTTGGAATATTCTGTTGGGCTTTTGCCTCCACTACCAATACGATGGTGAGCAACATCATCGGGCAGGGAAAATCTGATGAAGTGATGCCTTTGATCCGAAGGATCGTAAAGTTGAGCGTGAGCGTTTCAACTCTTTTATTTTTGTTACTGAATCTTTTCCCTGTGCTGTTCCTTTCCTTTTATGGACAGGGTGAAGGGTTTATTGCTGAAGCGATCCCTGTTTTACGTATTGTTTCGGTGGCGTTGTTGATGATGTCATTCGGTACGATTTGGCTCAATGCCGTGACGGGTACAGGTAATACGAATGTCAATCTGGCAATTGAAGTGATTACCATCGCGATTTACAGTATTTACGTTTATGTTGTATTGGAGTACTGGAATTTACCCATTACGTGGGGCTGGGTTTCAGAATGGGTGTATTGGATTTCGATGTTTACAATGGCTTTTATTTATATGCGATCAGGGAAGTGGAAGGGAAAGAATATCTGAAAACTGGAAGCCCTAAAATGCCCATTCGCTTCTCAATTTTTATAAACTGGCAAGAGTAGATTATTCCTTAAATTTGATTTCCTATTTAATTTTTATTGTCAAGACCTGAACTAACCCATCATGAGTATAGCAAAACGATTTAGCGACAAGGATTTAGAAAAAATCAAAGCCGCAGTAAAAGAAGCCGAAAGCAAAATTTCAGGAGAAATTGTACCTGTCTTTGTGGAGAAAAGTGGTTTTTATACCATTGCCAACTACCGCGCAGCTATGATGGGTGCGGCCAGTGTTTTTCTATTGGTTATCATTTTTGATCGCTATGTTCCCTCCTTAGCAGTATATGACCCCTTATTCATATTTCTTACGGTAGTACTGGGGGGTATCGTTGGAGCACTGATTTCGAATTTTGTGTCTCCAATAAGAAAATGGATGCTCAGTCAGTCTCATCTTGATCAGGCTACCCGGAAGCGGGCGGAGAATGCTTTTTTGGAAGAAGAAGTGTTTAACACACGCCATCGCACAGGCATCATGATCTTTATCTCATTTTTTGAGCATGAAGTAATTGTTATGGCCGACCGGGGTATTAGTAAAGTCGTTGATCAGAAAGAATGGGATAAAATAGTTGCGGTAATTATTCAAAATATAAGAATTGGCAAAGTGGCTGATGGCATTGTGCTTGCCATTCAACGCTGTGGGGAATTACTACTTGAAAGGGGATTCGTTCAGACCCCTGATGATGTGAACGAACTTCGCGATGATCTTCGAATCGAGTAATTGATTTTCTTACTGATGACGCTAGCTTAATTCCAATTTTTACGATGAAACA
>JANPBK010000198.1:0-5285 GCA_031430395.1 Cyclobacteriaceae bacterium
TAAATGTGGCTACTCATTAACCTAATAACCAAGACTCCTCTAAAACTAGCTTTTCAACCCAATTTTCCCCTTTTCGCTAAAAGGGAGTGCAAAGGTAACATCTATTACTCGCTTTGCAACTAACCAACATAAAAGTTTTTACGGGCGATAAAGGATCGATTACCTCATATTGATTGTCAGTCTGTTACCAATAAAAATAATAGTAGATTTTTAGTAGCCAATATTCCATTTGTCAGAAAAGTATAAGTCCTTCAAAATAGGTTAACAGCATCAATCACTGTTATAAATAATGAGATGATTATAATTAGGCCTGAGGGTGGGGAAAATAGAAAAGCCTTTAATTTATGAAGGCATATGCCATTAGATAGTAGGATGGCCAGACACCAGTAAATCGATTAAGAACTATTCGATTACCTAAGCTCTAATTTGAAAAGGTGAATAAAAATCAAATCATCTATTTCTGTGTACCGTTTGTTTTCGATCAGGGCCAGTGGAAATTAGCGTAATAGGAACTTCAAGCGCTTTCTCAAGAAGTGCAATATATTGTGCAAGTTCCACGGGCATTTTATTTTCAGTAATTCCTTCAAGAGACGTGTGCCATCCTTTCACCTCTGTATATATAGGTTGGATTTTCTCATTCACCACTTCGTAAGGAACCGATTCCGTAATGCTACCATCACTTAGTTTGTACTTTGTGCATATTTTAATGGTAGGGAAAATATTGAGTACATCGGCTTTCATCATTAAGAGCTGCGTAACACCATTGATCATGATAGAATACTTTAAAGAAGGCAGATCAATCCATCCACACCTACGCGGCCGTCCGGTAGTTGAGCCAAATTCTTTACCTTCTTGGCGCATTTTTTCACCTACCTCATCCAGTAATTCTGTTGGAAAGGGACCACTGCCAACACGAGTACTATACGCTTTAAAAATACCATACACTTCTCCAATATGTTTAGGCGCGACACCTAAGCCTGTACAAGCACCAGCGGTGACGGTACTTGAACTGGTAACGAAGGGATAACTACCAAAATCAATATCTAACAAGGATCCTTGTGCGCCCTCTGCTAAAATTGAAGAGCCTGATTTAAGTTCGCTATTAATAAAGTACTCACTATCGATGAGTTTAAATTGCTTTAGGAAAGCAATTGCATCCAAGAATTGACTTTGAAGCGCATTCCAATCAAATTCAATATCGTGCCCTTTTAAAATTTCAAAATGAATATCTGTTAACGTCCTTAATTTTTCTTTGAATGTATCCGCTAATACATCACCTACTCGCAAGCCTTGACGGCCGATTTTATCCTGATATGATGGGCCTATGCCCTTCAATGTAGAACCAATTTTATTTTCGCCCTTTGCCTTTTCATACGCTTGATCTAATAATCGATGTGTCGGAAGAATAAGGGTTGCCTTTTTGGAAATAAATAAATTGCCTTTGACATTCAGATTGTATTTTTCCAATTTTTCTATTTCCGCCTTAAAGACAATAGGATCTAAAACCACCCCATTTCCAATAATGTTTCGGGTTTTCTCTCTAAAAATACCGGAAGGAATTTGATGAAGTACATGTTTGATCCCATCAAATTCCAATGTATGACCTGCATTGGGTCCTCCTTGAAACCGAGCCACTACATCATACTTTGGAGCAAGCACATCGACTATCTTCCCCTTCCCTTCATCGCCCCATTGGAGGCCAAGCAATACATCTACTTTCATTTTTATGGTTTTGTTTGAAACAAAGAAGCTGCGTTCTATTTTTTACTTAAAACTTCCTGTTCAGATTTAATTATTTGAAAAATGGCATTGAGCTTTGTAATCACTAAAAGCTTTTTCACGCTCTCAGAGGGATTCATTAGATAAACTTCTCCTCCTTTATTTCGAAATTTAGTCAGTATCGTAATAAGGACTCCAATTCCACTACTATTGATGTAACGAAGGCCGGAAATATCAATAATACAAGTAAGCACCTTATGACTCACCGCTTCATTTACTGCACCAACTAATTGGGTTCCACTATCTTCCCCGATCAGATCCCCTGAAATCCGTAGGACTAGTGAGGTTCCCTTTATTTCTTGAGCAAAGTTCATCGTTTTTTATTTTCGCAGTTCATTTTAGTGCAAGATGCATACAAAATTAATGAATGGTGTATTACATTAAAATGCAGCAATTCACCTACCGTTGTTTGGATGTTTTGAATCCTGGGATCACAGAACTCAACTACCTTGTGACATTCCGTGCAAATCAAATGGTCATGTTGTTTATAACCATAAGATTTCTCGTATTGAGCCAAGTTTTTTCCGAATTGATGTTTGCTTACTAAGTCGCATTCCACCAATAAATCCAATGTATTATATACGGTAGCACGACTTACATGATAGTTTTTATTTTTCATTTTGATGTATAATGACTCCACATCAAAATGTCCCTGTAATGAATAGATTTCATCTAGAATCGCATAGCGCTCTGGAGTCTTTCTCAATTCCTTCTTTTCTAAGTAAGCAATAAAAATCTGCTTTACCTCTTCAAATAGTTTCTGATTAATGGGCATTTTAAAATTCGGTTCAAATATAGCTTCACCTTAATCTGTCTCCAAAGGAGCAGATCAGAAGCTTCGAATTAATTTGTACGTGAGTCAAACCTACTTACTTTCACCACACCTTCTACTTTCTCAAGTTTACCAGTCAAAACTTCTAAATGACGGGTATCATTTACATAGAGCATGATTTCGCCACTAAAAATACCTTGATCCGTTTTAAATGATAGTGAACTCATATTAACCTTCAATTCTTCGGAAATTACTTTTGATACGTCATTAATTAAGCCAACTCGATCTGTTCCTATTACTTTTAATCCTGTAAGGAAAGCCACCTCATATTGTGATGTCCATTTAGCCTTTATAACTCGATTGCCATGGTTCGCCAAAAGTTCTGTAGCGTTAGGACACGTAGTACGATGTATTTTTATGCCCTCATTGACAGTCACAAATCCAAATACATCATCACCTGGAATGGGAGTACAGCACTTGGCTAATTTGTACTCCACCACATCCATATCCTCACCAATTAGTAAGATATCTTCATGACGGCCCTTAGCCTTATTGATTTCCTGCTCTATTGTCTTTACATCACGTACTTCTACATGCTCTCGATTCTTTAATGGCGAAGATGGCTTATAGTCCTTAAACCGTTTTAGATCATTCACCGTGATGATGCCATTCCCCACACGGAAGTAAAGCTCAAACTGAGAATTGACTTTAAAAAAATCACGCATCTGTTCAAATACCTGGCTATTAGCGTTTACCTTTAATTGCTTTAATTTACGCAGCAATATTTCTTTGCCAGCATCAGAAAGCAAGCGCTTATCTTCTTTAAGAAGTTCTTTTATTTTCGATTTTGCTTTCGGGCTTATTGCAAAACGAAGCCAATCTTCATTTGGCTTTTGCTTAGCCGATGTCAATATCTCAATCTGATCTCCATTTTTTAATACATGGTTGATGGGCACCAATTTTTGATTCACCTTAGCCCCAATACATTTGGCCCCAATGTCGGTGTGTATATCAAATGCAAAATCTAAGGCGGTAGCGCCTGTTGGCATAGTTTTCAATTCGCCCTTAGGGGTGAATACAAAGACTTCATCACTAAAAAGGTTACCGCGAAAATCATCAACAAATTCGAGTGCCGTCAAATCCTGTTTCTCCAATGTTTCGCGTACTCGTACCAGCCATTTTTCTAAATTGGACTCGTATTTGGCAGCATTGTCTTTGTATTTCCAATGGGCTGCATAGCCTTTCTCTGCGATTTCATCCATGCGCAAGGTGCGAATTTGAACCTCAACCCATTGACCATTCTTGGCCATCACTGTGGTATGTAGGGATTCATAGCCATTGCCTTTGGGTGTACTGATCCAATCTCTCAACCGGTCGGGATTAGGTGTGTAATAATCTGTTACGATGGAATAAACTTGCCAACAAAATGATTTTTCATGTTCAACGGGCGTATCTATAATGATTCGAATAGCAAACAAGTCATATACCTCCTCGAAAGGTATATTTTGCTTCCTCATTTTATTGTAGATGGAAAAGATAGATTTAGGTCGACTTTTTATTTCATAGTTGACCCCCAATTTATCCAGTTCCTCTTTAATCGGGAGCACGAACTGCTTGATGAACTTATTCCGAGATGCTTTTGTCTCCGCGATTTTATTAGTGATATCATCATATACAACCTGATCCGTGAACCTCAGATACAAATCCTCTAATTCCGTCTTGATGGCATTCAACCCTAGCCGATGCGCCAGCGGAGCATACAGGTATATGGTTTCTGAAGATACTCTTAGCTGCTTATTTCTAGGCATACTTTCGAGCGTCCTCATGTTATGTAAGCGGTCAGCAAGCTTGATCAAAATTACCCGAACATCTTCGGATAAGGTGAAAAGCATCTTGCGAAAATTCTCGGCCTGCGCAGATGTGCCATACTCAAATACCCCACGGATCTTGGTGAGACCATCAATGATTTTTGCAATTTTCTTTCCAAAAATTGCTTGGAGGTCAGCTAATTGGATATCCGTATCCTCGACTACATCATGTAACAGGGCTGCTACGATGGATGTCGTACCCAATCCTATTTCTTCTACACAAATTTCCGCCACCGAAAGAGGGTGAAAAATATAAGGTTCTCCCGACTTCCTTCGCATATTTTTATGCGCCTCCATCGAAATCGTAAATGCCCGCTTAATTAGCTTCGCATCACCATCTTTTAAAATAGGTTTGGCTAATCGAAGTAACTTTCGATACCGGGAAATAATTTCTCTCTTCTCTTCTACTTCATCAATGACCATTCACCTTCGTGGGTTATCGTTTATATCATTTTTCGGGTGACTTTCGGGCTATTTTCTTCAAGTTCGTATATAAGTCCTGTACCCGCTTCGAGCACTTCTCTCCCAACTCTGCCTTAATTTTGCGTATCGCATCCATTCTCAACTTTTAAACTTAAAAGTAATTCTGCCTGAAATCGCAAAAGCATGTTACTTGTTGCAGTCTAGGTAGGCTCACTTGCAAAGTACAGATTGAAACATATTGCCTAATCCAAACCTTCATTGGATCTGTGTCAATAATCACTTTACTGAAATCTATTCCACTCATTTTCATTCAGAACTTTAATAATAACGAATAATCTCTAAATTTGCGATCCCTTTAACCTAAAAAGGTAAAACAAATGCGGATGTGGCGTAATTGGCAGCCGCGCCAGACTTAGGATCTGGTGCCGTAAGGCGTGGGGGTT
>JANPBK010000199.1:0-13030 GCA_031430395.1 Cyclobacteriaceae bacterium
GAGCATCTTGTTTCAACCCATCAGGCAATTCACCCTCAAATACAATATCGGATACGCTGAAGTGACCACCGGGTTTCAGCACGCGATACATTTCGGTGAAGGCTTTTTCTTTATCAGGCACTAAGTTAAGCACACAGTTGCTCACAATCACATCTGCCATATTGCCGCCCACCGGCATATCTTCAATATCACCCTGGCGAAATTCAACATTGTTGTAACTCAATTTGTCGGCATTGATACGTGCTTTGGCAATCATCTTTTCCGTAAAATCGATGCCAATTATTTTTCCTTTTTCACCCACCACTGAACGAGCTACGAACGCATCGTTGCCTGCACCAGAGCCAAGGTCAATGACAGTGTCTCCTTCTTTCATGTGAGCATACTTTGTTGGTAGGCCACAGCCTAACCCGAGATCTGAATTGCTATCATAACCTATAAGTCCGCTGTAGTCTTCCGCCATGATGGCGTTATCTACAGTCGCACAGCCAGTTGCCCCACAGCAGCTGCTCACATTCTCTTCTTTACTTTGTTCGGCAATTTGACTGTAGGTGGCTTTCACCATTTCTTTCAATTGCTCATTGGTTGTTTGCGTTTTCATAGTATAAAGTTAGTTATTTATTCATCGTAATATTGCGATAAGT
The DNA here is from genome assembly GCA_031430395.1 of Cyclobacteriaceae bacterium. Taxonomy (GTDB): domain Bacteria; phylum Bacteroidota; class Bacteroidia; order Cytophagales; family Cyclobacteriaceae; genus ELB16-189. Next base: position 642 of record JANPBK010000199.1, read on the forward strand.
TAAAACAAATTTTTTAGCAGCAGTTCATCGCTTCTACTTCTGCCAACAGGGTGGAAAAGGTACTCTTAAATTTGTTGAGCACCTTTTGATCGATACAGTAACACACCGAAGGACCTTCAATATTGCCTTTGATAAGCCCTACTTTTTTCAGTTCTTTTAAATGCTGCGAAACTGTAGACTGCGCCAGAGGAAGTTCTTCTACAATGTCTCCGCATACACAAGACTTTTGTTTCGCCAGAAACTGAATGATAGCAATGCGAGCCGGATGTGCCAAAGCCTTCGCCAAGGCGGCCAGTTCGTTTTGCGCTTTCGTAAATTCTTCTGTTTTGGTGAATCCCATTTCTATATAATCGTAATATTACGATAAAGGTTTCGCTTTTAGCAATTTTATTTTCGAGAACTAACACCATTGGCAACTAAATATAGGACACATTACCAAAAGGATGTTTTTAGTTAATCTTGTGGGAATCAATAGTTACTGATAGTTTAGTGCTCAGAAGTATCCTACATATTGTCAATTTAAACCATCATATCTTTCGATAGTAAGTAAACTACAACCTTATTTGTTTGAGAAGTAGAGGAAACAGATTGTATTAACATCAAACCCATCTTCTACCTTTGAAAAGCGTATTATCAAAAATAGAAAGGACGGAAGCTCAGAAACTGTTTTATCAATCACGGATTCATATTTGATTGTTAGCGATTTAATGTAGACCATCTAATGACAAAAAAGATACTTTGGATTTCACTCGTATTATTTGCCATACTAATTGGATTTTATCCAGCGCTATACTTCTTAATTGATAGAAATTTTGGGCTATTACTTTCTAAACCAAATGAGCTGTTAACCAATTTGTTTTGGAATATTGGTTTCTACACCCATATCATTTTAGGAGGCTTGGCTCTTCTTATTGGATGGATTCAGTTTAGTTCAAAGTTCAGGAATAGTAATTTAAACCTGCATCGACTAATTGGTAAGATTTATATCGTGGCAGTTTTGCTAAGTGCCATAGCAGGATTTTACATTGCTTTTTTTGCAACCGGTGGAATCATTTCTTCCTTAGGCTTTATTTGCTTAGCGATTATTTGGTTTTATTCTACACTTGCCGCGTATCTAAGCATTCGTAAAAACCAAATCGTGCAACACCAAAAAATGATGATTTACAGTTATGCAGCTTGCTTCGCAGCTGTGACACTTAGAATCTGGCTTCCAATGTTGTCAGCACTTATTGGGGATTTTGTAATTGCGTATCGAATAGTTGCCTGGTTATGCTGGATTCCAAATATAGTTTGTGCCAACCAGATAGTTAGGAGAGTTGATCCCCGTACTTTTTAAGGACGGCTATAATATTGATACTTATGAAAATGAGGGTTTTACTTTTGCTAATCCTATATGCTTGCCTTGCTTGTAAAGATAAGAACAAAGAACATCCTGAAAATGTGAAGAAAGAAGTAGAGGAGGTAATGAAATTTGATAAAGAAAAATGGAACGTAATGGATGGTTCAAATTATGTGTATAGAGATAAAATGCTGGAAGACCTAGTTTACAACGTTACATTAAAGGGTTTAAAAAGAGACGAAATATTAGATTTGCTTGGAGAGCCTGACCGAACGGACAGTAGCTACCTATTTTATACCATAGCTGAGCCGCGCATGTTTTTTATTACGTTGCATCAAAAGGCGCTCGTAATAAAATTAGCAATGGACAGCACGGTAGAATGGAGAAAGATTTATAAATAGTAATTCAAGCACATATGCTTGAATACCTAAAGATCATCCTCATTTCGTTTATATTTCTTATTGCTTGTTCTAGCTATAATCATGAACAGAATGAAAATGATTTTAACTTAGAGCTATCGGCTTTTCAAATAGGTGAATTCGCAGATGTCGAGTATCAATTGCGCCAGGTGGATTTATCTAGCGAGTTTGGAAATAAGGCCAAGATATATTTACAAAAATGGATTCTTTGAAGCACAGGAATCTAAAGATCAAATACTCAAGTTAGAAAATTCAGAAAAAGATATGAATATATATATATTTCCAGAAATGCATTGGATATTAATTTAAGGGATAGCATCAAGGAGTTGCTAATATCGTACTCGCCTGATAATACTTAAATCGAATGATTGACGGAAATGATTACAGATATATCTTTTCTACTGCCTTTCAATGAAATCGAATTGACTATAAAATTGGCGGACATTCTTCCTCGATGCGTTGTAATGCTGTGCCGGTTTACTTGTTGTTGTTCAAATAGATAGCCTGGCTAATCAAGCAGTTAAATGACCTTTTTTAAGTGTGATAAAATAGTATATTTGATTAGGCATTTAAAACCTAATCCTTAAAGCAACCAAAATGAAAAACAAGATGAAGGCGGTATTGACATTAGCAATCATGCTTTTTGTCAATCAATTTTCCGTTGCTGGAGCAACAGAAGATTTATGGAAAGCACTTAAAGAAACTAACTATCCGAATGCGTTAGCGGCCATCGCTGCAGGAGCTGATGTAAATAGTATAGATCCAGCCTTTGGAACTCCGCTCAATTTTGCAGCGTGTTGGGCAGACGCTGCTGTGGTGAAGGCACTGCTAGATGCAAAATCGGATGTTCATTTTGTTGCTCCTGCGAACGGCTATACTCCCATGCTGAATGCCGCCTATTGGGGAAACACAGAAGTGTTTAAACTATTATTAGCAGCAGGTTCGGATGTTAAAATTAAAAACAAAATTGGACAGCCTTTTCTGGCAGTTGTCTTATTCGCAGGTAATGCAAATATGGAGATTATTAAAATGGTAGTGGATGCCGGTGCAGACCCAAATGAAAAATATCAAATAATGACAATCAAAGACCTTACGATGATGAACGCCCTAATTGGCGCAAAGGATCCGAAGGAAAAAGTTGCTTATATGCAAACTATTTCTGGAGTGATGTCAAAAATGGGAGTTACGTTTCCTGAAAGGCTGAAGAATGCAAAGGAAAGTGATTTTACTCCTTTAGGAGATTATGCAAATTATCTCTTGGAAAAGGGGGCAGACCCCAATCAAATAATGGGTGGTGCATTTGGCTCAATTCTTTTTCAAGCAACAGATCTCGGCAGAACAGGAATTGTATTGGCCTTAATAGATGCCAAAGCAGATTTAAATGTAATGGGAATGATTAAGGGATCTGAACAGCGGTTTTTTAAAGTGACTTCATTAATGGTGGCTTCACTAAAAGGAAATAATGAGTTGGTAGAAGCTTTTTGTAAGGCGGGTGCTGACGTAAACTTTATTTCAACGGAGATCGGCAACCAGCAAATATCAACAAAAGATCTTGGAGATAGAACGTATACTGTATATACAACCCCATCTAATAAGAATACCGCAGTATCATTTGCAAATGACAACAATCATCCTGATACAGTTGAATTGCTCAGAAAATATGGCGGGAAAGGACCGAAGGAGATTAAGAAAAAATAAATGCTTTGGTTTAGAATGCTGATTTATAAAGTAGTATTGTATACTTGAGCAGTTGATATAGTTGAATGTCATTTTTATTGAGAAAAGACCCTCTTAGCTTCCATTGCTATTGAGAAATTGATATCTTATATTTAGGATATGGAACTCGTCCGCAAATACGTATGGGTGTCAGTTGGTGCTATCGTCATAGGCGCGGGCTTCTTTTTCTTTTATACACGATTCTATCGGGATATTAAAACGCTCACTGATTTTTCCATTGCCTATGAAAAATTTGATAAGGCTATTGCTGATTTTGCCGTGGCAATGAGTACAGGCAATTCAAATCCTAGTTCCGTTGCAGAAGAGTCAGGACGTAATGCTGAGATGACCCTGACGATACTTCAAAAGCAGGCAAATGAAAGAATATCTTCATTGATTAGAAATGACGCTGAATTTATGCGCACTACACTCGAGATATCAGTTCTTGCAAGGAAAGAGTATGAGGTGGTCAAAGCTTACAATGCTGCCCTAAAGGATTCTAGTGATGGAGACGGGGTGAGTGGGTTGAACGTAGTAAATGAGTTGAAGAACAAAAGACAAGCTACTTATGTACACTTTCAAGAACTTGTGAAAGTAACAAAAGGCAAGGGGCATTTATAATGGATTCCAATCATCAATTTTCTACAATTTAACATTTGCAATAGAACGATGGCGGAATTGAAAACTAAAAAAACGGAACTTAGTGTAGACGCGTTTTTGAAAAATATTCCGGAGGAACAAAGACGCAAAGACGCGTTTATGATTGTTGATCTCATGGAGAAGGCGACTAAAGCCAAAGCTAAAATGTGGGGAACAGCCATTATCGGTTTTGGGGATCAACATTTGAAATACGATAGCGGGCGCGAATTAGATTGGTTTGTGATGGGATTTTCACCGCGCAAGCAGAATTTTGCTTTGTATATTTTTGGAGCCATAGAAAAGCAGAAAGCATTGCTTAAAAAATTAGGAAAATATAAAGCTGGAAAGGGGTGTTTGTACATTGGAAAGCTGGAAGAAATTGACTTGAAAATTTTAAAGGAAATTATTGTAAAGGGGTTCGTGAAGTAAAGATGGATTTATGAGATACACTTCAGAAATTGAAAGTAACAAACTGATTGAAAAAGTAATCTAACTCTTCAATAATCCTCTATAGATCACCTCTAGGTAAATCGAAGATCATCACAGACTGAAATTTTAATAAGTATTACAGAAAAGTTTAAAAAGCGCAAAATTAAGTTTGAAGGATCGCTAGCCTCACATCTGGAATGGATTAAACTGGATATGGAAGCAAGAAAGGAAATTGAACGTGATGTTAATACTTTACCGATTAAATATTTGCAGGTTAAATTCGTAACGATAGATTGGAATGAATATTAAATTTGAATACTAAATCCAACCCGAAATTATTTTGTCCCACTACCTTGCTTAGGGTCAGTATTTTCAACTGTGTCCATGATCGTGTGAACTATCGAATCCAAATTTTTCGCTGATTGATTCATGTGTTGAATAATAATTTTGTCTTCTTCTTTTAAAGTCATTTCCTCCATCAGATTTACAAGCCCGAGTATAGTAGACAATGGTGATCTTAACTTGTGGGCTGTTATAAACGCATAATCTGCTAGGGCTTTATTTTTATTCTCCAATTCCTGTGTTCTTTGTCTAATGGTCAACTCTAAACTATTGTTGATGGAGGCAATCTCCTCTGATTGTGCTTCAATCTCGTCCTTCTGTTCAAGCAGTTGTCTGTTGGTTCTAAGTTGTTTTCTAAACAATAGAGCTATAATTAGAAACAATAAAGTAGCTATCATGATAATCACAACTAAGAATAATTGCCGCTGATTTTTCTCTTTAATCTCCAATTGTTGAAACTTAATTTCCAATTGCTGAATATCTTTTTCTTTGTTGAGAAGACTTACTTCATTCTCGGGAGTAAAAGTTTCTATAAAATGATATAAATCGATGTTGATATATCTTGATATGATAAATTCGATATTTTTTTTGAATTCAGAACTGGCGAAGTACTCGTTTATTGGGAAATCCCAATCACTCGTTATGGGCAATCCAATTCCGCGACCTTCATATCTTTTTGTGAGATAGTTCTGCCTATTCAATTTTGTTAACCCTTTGTCTAAGTTCAACAGATATACAGGCAAATTGAGATACCCAAAGCTATTTGTACGGCTATTTAACAATTTAATTAGCTCAACACTACCGCCTGTATATTCTATTTTGAAATCAATTTTATTTTCCTCTCCGAGTTGAACTAGTTCCTTTTCTAGTAGCGTGCCTTGTGCAGTCAATGCGGTTGCCCCTTGCAAATACTTCTTCAAGTCGTCCTGTGATCTAACGATCGGAATGTCAGGAGTAGAGACAAGAACTGCAATATCGGCCATGTAAGAAGGAGAAAACTTCATGAAGGTTCTTCTTTCTTCAGAAAACGAGAAACCGGCAGTACCAAAAGCGCCAGATAGCGTTTTATTTTTCATGAGGGTCAAGACATCTACAAAACGTTCTACTCTGGTCCATCGAATAGAAAGGTTGATATTATTATGCTTCTTAACATATTTTTGAAATCCTTCCATGATTTCAACCTCTATCCCTATTAATTGGCCAGTGGCATCCACATAACTATATGGATCGTTGGGGAACCAATAAATGGTTACAGTGCCTCTCCCTGATTTCTTGATGTCTTCCCAGTTGTTAGCGTTAACTTGTGAAAAGGTAGAGTAGTACGTTAATAAGACTAGGACAATCGGCCAAAAAATAGACTTCATATTCCAACAAAGCTAAATATTTATTATAGTTTTACAGACTAAATGATAGCTAGTATTATTGTTTCTTTTCCTTAGTATGAAAGCGAACAATCGCCTTGAAAGGATGAAGATCAGGTTAGAAGAACACGTAGCATTTAACGATTTATTCTAACCTGATATTTAAATGATGAAACATGAATCCAAACGTCAATAATATTATTGCACTTGTTGTCGGGATAGGTATCGGAAGCATGGTCACCATGGGGATTGTTATGAACAACGACTACATTCTTCCTCCACCGGAAATTGCTGAATAATGCAAATTTATTCCTCAAGGTGATTTGCAATCAATAAATTTTGATATTTAAATCTTTGCCCTGTAGATTGAGCCAATCGGTATTAGTTTTAAGATTTATTTCTTTGTCATTCACAAGTATTTTTTTAGCCGTTTTAACATCTATCCGCATAGTCCAATCACCTAACGTTTGTTGAATTCGATATTCTTTAAATTCATTATTTAGATCGATTTCTAAACTCAAAGAATTGGACCCCACCTTCACATTTTCGATCGATGCATTTTTCCACGATACTGGTAAGTGAGGAGAAATGGTGACACTCTTTTTAAAAGCAGTTGGTTGAATTCCAAATAGATAATGAATGATTGGTACAGCTACACCATAAATATTCCAAGCTTGTGTCATCATTCCAAAGTCAGGGGAAACTTCATACATTGATCCCGGCAAAGCATAGCTGAATGATCGATGGAGTTTCTCTATATATCGAATGGCTTCATCCGGGCCTGCGTAACGTGCAGCGGCAACAGCTAGTACGCTGGTTGGAAGCGTCATAACCGCCCCGGTATAAGAGAATATTTTCTTCCTTGATTTTAGTACAATACTGTCCGCTTCTTCTGTCCGATCGATACCTGTTACAAAAGCCCCATATACGTTTTCATATTTCTTAGCCTTGGCAAGGGCTGCTAGTGCTTTCTCGGTATCGGCAATACCTGTTTCCATCGGAGTATTCACAACCCAGTTATGATACATCACATGTGGGATTTTCTTTCCGGATGGATACATCTTCATATTCTTTTGCGTGTTTTTTAAATCAGCTACAGCCCATGATTTTCCTAACGTATCACTTCGGATTAATGCTGCCTTGAGAATTGGCATTGCCTCTTCCACCGTTCCTCTGAAATCACCGAATGAACTTTCTTTAGGCTGCCACCAATCTTGGTTAATTTTTACTTTTAGCGCATCGGCTAACTTCTGATATTCAGTTGCCGTAGCGTTCTCTCCAAGAGCCCGAGCTAATGAAGCCCCGCTGGTAAGAGCTTGTTGTGTATATACAGCCACGTCAATCATTTCCAACTCTGATTCTAGTCCGGGTATTTCCATCATGCCACTCCCATTGGGGTATTGGTTGCCATCTGGATCTTTTTCTTTCAACAACCAATCTAATCCTTTCTTCAGATCGGGAAATAGTTGGGCGACTAACTCTTTATCACCCGTCCATGCATAATAGGTGTTGACCAATGTAATAAACTGAGCCGTTTCGTTTACGTTTCCTGGATTATAGACTGATCCATTGGTTGATACTTCATGTACGATGCGTCCGTTATTGTTGGTGCGTTTGGATAACTGGTGCAACAACAGAATTGTGTTCTTTGCTAGTTCATGATTACCTGTGGCCAATATCCCTTGCAAAGCATAAGTGGCATCTGCTGCAAACCACCAAGGGTAATCTGGCAGGCCAGCACTCAATCCACGACCTTGTTCGGGCACAGTCCGGATGAGCCATTCCGTATTGTATTTAAGCCATTCATACATTTGCTCGATCTCTTTATTCGGAATGGTAAGGTGGGAGTTACTATTGATTTGTTTATAGCGATCCGTTTTTTCTGCGAATTTTTCAATCTCCTTCGTTTTCAATAGATTATAATTGGTACGAAGTAGTTGTTCTGATTGATAAGAGCCAGCGATGTAAATAGGAATAATTGCATTTGAGTTTGCTTTAACAGTAATGGAATAAGAAAGCGTAGCATTCTTACCTAAGCCTTTCTTGGAAATCGATTGACAGGGATCTTGGTCACTTACAAAAGTTGCTTTTAAGGATGAACCAAATGTGGCATGCCATGGATTGTTTTTATCTTTCGCCATGACTGAAGATAGATTTTCATCAAATACTATTTCATCTTCCGCATCGATCATATTAGTTCGTTCACCGAGCCAGGTAGGCCGCAGGTCCAGCATACCCGTGAATGTGAAAACGATTTCTTTTGACTCTTGTCCATGATTGCTAATAGTGAATTCCACAATGGCCCCTTCTATACCATCTGGAATAAATTGAACTCGATTTACTTCAATGTTTTCTTGTGCCCAGCTAAAATGGTGGCTGTTAGCCATGGGGTAATTGACAAACTGATCTGCCTTATCGAGGCAAAAATATTCCTTTCTTCCTTTTATCTTGATGGAAGCCATAAAGCCATCCATAAGTTTAATCGGATGATCCCAGATTCCACCCATCTCACCACTAATATGCCAGCCTAGATCCGGAAAACTGCCATCTTGGAAGCCTACTAAATATACCCGGTCTCCAGCCGTTACAAAAGGCGAGGCTAAATAGTCAGGGTTACCTTGCAAAGAAGTGAGTGCAGTTATGCTTTGATAGAAGCTCGTGTCGGCATGATGTTTGGGTGTGGAGCAACAAGCAAGGAGAAGGAGTGCATAAAGGAGTTTTTTATTCTTCATAATCCTATGTTAATATTTCAGCCTAATAATTGACTTGAATATCAGAAATCTATCTTCATTAATGAAATAGACAGTTTAAAAACGTTATGTACGGAAGAACATGACCGGAACGATGATCGTAGAATGGATTAATTCTATTGATAAATTGAGAGACTTAAAAAAAATGATCCGGATTCAAACACATGTTTTATGATTAAATAAAAAATGTAATTGAAAATCTTTAGATTGGTACGCGATTCATCAATCGCAACGTAATCTTCTTCGTATAAATAAGGCTTTACACTTACTACTATAAGTTAAATTAATCATTTATAAAGATATGCTCAATCTTGCAGTTATCCTCGAAGACAGTGCCAAACGTTATCCATCAATGGCCGCCTTTACATTTATGGACACTTCATTGTCTTATGCGCAAATAAATAGTGAGGCCAACCAAGTCGCAAATGGCATGAAAGCTAAAGGCATTTTACCAGGTGATAAAGTAGCGCTAAGTTGTCTGAACCTTCCTTTTTTTCCAATCATGTACTTCGGAATTCTCAAAACCGGAGCGATCATTGTTCCACTCAGTGTATTATTGAAAAAGGATGAGATTGAATTTCATTTGAAAGACAGCGAAGCAAAAGCATATTTCTGTTTCACAGGAACCCCTGATTTGCCCATGGGCGAAATGGGATATGCGGGTTTCACTGCCGCCAATACATGCGAACATTTTTTTATGATTATGCCCAAGGCAGAAACGCCTTCTTCCATTGCGGGAACTGAAACATTAGGAAGTCTGATGGCTGGTCAATTGCCCACATATGAAACGAATCCAACATCAGCGGAAGATACAGCCGTGATTATTTATACCTCCGGAACTACTGGCAGGCCCAAAGGAGCTGAGTTAACACATTCCAATTTGTTACTCAATGTAATCATATGTGCCGAATTATTAGATACTCAGCCTGAAGATATCCAATTGATCGTGCTACCCCTATTTCACATTTTTGCTATGCAAGTGTTGATGAATGCAGGTATTTATAAGGGCGCTTCCAGCATTCTTCTGCCACGCTTTGATGCTGAAACAGTATTTGACCTCATGCAAAAACATAAGGTTACTTTGTTCGCTGGTGTACCCACGATGTATTGGGGTTTAGTCAATTATACCGATCCCAAATTTGACTATGATAGTATCGCCAAGACACTTAAACGATGTGCCTCCGGTGGGGCTTCGTTGCCGGTAAAAGTAATTGAAGATTTTGAAAAACGCTTTCATGTCCCCATCATAGAAGGATATGGGATGTCAGAAGGTTCTCCGGTGGTTACATTCAATCAATTGAAAATAGGACGAAAGGCTGGTTCGATCGGTACACCGGTTTGGGGGGTGGATGTTAAATTAGTTGATTCCGGAGGCAAAGAAGTCCTGGTAGGTGAAAAAGGAGAACTATTGTATCGTGGGCACAACGTAATGAAGGGATATTATAAAAAACCTGATGAAACAGCGGTGACTATACAAAATGGCTGGCTTCACTCCGGGGATATAGCCATTAAAGACGAGGAAGGTTTTTATTTCATTGTTGACAGAACCAAAGATATGATCATTCGGGGAGGGTTCAATGTCTATCCTCGCGAAGTGGAAGAAGTGATGATTAAACATCCGGCTGTATCACTTGTTGCAGTCATTGGAATACCACATGAAGAGATGGGCGAAGAAGTTAAGGCGTTTGTAGTATTGAAGCAAGATCAAAAGATTACAGCAACAGAACTCATTGAATGGACGAAAGAACACATTGCATCCTATAAGTATCCACGAGTAATTGAATTTTTAGCTGCATTGCCGATGAGTGCCACCGGAAAGATTCTGAAAAAAGAGTTACGTAAATAGTGAGTCTAAAATAGAAAAAGAACTTTAGATATAGCCCATTAATTTGTAGGCTAATATACCCGTCCACTCTCTCACTAAAATATGCCAATGATTAAGTGCTTCTACACTCGGAATAATTAAGACATCCGGGGTGAATTTTCTTCGATGAGATAAGAAGTCGGTGCTGAAGATATCTACATTCCATCCTTGCTTTTCAAAACAGGCTTTCGACCTTCTACAATGAAAGGCTGAAGTAATGAGCAGGCATTGTTCAGGCTTGATGGTGTCCCTGTATAATTTAATAACCTCAACGGCTGACTCATGAGTATTTCTGGATTTATTTTCAATCAGAATGTCGGATGAAACTACGCCCATTAAAACTAGAACTTCAGCGATGGCATCAGCTTCCTGACGATTCACTGCTGATAGTTTACCATTTCCCCCTGAAACCAGAATCTTTTTAATGAGACCTAATTTATAAAGTTGGAGCGTGTGCGTAACACGATCGGCTCCACGACTAAAATAGACTCTATCGCCAGGTTCCATTTCAGATTTTCCGATGCCGGTTAGTAGAATTCCATAGTCATATCTTTTTTGAATTGCTACAAAGGGAGTAGGAGCAACCTCCCACCACTGAACCACTTCGTTGGTTATAAAATCATTGGAAAAAAATAAAAGCGAGACTAATCCGATCTTAAAAAATCGAGTCTTCCAGTTCTTCGCTTTTAAAAATAGTGACAAGACAAAGCAACCACAAACAATGACCAAAGGCATTGTCATGTAATTCAATGTTTTCGATAAAAAGAAGAACATTAGTTGTTACATCCTTTTAGGCAATGGATTTGAAAAATTACTAAGAGCATCAATAATTTTGCGGAGTAATTCCCAATACAAAGCCAACGCTAGCACGATCGTCATGGACCAAATCACGCCAATGTTAAAATATAGCGTATCTATGTTCCGGTTTAGAAAATGCTTGGCAGGCATATAAAACTGTGCATCAAAGTCAACAATGTGATCCGGATCCGGATCTTTGTAAACGGGATATATCTTTTGAATTAATTTGCCATCTTTTTCAATGATACGGTTTGTTTCCATTGTATTTCTAACCAGTTCAGTAATCGCTTCATTTTGATTTGAATTACGAAACTCCTCAAATGCCTTTTCTTTTTCGGGGGTATTGGTAAGTTCAGAGATCATATTTTCCTTTTGCTGGTCCGCTTTATTATAGCGATTGATATAAAATTTCTTAAGTGTCTCTAAAAATACTACTGAATGTTTAAACACCGCAGAGTCGAACTTGCCGGGTGCTAAGTGATCTAAATTTTCGAATGCAGCACCCGCAACTTTTTGTTCTCGTTCAATAGCATCATGCAAGAGATCTAATTTGCTATCCATTTCAGCCCGAATGGCTGGATCTGTGTTTTTATATTGCAGATTTACTAAATCCAACCTACTTTCTAATTCAGGAATCAGATAGATCTTTTTATAATCCGCGTCCGCCATCAACTTATCATATAAATAGAATTGTTTCTCAAACTCATTGTCCTTGTACTGACTTACCATGGC
>JANPBK010000200.1:0-6807 GCA_031430395.1 Cyclobacteriaceae bacterium
TTCACGTCTTCAAATTTACCGATCATAAAAATTACTACGAATGGACAAACCATTCCTGACGTCACACGGATTGTTGCCACTATGGGAATAATCGATAATGGAGTAGGGGTAGTTAATAATGTAGGTGACCCTTTTAATAATTACGATGGAAAAATTACTATTGAAACAAGAGGGGAGTCCTCGCAATATATTTTTCCTAAAAAGTCTTTTGGACTTGAAACACAAGATGATTTTGGGAAAAATAGAAATGTGGCTCTGTTAGGAATGCCGGCAGAAAATGATTGGATATTGTATGCACCGTATACCGATAAAACCATGATGCGTGATGTGTTAGCGTATCAATTAGGCAGGGCACTTGGTAACTATGCGCCAAGAACAAAGTTTGTAGAGTTAATGATAGAAGGTGAATACATGGGCGTGTATGTATTGATGGAGAAAATTAAGAGAGACAAAAACCGGGTAGATATTGCCGCCTTGAAGCCCATTGATATTACAGGCGATGCCTTAACAGGAGGATATATACTACGGGTAGATAAATTGGATCCAACCGACTTTCCGGGGTGGCAGGCCACACCTACTATTCAATTGCCCAACGAAAACGATATTACTTTTCAATATTATAATCCGGATGGGGCAGACCTGTTGCCGGTTCAAAGAAGTTATATACAGAATTACATCCAAAGCTTTCAATCTTCACTCACATCTTCCAACTATCAGGATACTCAACTCGGGTATAAAAGCAAAATAGATGTTCCTTCTTTTGTGAATTTCATGCTTGTCAATGAAATCGGAAAAAATATTGATGGCTACGTTTTTAGTACCTACTTATACAAAGCCAAAGACAGTGATGGGGGCTTACTCTATATGGGGCCTTTATGGGATTTCAACCTGGCATTTGGAAATGTGGACTACCTGGCCAACGCCCAATTTGCACCGGGGTGGATGTGGGATGACCAATATAGAATGTTTTGGTTTCGAAGAATGATCCAGGATCCTATGTTTAAAGCCAGCTTGAAATGCAGGTGGCAAACATTACGGAATGGATTTTTAACAAATCAATTCTTTACTAATAAAATAGATTCTATGGCATTGACACTACAAGCTGCACAAAGTAGAAATTATCAACGTTGGCCTATATTGGGGCAATATGTTTGGCCCAACCAATATGTGGGACAAACGTACCAAGACGAACTTAACTTTTTAAAGCAATGGATTATTGCCCGACTCGCCTGGATGGATAGTAACATGCCCGGAGATTGTAGCCTGATAACGGCAGTAGAAGAATTGAAAACGATTGACTTGAATGTATTTCCGAATCCATTTAAAGTCTCAGTTAAGATTCTGTTTCCAACAGATTATAATGGGCATATCTTAAGTGTTATTGATTTAACCGGTCGAGAAGTTTTTAATGTTACAATTTCCGCCAATGAATTAGAATGGCAGGGAATCGATCAGCAAGGAAGACCGCTTCCGAAAGGTCTGTACCTTATACGGGTGAGTAATAAAGAAGGTCAAACGATTGCCGTAAGACGAATAGTTAGGGAGTAGGCGCCTCAAATCTACTTAACATAATATAAATTATGTAACAACGATACTTATCTTAAACGGCACCCGTTACATAATGAGACGTTATATTAAATAGCTTTAACGATTGAAATTTGTCAAATATTGCTGATTTACGCCCTTTCTAAGTACTCACATAGAATAACTAATATTCCTTCACTAAGGTTTCAAGAGGTATATTCAATTGAGTGTGAAGCTTGCGCACCATGGTAAGGTTCAACTTCCGGTGTTTATTAAAAATATCTGTTACTCTGCTTTTAAAGCCAAGTATCCCAGCAAGGTCACTATTGGTTAAACCCTGTTGCTCCATTCTGTACTTAATGGCTTCCAGCGGATTATGTGCTTTTATGAAATAATGTTTTTCTTCGTATTCCTTTATCAAGAGAGAAAGGATATCTGCTTCATCGCTTTCGGGTGATCCTGGCTTTGCCTGAAATATTTCCTCAAAGCGCTCCAGGGCAATCAGGTAATCCTTTTTTGTCTTAAGTATTTTGAATTTCATAATTTTCTCTTTTGGTTTCAAAACAAATTCACAGACTCTGGATCCACTTTATCATACTCAGCATGGGTTCCAATAAATTTTATAAACACCCAACCTTTCAGGAAGTTTATTACAGCGATTAGGCGGTAGTCATTATGGTTGATCTCAAAAATTGCACGGCTATTTTTTATAGTTCGTGCTGTATTAAAATCCCGTGTAATGTCACCGGGCTTTTTCCAGTTTTTTGATTCCACATCATGATACCACTTTTCCAGTGTGGCTTTGCAATCGGGATGCTCCTTATAAAAAGCAGTGAGCGAGCTCCGATTGTAAATGTTCATGCACAAATAAACAAAAAAGTAACCAATTTGGTTACTTTTTAAATAAAATTTTCTATACCTAAAATGACAATGCCTACGGCCCGGGCTATTCGTCCCGATAACTATCGGGATCAGGGCCTCACTCCTGCTCACGCACTTCGTGCTTGGAGTTTATCCCGCGCTTTTGCGGGGTTTCTATCCCCATTGCATTTGCCAGCGCAGCTCAACACACATTGTGCAGGCTACACATGCCAACGCTAAGACCTAAGCCTACACAAATGTTTCATTCCGTTACGCGAGTGTCGCGCCTCCCGATGCTAGGATCGGAACAGGCCAGTCCAATGATGAATGAAGATTGAGTTATTGAAATGCTCTCGATAGCCACCATCAAGACTAAAAAACTTTCTACGAGGATTCCCATAATGCCGTCCGCTTATCAGCGGGACAGGCTCCGCCAAAGCTACTTAACTCCGATAGAAACATCGGGGCAGGCGCCACGCAATAACATTGTATAACTCTTGCCTACTAAGTTCCTAACGTCTTGTTTATAATTTATATCTTGTTGAGCAACCTTTTGTTGGTCAATTCCTAGAACTCCAAATAACTTGATTATCTCGATTAAAGATCACCAGCTCACCATCATCCTGCAATATTAGATAGGCATATTCATTGCCGTTTGTGTTTGATGCCCATACAGCATCTTTAAAAATATCATACAACACCAGATTGCCATCCTTCTGCATGACACATCGCTGTGTTTTTCGACCATTCGTGCCGGTAGACCAAGTTGGGCGATTACCTTGATAAATAACCAGATTCCCGTCCTCTTGCTGAATCAACTTATACTTACCATTTACGGAAGTAATAAAGTTAGTTGGAAGCAATTCCTGATCTGCCACTAATCGATTGTTAACAACAGTTACGTTGGTGGGTGTTGGTTCAACAGGCATCGCTCCTTCTTTTTTTGTGGGTGTCACCGATTGCCAAATAATTTGATTATCCTGATTGACAATTGCCAGTACTCCATCATTTTGCAAGATAGCATACGCGCCATTGTTACCATCTGTTTGAGTAGACCAGAGTAGTAAATCATAGCCTCCGGGGTGCTGCGCTAAACTTCCGTTTTTTTGCATCACAGAACGTTTTACATTTTTCCCATTCATACCAGACGCCCAAATTGCTTTTTCCTCAGAATTATATATTACCAAATTGCCATCGGACTGCTGAATCAGATAATACTCCCCATTGGCAGATGTTATCTTTTGATTTTCCTTCAGTTGGTCTCCGGGCTTCAAACGATCATTCACCACTACCGGCTGTTCAATTACCCGTTCTGCTTCGGTAACCACAGCAGCTGGAGTTTGCTTTGTAAAATTCCAAAGCTGTCCAGAGAAACGATCGGATTTATTCATAATCAGTTCATCTCTATTTCCGGCATTCACAACATCTATTGCTTTGCCCCGCTGCCAATACGAAATAAACCAATGTGAGCCATCTACATTTTTTATTACTCGCCAATATTGACCAGAGTAATTGCCACTTGCAGCAAGGGTAAGATTTGCACTTTGCTTTCCATCATTCACAATATCTAACGATCGGTCTGTGGATGCTGAGTTCACCAACCGATAAATACCTCCTTCTGTATTATAAAATTTAAATTTCCATTGTTGTGCGGGGTCTGATTTTGCCTCACGAAGCATTGGCTTTATGTTGCCATTTTCATCGTTCACGGCCTCCATGGCGAAACCATTCCCTCTGAATTGGCAAGTTAGTTTATAAACGGCCGAGGTATCCATTAAAGGAATACCTGTGTCAACAGGTGCAGCATACACCACAGCCGGCTGAGCAGGCTTAGGCTTTGGCATACCAACCAGTCGCCACGTTTGGCTTAAAATGCTGGACTCAATTTCCGTTAATGTCAATTGGTTTACTTTTTCGCCTGACTTTACATAATCAATTGCTTTGTCTTGCCAAAGTGATACCAGACGATAAGATCCGTCACGGTTGATGTTCACTTTCCATACTTGGTTGGATGCGTTTTTAAGTGTAGCCCCTAATGAAACTTTTTTGCTGTTGCTGCCCTCATTCACTACCTCTAACGCATAGTTGCGCCCATACTCCCGACAATATAGTATGTAACCTCCGTATGGGGCAGGCTCAATCATCCAATGCTGCATAGGATGATCGCTGGCAGTTCTAAGCCTAACAGAATTACCCAGCGTTGTATTTGCCACTCCGGTCATTGCCAGCTTCTCGCCTGCTACCATATTTGTAATAGTATAAAACTTGGTGGTATCAATGGATTGTGAATAGCCAGCTATGGATACCCCTAAGGAAATCGTGAGTAGCAAGAAGTTTAGAAAGTTTCTAGTCATATTCATGGGTCGTTAATTAATTTTTATTACACTTTAATTTTACTTATTGCTGAAATATTTTCTCATCTCATCTGAACCAAAATCGGTAAGGTAGAGGTGTATCGGCTTTTTGTCAACAGCAAACAAGACTATCCCGTCATCAAAAAAGGCACCCTCTTTATTAATCAAAGTCCATACCTTTTTATTCTGCTTATCAATAAATCGCACATAGGGCTTGTTCGTAACGCGGATCGCGGGTATACCCAGTCCTTTCAATGTCTCAAATTGCTCTTCGTATTTGTATTGATACCACATTCCGTCATCGCCCCCATCTCCGCCATCCTGGTCATGTTCGGCCGAGTAGGCGCTGTCGGAGCTACGAGAAGCCCATGCAATACTATCTTGTTTGGCTTGTTCTTTGGCATATTCCCTGGCTGATATTTTGTCTCGTATACTTGCTTCTTCAGGTGTGTTCAAATAAAGAGCACATGTATAATTAATAAGTTGATATTGGGAAGTATCTAGAACGAGATTTTGTTCAGTAAAGTATTCGCCCTTTTCAGTAGCTGCTTGAATCAAGCTTTCGATAGCAGCATTGTTAATCACTGATACAGAATCTATCATACGCAGATATTTTCGGGCTGGCTCGCCCCATTGACTAAGGGAATCAATCTGCTTGAAAAGTGCCTTTGCCTGTTCGAGCCTACCACTATCATAGGCAATTTTCCCTAACTCAAATGAGTCTTTGGATTTGTCTGAACATGCCGTTAAAAAAAACAGCAGAATAATGAATACAAAATGCTTCTTTGTCGTTCTCATATATCGAAAAATAAAATACAAGTCTGCAAATGTATATCGATCCACCTATTCAGTTCGCCATGCATCATCATTTTTAATAATTCTTGTTATTTTTTTGGGTTTATCATGCAACTAGTATGGACTTACATAAAAGGATACGATACAATTTGTTTTCCTAAACCAGGAACGTATCTCTTTTTGTTGCTCCAATCCAAATTCGTTGCCATCGAGGCTTAGATATTTAAGGTTTTTAAGCTTTGCGATTTCAGCGGGTATAGACGCAAGCTGATTATTATCCAGGTAGAGTTCCTCAAGTTTTTCCAACTGATCTATACTGGTTGGAATAGTTGATATTTTATTAGAAGAGAGATCTAAAGAAATAAGACCTGTAACTTGCATTAATTCAATAGGGAAATTGACAAAATCATTTGAATTCAGCTTAATGTGAGTAATATCCGCCTTCTGTGTAACCTCTTCTGGCAATTCAGAAAGTTTCTCGTTTTCAAAATTTAGAGTATGATTTTTTATAGAATCTCCATGCGCAATGGCCACGCGAAAACGCGGGTCAAAATTTGCCGTAAACTGTTTAACGTGTTCACTATAATCTGGTTGTTCAACCAATTCTCTTCTTATAAACGGTACAACCAAGAGCATTCCATCAACTTCAGACCAATCATAAGCGGGTGCTGTTCCGTCTCCGATATTCGCACCAAGTATCGACAGCGATCGGCTATGGGTTATATATACACCGTTCTTTAATTCAACAAAGTCTTGAGAATACCAGCCATTTTCACCATCTATTGTCTCAAAAAACGATGCCCATACTGAGTCGTTTCTTAAGTAGTGTTTCCAATTAGTGTAGAATCTAGGATCTCCATCGTTATAGTACGAAGAAAGCATTTCATAACTTCCATTTCTTCTTCTGTAATATTTATTTTCTCCAAATTCATAGCTATTGATTATCGGTCCAAAGAGATCATTATTTTTAGAACACCACTCATCATAATAAGCGATTATATTTTTTGGATCTATAATTTCTTCTGAGCTTGGTGTTCCTACCTTTTCTGTGTTGGTCTGCGCGTTCAAAGAATCAATTCTATGCAGGTATAATCTGGCTCGTTCAGCCCATTCACTTAGTGAATCAACTTGCATAAAGAATGCCTTGGCCTCACCGTACTTTCCACTATCATACGCTATCGCTCCAGACTCAAATGAGGCTTTAGAAACGGAGTCATTGGACTTTTCTGAACATGCTGCGAACAGCAACATTATTACGAATACAAAATATTTC
>JANPBK010000201.1:0-34160 GCA_031430395.1 Cyclobacteriaceae bacterium
AAAACCCAAAGCCAGCGAGTAGGCAATCACCATCAGCGCGAGCAAACCCATAAAAATTCCCTTGGCCAGCTCTTTTTCAAAAGACACCGATCGCGTGAATCTTTTGTAGGTGTGGGAAAGAAAGATTGAAGCCATAATTCAAAAACGATTCAAGTGAATACTTTTATTGCCTCATCAAATCAGCCCCCTTTTCCGCAATCATAATCGTGGGTGCATTGGTATTCCCACTGCTGATCGTGGGCATGATCGAAGCGTCTATCACTCGTAAATTAGAAACGCCTTTTACTCTCAGCTGTGGATCAACCACTGCCATTTCATCGACTCCCATTTTACACGTACCTACCGGATGATAAATACATTCTGCCGATTCGCGAATATGCGCCAACCAGGCCTCGTCTGAATCATGTTGCTTAGGCAAATGGGTTTTGATACGGATGGTCGCAAATGCATCTGCCTCTAAAACTTCCAAGGCTTTCCTTCCTCCGGCCACTTGTATTTTTTTGTCCAGTTCTTCACTTAAGTAATTCGGGTCGATTATCGGGGCAGCAGAAAAATCAGCCGACTGTAACCCTACATACCCACGACTTTCCGGTCTAACTTGTGCCGGAAAAATGGAATACCCATCTGCAGAAGGAAACGAACTCATGTCATACATGTTTGCAATTTTATCCGTACCCGCATTGGTAGGCGTAAATTGAAACTGAATATCGGGTCGGTCTTTTTCTGAGGAAGATTTTAAAAAGGCCACCGCCTCCAATGGGCCAATTGACATGGGGCCACTTTTGGTGAATAGATACTCCAACAATGCGGCCGCTTGACGATACCAAGGCAAGTAATAATTATTTGATTTGATATTTGTCAAACTACTGACCGGATACATGATGTGGTCATGGAGGTTTTTTCCAACACCCGGTAACTCTTTTTTCAATTCGACACCATGTCTTTTTAATTCTTCCCTTTCACCTATGCCGGAAAGCATCAATAACTTTGGAGACTCAAAAGCACCTGCACTTACAACTACTTCTTTGCGGGCGCGCGCTACCAGCGTATTGCTTCTGCTTGTCATAAACTCGACACCTACCGCGCGATCACCTTCAATCACAACGCGCTTGCAAAGTGCGCCTGTCATCACCGTTAGATTTTTGCGCTTCAATGCAGGCACCAGAAATGCTTTCGCTGCGCTGAATCGCTTACTGTCTTTCATCGTGTATTGAAACCAACCGGCTCCTTCCTGAAATTCGCCATTCACATCATTATTATAGTGTATTCCTTTTTCAGTACATGCGTTGATAAAGGCTAGACCCATCTGGGTATGATACCAATAGGTTTGTGTTACATTGAGCAACCCTTCTTTGGCATGAAACTCATTTTCAAATTGTTCATTGTGTTCTGACTTTCTAAAGTATGGCAACACGTCTTCGTATCCCCATCCTTCGTTGCCTAAGCTTTTCCAGTGATCGTAATCTTCGCGTTGCCCACGAATATAGGCCATGGCATTCGTTGAGCTCGAACCCCCTAGTACTTTGCCTCGTGGATGATAGATTTTACGGTTGTCCAGGTGCTTCTGCGGCTCCGTCCAGTAACAGTTCCAATCCACGTTGCTATGGTGAAGTTTTAAGTACGCCTGTGGTATGTGAATTTCGGGTTTGGTGTCTTTTCCTCCTGCTTCGATGAGCAAAACAGTTTTTGAAGGATCTTCAGAAAGGCGATTGGCCAAAACACATCCGGCAGAGCCGGCACCAATTATAATGTAGTCGTAGGTCATGCTGAATTTGAAAATGTATCAATTTGAAGATTTGAAAGTGGAAATGCAAATTGGTTTTTCAACGGCCTGTATTTGAGAGATTGAACTTAAGAAATTGAAGTGATGGCCCTCGCATAGTCACTTTGCAAGTCTTCCGGCAACTTAATGACAATTGCATTAATCTTTTTTAATTGTCCCTGATAAAGATTCAAAAGCGTGGCGCTTGTAGCTAGCGGAATCTTGGCGGCCTTTACTTTCTCGCAAAAATAAATTCGCAATTCTAAGTCCGTTTCGTCATTGGTAGAATACTTGATATGCCGATTCGTATACCGAAGTATCTTACGCAACATCTTTTTTACGATGTACAAATTGTGATCCTTCAGTTCTTCAAATTGCAGATCGATATCTTCTTTTATTTGCCGAATGTAGCTGGGCTCATTTTGAGACTCAAAAAGCAAGTAGCCCAACAATTCTTTATTCTCTTTCTTATACTTCGCTAGTCGGAGGCAGAGCGTTTGCAGCAAATTTACATCTGCCTGTTGTAGTTCTTTCTTAATTTCAGCAAGGGTAGCAAAAGTCATAAACGTGTCATTTTAAAAAACTCCCATGCCACTATCCCAACACAAACAGATATATTCAGCGAGTGTTTTGTCCCACTTTGTGGAATCTCCAATGCTACATCGCCAAGTTCGATGGCTTCATCGCTTACCCCATTGACTTCGTTTCCAAATACCAAACAATACTTTTTCCCTTGTTCAATTGCAAAGGATTGAAGGGGCGTGCTTTCAGTGGTTTGCTCAATCAACACAATGAGATAGCCTGATGCCTTTAACTGTTGGATAGCACTACGGGTACTTTCTGAATATTCCCACGATACAGACTCGGTGGCGCCTAATGCTGTTTTGTGAATTTCACGGTGCGGTGGAGTGCCGGTGATGCCCGTTAAAATAATTTTCTCGACAGAAAAAGCATCCGCTGTGCGAAAGGCGGAGCCCACATTGTGCAGGCTGCGGACATTGTCGAGCAGAATGCAAACTGGAATTTTATCAGTCTCTTTAAATTGATCTACAGAAATGCGGCCTAGCTCTTCGAGCTTGAGTTTTTTCATCGTTGCTCAATTACCAACCGTTAAAACCTTTATGATTTTTGAAGAAACGCAAACTACTACTTCATCCAGACACACTTTGATAGCTCTTTGATATACCTATGAAAAAATATGATTTAGTCCTATAGAGGATTCAATGACAATGTTTGGCCTGTTTTCAATGCAATACTTGATCCTTCTTGCTAATCTATTTTTATAGTAACGCGCGCCTTAACTTCTTTGCCATTGTTAAAAAACCCACGCAGTTCATAAGTACCTGTCCATCCATAGGTAAAGGCTACTTTGCCGTTGGCACCACCTCCTGTGTATTTGAAGGTGCCAAATTCGCCATCGGGTTTGTCCTTTTCTATGAGCGTTATCCAATCAAAGACACTGCCCTCAAAGTTGCCAAATTCCACTTCGATATTCTCAAAGGTCTTATACGTGCTTTTTGCAATGCGTATATAGGGGTCAGTAGTTGAAACAGATACTGTGGAAGTTACCACTGGCGTAACTTCTACCACTGCTGCCATTTGAGTAGGTGCAGGAGCTACCACATTAGTTATTTCACCTGCACTAGAAAATATAGCATCAAGTGATTTGCCCATCATCACTGCGCTGGATCGATTAAGCAGATATGGGCTTTTGTTATAGCCACAAATATCAAATGCGGTTCCACCACCCGGATACTCGCGCCATCCGCTTGACGTGTAAGCCCAGATGGTATACTTCGTTCCTGTAGTCATCCAAACCATTCCGTTTGTCGGGTCTATGCTAACATCGCTACAACTCCATTCAAGGGGTCCAAGCCGCTCCCAACGTGCACCTGTACCATACATAATATTGCCGCTCGGCTGAGCAACAATTACAGGCGTGCCATTGTAGGCCGCAATGTCATTTGCTTTCGCGTTGCCCGGATAAACCGTCCATACACTGTTGTTGCTATCAAAATATTTAACGGCATTATTCTTATCTATGATCCAAAGTTGTCCGTTGTTATCTGCCGCAATCCGCTTGGCGCGCTCATCTCCGGCAATTTCAACCCAATCTTTCTTGTCTTCAACCTTATATATTTTACCGTTGCCGGATACTACATAGGTAATTCCATTGTACGCTGCAACATCTTCAAATGCAAACTGATCATACATACCGAAAGGGAACTGAGGTATTTCCAGTCGTGTCCAAACAGTACCTGCATTCTTCCATATTTCCTTTTGCACGGTGATTGCTACCGTTCCAGAGTTGTCCGCTGCAATACGTGTTGGTTTTGCAATAATGATGTCCGGATCTGCGTGGGGGTCTATTGCTTTTTCCTTTCTTTCTAGTTTGCCTGTGGGGTCCCATTGTGCGAAGAGGGCAGAAATGGGTGTGATCAATAAAATGATAGCCATCATAAGACGGCATGGGGTTAAATAAAACTTATTCATATCTCAATTTTATTTGGCTTAGATGAATGCAAGATAAAGTATTTTTGGACATCGCCTCCGATATTTGGTAGCCTTCCTTTGTGATATCGAAGCTTGTTGATGGTGAATTAATTTCATATAGATTATATACATAGACGGATAAAAAATTTCAGTACCCCTTCATTGAATTTTTATTAACAGCCGGAATCCCTTCCTTCATCCAAACAGGCATAGGTGAATTTTTTAGATAGTGATCAAAGAATTGCATCATACGAATGGCGAAGTCAGTGCGGTCCTGTCGCTGCGTGAGTCCGTGGCCTTGCCCATTGTAATTCAGCATCCACACTGGTTTGTTCATTCTGCGTAACGCCATGTAATACTCAATGCCCTGATACCAAGGCACTGCGCCATCGGCATCATTGTGCATCATCATCAATGGAGTTTGAATTTTATCTGCAAATAAAATTGGCGAGTTCTCTAAATACAGTAGCGGCTTTTCCCAAAGCGAAGCGCCCAAACGCGTTTGACTCTTTTCATACTGAAACATCCGACTCAAACCAGTCTCCCAACGCACACCACCGTATGCACTGATCATGTTCACTACGGGCGCACCCGCTTCAGCAGCGGCAAAGAGATTAGTACGCGTTATTAGATAGGCTGCCTGATAGCCTCCCCAGCTGTGCCCTTGTACTCCAATATGCTTTTCATCTACAAAGCCTTTGCTGATAAGTGAAGTAACGCCTGGCAATACGCAGTTGTGTGCACTCTCGCCCGGATAACCAATCTTGTATACGATGTCAGGTACAAAAACCAAATAACCGTTGCTGGCGTACAAAGAGAAGTTAATGAACGACCGAATAGGCGCAGGAGCATAATGTTGATGAATATCCTCGGCATACTTTTCGTAGAAGTATACCATCATCGGGTACTTCTTTTTCGGATCGAAGCCCTCGGGTTTGTATAGCAAGCCTTCAAGCGGAATATTATCCAGTGAAGTCCATGAAACTCTTTCTACCGAGCCCCAGAAATAATTTTTCATTTGCCAGTTGGCGTCACTGATTTTCTTTGGAACTGCAAAAGAAAAATCGGTAGTCCAAACATCGGGATATTCGCGGAAACTCTCTCTGGAAAAAAGTAATTGGTTTGTGCTTTTCGCTTTGGTGGTAAATGAATAGCGATGATCGCTCATCATTAACTTGGTCAGTTGATTGGTTTTTAGATTGAGTTTGTAGTAGCCCGCAGACTTGGTAATTTCATTAAATGCACTTAATAAAAGTTCTTTGTCGGGGTCGATGAATCGCTCTTCATTATCTAGTCGGAGGTAACGGAAACGAATCTTTTCTGTGCGGCCAATTTTTGTAACATTCATGGGCGCTTCATCGCCTTTTGGATCGAGTGACCAAATATCATAGCGATCGTAAATCAATAGGCGCGCATCGTCTTTTATCCAACCTGCCATTCCATAAGCGTTTGGATAATCCGGATGATCATCTTCTTCATCGGCTATGCGCAAGCCCTTTGTCAGCATACTTATTTTTTCAGAAGCAATCTGATAAGTAAACCAGGCCGTATCTGGTGCGCTATACCAATAAACAAAATCAGCTTTGGGTGAGAGATCTGCATTGCCCTTCAATTTAGCAACGACTGGCTTGCGGATGTTATTAGCCAAATTATAGACGAATACTTCTGAATAATTTTGGGTATCCCATGTAATCATCTTTCTGTGTTTCACATCGCTTTCGCCTAACAAAATCGATGAATTGCCTTCATTGCCTGGCGTGATGGATGGAACTTCTTTATCTCCAATCTGTCGAATTGCGCTAGATGCAAAATCAAGTACGGCCAAATAACTTCTCTTCTTTTCATTTTCCAGTTGTTTGTTTTGCTGCGGATAGATGTAATCATCGTTCCCACTCCATACTTCCACCACGGCCATTTCCTCTGGTAGCAACGTAGTATCAGCTATCATCGGTGTAGGCGAAGACCCGAAAAACAACTTACCTCCATCTTTACTAAATAGAGGCGTGTAGTGCTCACTCACTAACCAATTCGTA
Source organism: Cyclobacteriaceae bacterium (assembly GCA_031430395.1). Taxonomy (GTDB): domain Bacteria; phylum Bacteroidota; class Bacteroidia; order Cytophagales; family Cyclobacteriaceae; genus ELB16-189. The sequence continues at coordinate 6,289 of JANPBK010000201.1, forward strand.
GGCAACGCCAACGAGTTTTCAGCATCGATTAATTTGGCTGATGGTTCGCCTTGCTTCCAAACATGTAATTGAAAGTGACGCACGAGCGCTTTAGTAGTATCGGTATCAAGCAAAAAAGCGGCTTGCTTTCCATCTTCACTAATAGAAAGTCCTTTGTACTTGAATTTCGATTTGCCTTCGTGCAAGGCAGCAAGATTGGCAGTTGTTAAATCATACCAATAAACACCTGCCTTCATGGTGGAATCATTTCCAGTTGAAGAAAATAATAAGCCCTGGCCAAATTTGGCTAAGGCATAATCCTTTACATAACCAAACGATTTTTCCTTTCCATCGATCAACGAGCGCAGCATGAGCGTATAGCCATTGTCATCGCTATTGGCCTTTTTCTTCTTGACTTTTTGTTCAGGCTTTTTCTCTTCTTTTTTCTCTTCGGGTTTTGTTTCAGGTTTTGATTTCTCTCCTGCCTTTGGCTTGATTTCTTTTTTGGCTTCTAACTGATATGCCACCCATCCTCCTGCTTTCTCAGGAATTTTAAACGATTTTACCTCCGCTACTTTTTCAGTCTTGCGTGCTGCAATGGAATAAATCCCTAATGAGTCTTTCGGTAAATCTTCTTTTTTCTTTTTCTGTCTGCGTAGCTCTTTCACCCCCTTTTGTTGTGGCTTGATTTTAAAAACAACCTGCTTGCTATCGAAGGTGATTCCTATTTCAGCTGCCCGCTTAACCGAATCTTGTGAATTTGTTTTGAGATGATAGAATACCGCTTTGCCATCTCCATCTTGTGGGTTGACCGTCATAACGGCCACTGTCCCATCTGGAGTTAATGCTTTAAATGGAATCTCTTTCCAACTATCATACACCGAGTGGCTAAGTGGTTTTTTAGCAGCAGGCAAGCCTGCATTTTTTTTCTGGGAATAGGTAGAGATTGAAATCAGGCAAAAGACAACAAAGTAATAGCGCATAAGGATAATGTTTGCGCTAAAGTTGTTTTAATTTCTGCTCGAAAACAACGCTTCCAGGACGAGAAATGCAAACCGTTGTCTGTAAGGCGCCAAAGAAACTTATTCTGGATTCTCTAACTCTTCTATTCGGGCCTTTAACTCCGTTAAACACTTGCCATAAGAAACTTTATACATCCACCGGGTTAAGTAAAAGGCAAGAGGGGTTAAAACAACGCAGGAAACAACTAATGCTATCAAGACTTCCTTCTTTTCCAACATCTTCATTACGTTGCCGCTTCCTTCAGAACCACCCATCAAAAATCCTGAGGCTGTTGCAAAAGGATAAATGAAGAGTGCCACTCGTTCCTGAAAACGAATGTTCTCTGTTATAAAATTATACGTATGCAAAAGCGCAGTCTTAAGGCTTTGATCAATGGGCAGTGCTATGTTTACTTTTCGGTACATCGAAAAATTGGTCGCAAAAAAGAAAATGTAACTAAAGATCATGAAGACTAACCCAACCTTAACAATCCATTCATCAAACAAAAAGAATAGAACAATAAATACAATTAAAGACACTACTGAAAAACCAGTGGTAATTAGGTAGGCATTCTTCAACTTCTGTACCGGATGTTTAGATTTTTTTTGAATATGCACGGATCCTAACACAGGTTTGCTGAGTTTATCTGAATCTAATTTTTTCCAAAGCTCCCCTAATTCCATACTATAAGGCTTTCAATTTTTTAGTTAAGGTTTCTTTTATGCGATGCAACTTTACAGCTGTGTTGTTTTTGGTAAGTCCAGATATATCTGCGATCTCTTCATTTTCATAACCATCCAAATGCAGCGTTACAATCATTCGGTCAATTTCATTAAGTTCTCTGATGGCGATATACAAAGCCTCGGTTTCTTCGCCTGGAATCTTATCACCCGAACTCGTCTTCAGCAACGACAAATCTTCATGGGGTATGACCAACTGTGGCCTGCGTTTGAATGTCAATACTGTATTCAACCCCACCCGATATAGCCACGTAGAAAACTTTGACTGTCCTTTAAAGTTGGGGTACGATCGCCACGCCTGAAAAAGGATTTCCTGAAACAAGTCGCGCTCATCTTCCTCATGGTTTACATATAGACGAATCACCTTAAAGATGATCCCTCTGTTTTCTTCAATGAGGTTAGTAAATTCTCGTTCAGATGTCATACTTCCTTTTTCGCGCTATAGCTAACATCTTCCCGTTACTAAATGTTTACGTACGGCCATTAGTAGGTTAGAATGTCTCGAAATTACAGATCAATCAAACTATTCTAAAAAAAAGAGGCCTTTCCATCTAGATGGAAAGGCCTCTTCTCCTTACGTTTTTCTATTTAGCAGCGATCTGGTCGGTGCCTATTGTAACCTTTAAAATGCTTCCTTTCTTCTTTGTGCTGAGCATGGCACTTAATACCAATTGATGTACACCATTAACAGCATCAGTGGCTACTGATATCGTAGCAATACTTGACTCAAAGTTTCCTTCTTTCGGCTCATAGGAAACTGTTACGCCTTGGGGCAGAGAACTCTGTAAGCCAAGTATTGCCTTTTCTTTTGCATAATATTTTGACCGTGCAATGGAAACCGTTACTTGCTTAGATTCGCCTGGCTTAATCATCAGACTGGATTCAGAAAGATCAATGGTAAACTCCGTGCGAGGTAATTCGGTTTTGGTTTGAGCCGAAACTAGCCCGAAAACAAAAAGGAGGGCGATCGTTAATGCTGTTTTCATAAAATAGTTGTTTAGTTTTTTTTATAAAAGACGCAGATCGGCTTTGCTTCAGCCACTCATTATTGCCATTTGGGGCAAAAGGCGAAGAATTTGAAGTCAACGAACGAATGGTGGGGCGAGTGGAGTACGGCTGTGGTGGATGGAAAGGAACAGCGTATACCTAAACTATCTTTTCTAAGATGCTTTGGGCCACTTCAATGCATTCCAAACAATCATCGATGTAATGATACTTTCAACGATTGCTAAAAAAACATAAAAAGTATACCAAGGAGTAATTGAAGTAATCGCTATTAATACCATGATGGCTGTGAAAAATAAACCAAAAATAACATTCAATGCCCTATTGAAAGTGGGCTTTAAAAGGATCGATAAAAAAACCATACAAGCTGGAATGGCTAACAATACCGAAGCTCCAAATAATTTTAAAGGGCTATCAAGTAAATTATGTCCGTTCACAAGTCCTACAACTTTCTGTGGAGCATACAACTCAAAATAGTCTCCATACAAATAACAAAGCGTTACGGCTGCCCACAGAGCAGAGAGTTTAATCTTAACGTTAATTTTAAAATCTTCTAAAACACCGGTGGTTGTTTTCATGACTACTATTTTTGTTTGTTAAGCTATCAATCTTTTGTCATAGGTCGTTATAAAACGCTAGACGTACCCGTCTTCTGACTCACTCCCTTAATCAAGAGCCAAAGAATAGTAGAGAGCTCTGCTACCGTGGGAAATATACTCGTCCATTTTGAAACGATGGATTTGAATTCCGGAAAAAGTAAAGCAGTGGCAACCTGAATAACGTAGGCTACTCCTCCTACTATCAATAATATTCCAATGACTTTTGGAATAAAGCCCGATTTATAGGCCAATTGCCCAAAGGGGATCAACCAAAGTCCCCAAAACAGAACAGCTACTAAGGTTGTCGTGCTATTCATTTTTTGAAATAACATCGCCCATTCTGGTCGAAGCTGGGGGTCAAGTGCTTTGAGTGCTTCTCCTTTCAAAATCAACAGAGCAATAATTTCAAATACTTCGCTTACAAAAACAATGGGAATCGAAACAATCACTAACGTAACCATAATTCTTGCTTGCTGTATATTCACCTCTTTGAATAATCGATATAGAGTAAATACTAGAAAAATAAAGATCGCTTGACTGATCAGGTTACTGAATATTCCGGATCTATACAGAAATTCGTTCGCCAATATATTATCAGCTGTAGCTATGGCATCACCGGAAATATAAATTTGTGAGGAGACATACATCAGGCCGTATGCGGAAGTAATCGCTAACATCAAATAGAGTAAGCCCGCTGTTCTTGCAATTTTTTGTTTTGAATTGAATGTTTCTACCATACCTATATTTAAATGTCCTTTATCTTCTTGCAATTTATAGCTGGTCCTATAAGAAATTTTCTCTTTTCCCTATTAATTCAACTATCCGTAAACACCTGATTATAAGATCATCGTTATCTCTAAAGCTAATTAATATTAGAGGCGCTTTAAAAATGGAACGAAATAATTATTCTAACTTAACTCCATCATGTTTCGCAACTGACTGATCTTTTCCATTATCTCTTTACCCTTCGGGCGAGATACGGGGATGGAAAAATCCGAATTGTTGATTTTCAATTTGTAGCCATTGGTGTTTCCGCTGATAGCGCTGATGGCATTGACGTTTACGATATACGATCGGTGACAACGAAGGGTGAAAGAGTTATCCAGTTGTGATTCCAGATTTTTAAGGTTTACGCGAAGTAATTTCTTTTGAATTACTCCCGCCTCTTTCCACATCACAGTAGAGTAATTATCATCTGCTTCAATAAATAATAGATCCGGCAGATTAAAAGTGAGGCTTTCACTGGTATCAGAATAGAGAGTAATCTGATTTATTGATTTACTAGATTCTTTCGATTCCCTTTTTAGGAGTTGAATTTTTTGGAGTTCTTGATTTGTTTTAATCGCTTGACGTAAATTCTGCTGAAGCATCTGTGCCTTTAAAAATAAAGTTGTAAGCGTAATAGGAATCACGCCTTTAATAGCTACTTGCACCATTGTATGGTTGGCCACAACGATCCATGACATATCATATGGACAGAAAAAAGTCTTCTCTAAAAAGGTGGCTACCAGCCAAATTAAGAGAAGATGTAAAACATTAAGCAGAACGTATTTTTTTATGGACCAAATAGTAGGATCCATCCACGCAGGGAATATTCGAGGAAGAATCAATACATTAAACAGGAGCACCCCAAAAGTGATCAATCCATGCAGCCATCCAAGTTCATTAGCAAATGGAAAATCAGATTCTGTCTTGAATAAATAAAGAAACAGGGTAACAAAAACGCTAATAACTGAGACTAAGAGAAAATTCTTTCGGTCATCATTCAGATAAAATGGAAATGGGGCATGGAGCCAATCCGAAAGCCTCTGCATCCAAGAGCCTTCGACCAGGTTATTTTCTGAAGATTTAATTGTCTGGGTTTGCTCCATACACCACAAACTTAAATACTAGCGTTTGGGTTGCAAAAAATTAGCCAATTGAGTGGTGAAGAGTAGCTTTCTGGGGTGAAGTGCGGCCTAATCGTTCGACTTGACCCGATTTTTCATAGCAAGTCGCTGAGGTTCTGAAGCCTTTACGGGAAGAGAACATATAGTTCATCGGCAGAGGCGGATTGGTACATAACTGAAAAAAATCAAAAATTTGTCAGCCATAGTGTGCGTCCTTATTTAGTACCTTAGAGTTGCAGAAAAACTCCCGCCAAACCCCGATTGCTATGAAAAGTGCATTGATTTTCATTTCATTACTTCTAGTGTTAACAACCTGTGCCGATAAGAAACCAATTTTTGAAGCTCCCATTCTCAAGAACATTGGCGACTATCAAGTGAAGGTCACCACGCCATCTGAGTACGCCCAACTTTTTTTTAATCAGGGTGTCATCATGGCCAATGGATTTAACCATGCGGAAGCGGAGCGATCGTTTCGTGAATCTATCCGTCAAGATTCTACCTTTGCGATGGGCTATTGGGGAATTGCCTATGTGCTGGGCCCCAACTACAATTCGGGTGGCCAAAATATGGGAGCCGTTAATGACATCAAGCAGGCGGTGCAGAAAGCGGTGAGGTTCAGTCAAAATGCTTCCGCTTGGGAACAAGCCGTTATCAAAGCAATTGAAGTTAAGTATCCTGCGGATTCCGTCACCACAGACAGCGAAGGATACTCGGCTTCCATGAAAGCAGCCTATGCTCAATTTCCGGAAAATGATTTTGTGGCCACACTGTATGCGGAGTCGATTATGAATTTACATGCCTGGAATTTTTTCGTGCGTAAAGGAGGCGCACCTCAACCATGGACACCCGAGCTACTACAAGTGCTTGAACGGGCGATGGTCATCAATCCACTCAATCCGCTGTCTAACCATCTTTTTCTCCATGCTACCGAAGCTGGGCCCGATCTTGAAAAAGCACTGATCAGCGCAGAACGGCTAAAAACGTTGGTACCATCGGCAGGGCATTTGGTGCACATGCCCTCGCATATTTATATCAATACCGGAGACTATCACGAAGGCACGATCGCCAATGAAAGAGCAGTGGTGGCTGACAGCATCTATATTGCTGAATGCAAATCGCAGGGTGTATACCCACAACTTTATTACACGCACAACTATCATTTTCTGGCCGCGACTGCTACGTTTGAAGGACGAGGCGCCAAAGCAATTGAAGCCGCCTACAAGACGGTGAGTATTTTAGATAAAAAGTATTTCCGTGAGCCCGGATACGAAACCATTTTGCATTACATCACCATTCCGCTGCACGTACTGGTGAAATTCGAACAATGGGAAAAGATATTGGCGGCTCCTAAACCGGATGAAGATTTGGAATACCCAAAGGCCATTTGGCACTATGCCAGGGGAATGGCGTTTGCGAATTTGAATAAGTTGAAGGAAGCGCAGAATGAATTGGACTCGGTGAATAAATTAAGCGACTCAGAGGGCGTTAAGAAAATCATTATTTGGTCCATCAATCAGGCCACCCAGGTTGGCAAAATTGCATCGATGGTGTTGAACGCTGAGTTGATGACTAAAAAAGGCGACTTCAAAATGGCAACGAAACTTCTCCAGCAAGCCATTGTACTGGAGGACAACTTGAATTACAATGAACCTCCCGATTGGTTTTTCTCTGTGCGACATCTGTTGGGTAACGTGTTGATGAATGCCGGTGACTATGACCAAGCTGAAAAAATTTATCGCGAGGATCTGGCTACCTGGCCGAAAAATGGTTTTGCGCTGACGGGGCTTTATGAGAGCCTCAAGGCACAAAACAAATTAAAAGAAGCGGACGAAGTGAAAAAGCAATTGGACGTAGCTTGGAAATATGCTGACTCAGATTTGAAATACTCGCGCATAGATGAAAGCAAAAGAAAAAATTTGGCATTGAAAATTGATGAGAATTCTCCCAATGAGGTGATTTACCTCGCGAGTTCCTTGTGTATGGCGAAGGTGAAATAGAAAATATTTCAGCTAGCTATTGTCTCAAAAGCACTTCCTGGTGCTTGTGCTAGAAAAAGTTTGGCAGTTTTGTAATTCTTTTGCAAGAAAGCCTACTAACTGGAAAAATGAATTATGGAAACAAGAAAACGATTTAGCCTTGGCAAGTATTCGCTTGTCATTGGGATTGCGGCTGGGTTTGTAGCGCTCGGTATGCTATTCTCTCTTTGGGAAGGAACCTCAGATGCGACAGAAATTTTCTTTACTGTAGGCATCGTGGCGTCTTCCATGGTTATTTTCCTTCAGTCGATGGAAGAGCAAAAGAAAAAATCATGTAAAACATCAACTCCCAAAATATGACGTTCACAAAAGAGAATTCAAAACCAAAAGGTACTACTTTTCAATACAGCCGCTTTTTGTATGGCGCATTTGTTTTGCTTTCGTTTTACTTCTTAGCAACCAAGCAAATCGATAGCGCCATGAGCAACCTGGGCATTGCGCTCATCTTCGATCCATTCGATCAAAAAGTAACTTGGAAAAACAGACCTGCTTACCAACAGGTTTGGTTAATCGTTCACCTAAGTAGTGTACTTGGATTATTGGGGATTATGCTTTTTAATTGGCTGTCAAAATAGAGGTAATGGCCACCGCAATCTTCGAATCAGCCGTGCCAAAATACAAAAACCATTTTCCGTGAAAAGGAACTAGCCCCTCTACAAAACAAACCTGATTGATCTGCCCGGAAATTTCGTAGGGCTTATCAGGACGCAGAAAATTTCTCTCTAATCGATCAATTAATTTAGACGGATCGCTCGCATCAAACAAAGCCTGACCTGCACAGTAAGCACCTTTGGCAATGGTACTATCTCCACCGTCATCGAGGTTCATGCCATTATAAATCAACACTATTCCTTTTTCTGTAAGCAACGCATAGGGACCGCTCTCCACCAAGCGGCTGTCAAAATAACCTTTGCGTGGTTGAAGAACCGATTTGATTATGTTGTTCTCTTCAATAGGTTGCCAATGAATTAAATCCTCCGAAGTCGCCAGAAATAAATCGGTGTCTCCAAAATACATCCAGTACTTTCCGTTGATTTTCTGCGCCACTATTTTCTCTCCCTCTTGCTTGGCAACAATCGCTCCTGACTTGCTCCACGAGTCAATATATTTTCCTTGCAGTACCAAGCCATGTTTTATCCACTTTACCAAATTGGTAGAAGAGGCAATACATAACCGCGCTACTTTTCCATCATAAGCGGTATAGGTCATGATATAGGCTCCGTCTTGTCTTTCCACAATGCGTGGGTCTTCAATTCCACCCTCCCATTCGTATATTTTCATTTCATCCTCTGCGGGAAACAAAATCGGTTCCTTCTTACGACTGAAATGCAACCCATCCGTACTAACGGCTAATCCTAGTCTCGAAGTGCCCGCGTATTTTCCAATGGTATCCTCCGCCCTATAAATCAGAAAAACAGAATCGTTGCGAACTACTGCGGCCGGATTAAAAACATCTTTTTCTTCCCAGTTTACTTCCTTCTTTAAAATAGGGCAAAAAAACTTTCCGTTTCCAGCAGCGAGGATAGGATTCACGCTATCAACTTTTACAAATGGCAGAATGGCCCAGGTGGAGTCGCTGACTTCTTTTGCCTGATTTTCCTTTTGCGGTGAGCAAGAAAAGAGAAAGAGTATTCCAACAACACTGCTAACTAGAAGAAGCCTTTTAAAATAGTGAAAGTTCATAGATGCGAATATACTGAGGATATACCATGAACTTTCAAATTATAATAAGCTACCCTTTTAGTTTCACAAGTTGGGCTTTTGCGTTTTCATTTTTAGGGTCTAACTCCAATACAAACTCGTATGCTTGAATAGCCTTTTCCTTCAATCCTGATTTTGCATACGCTTCCGCTAAGCTATCCCAACAATTGGCCGATTGTGGAAAAAGATTGGCGTTAATTTTAAGAACTGCCATTGCTTCCTTTAGATTTCCCTGAGCCATCAACACATAACCACAGGCATTTAATTCAGATTCGTTGACGATTCGATTTTTCAATTGCATAGCAAGACCGCGTGCACTGATGTTTTCATCCGTAAGTAATCCATCTTTCATCCATTGAATGATCTGCGGATATCCGAAATAATTGGCGGTATATTCCTTCTTAGCAAAAATCTTTAGTAAGTCACGCTCCATTGTTTCTGTGGGGTATTCTACGATACGACCTACCTCCTTGCCACTTTCATAAACAATAAAAGTAGGCACGCGAAAAATACTCAACCCAGCTTCTTGTCGCTGGGGCGATTGCTTGTACACCTCCGTAGAATCGTCAACGCCAATCAAGGTAAGATTCCTTTGAGGGAATGATAGTTTTTCCAAAACCTTTGTAATCTTCGGCAACTCGCGTTTGCTATCGCCACACCACGAACCGAAAAATATTTTCATTGTGTATTTGGTGTGATTAGTTTTTTTAAGAGCTTCTACTATCTGTACATTAGGCTGGTAGTCTTCATGATTCTTGGTATACCAGGTTGCATACGGTTCTTGCTTGAGTTGTGAGAGTGATACTTCATTCAACAGTTTGGTTTCTCGTTTCTGCGCGATAGCTGCCGCATAGAAAAATAAACAAAGGATTAAGAGAGATAATTTATTCATAGGTAGTTTTAATTGTTTTCTAAAAGTAGTAGGAAGAGAATTGAGCTTCTGTTAACGAAATCCCAATGATCTCTTAATCAATTGTTAAAAAGCTATTGAGAATAATCTGAAGGCAAGTTTCAAAATTCATACTAGTCAAAGGTTATCTTTGAAAAAAAGATATCAATGGCGAGAGTCTATTTTTATTTAATTCTTATTTCTATGGTGAATCGGCCAGACGCAATTAGCCAGACCATTGATCCCTGGAAAAATATCTATTCAGAAAGTACCTGGAATGATAGAGACAAATGGCAAAAACCCATTGAGTTAATCGAGTTGTTGAAAATAAAAAAGAATAGTATAGTCGCGGACATTGGTGCTCATGAAGGATATATGACCTACAAATTATCCAAAATTGTAGGGGATTCCGGAAGAGTGTACGCAGTGGAAAATCGCATTAACATGGTAGGGCTAATGCAACTAAAAACAAAAGAAAAAGGGATCACCAATATACAGCCGGTATTCGCTCCAAAGGATGATATGGGGTTGCCATCTGACTCATTAGATGCGGTTATGATCCTGGATACTTATCATGAAGTAATTAACTATGATGTGTTATTAAAAAACGTTAAGAATGCGTTGGTAGACGATGGACTTCTGCTCATTTGCGAACCGATTGCTGATGAGCGGAAGAGGTTGAATCGGGCCGAGCAAGCAAAAAAGCATGAAATTGCTATTGAATATGTCCTACAAGATCTGGATAAGGCTGGTTTTAAAGTCCTTATCAAAAGGGAAAATTTTATTGACCGTGAAAAAATAAAAGGAGATAAAATGTGGGTGATTGTTGCGGCAAAAAAATGACCTTGCGGTGTCAGCATAATTTAATACTAGGCTCTTACTTATAACTTCCTCCTTCTATCTTTGCCTCTTACTAAGTGGTACGAAACGTGCGACCCCCACGAAACAAGTAGACTCAAATTAATACGCGAAGTAGTATGGCAGGCCCAGGCGCAATGGACACCCCTTTAATGAAACAATACAACGCCATCAAGGTGAAGTACCCTGGTGCGCTGTTGCTTTTTAGAGTGGGTGATTTTTATGAAACGTTTGGCGAAGATGCCATCAAAGCCAGCAAAGTGCTGGACATCACCCTGACCAAACGCGGCAATGGGTCTGCCTCTGAAATTGAGCTAGCAGGTTTTCCGCATCACGCCCTTGATAACTACTTACCCAAACTAGTCAGAGCGGGTCATCGGGTAGCGATCTGCGATCAATTGGAAGATCCGCGTTTTGTAAAAGGGATAGTCAAGCGTGGCGTGACCGAGTTGGTTACTCCCGGTGTTTCCTTTAATGACAATGTGTTGGAGAAAAGAAGAAATAACTTTCTCGCCTCCGTACAGGTCGGCAAAAACATTCTCGGAATCTCCTTTCTGGATATCAGCACGGGTGAGTTTTATGCCGCTCAAGGAACAGAAATCTACATCAACAAACTCATCCAAAGTTTTGGGCCTGCGGAGATTATTTTTTCAAAAACACACCGAGAAAAGTTCGAGTCACAATTTGCCGAAGGGTATGCCACGTTTGCGTTGGATGAGTGGGTCTTTGCCTATGATTTTGCAAACGAAAAACTGATTCAACAATTTAAGACAAACACGTTGAAGGGCTTCGGTGTGGATGGAATGAACGAGGCTATCGTTGCAGCGGGAGCCATCCTGCATTACTTAGAAGCCACCGAACACAAAGAGACGAATCACATAGCCAGCATCTCACGCATCGATGAAGAGAAATATGTATGGCTTGATCGATTCACTATTCGAAATCTGGAACTGATCCATTCACCCAACGAAGGAGGGGTACCTCTCTTACACATACTAGATCAAACCATCACGCCTATGGGCTCGCGCCAACTGCGTCAGTGGATGATCTTGCCCTTAAAAGAAAAGGCAGCTATCGAAGAACGATTAAAAGTAGTTGAACATTTCTATACAGAAACTGAGATTACCGAAAAACTGGCCGAGTATCTTCATCAAATTGCAGACTTAGAACGCCTCATTTCAAAAGTAGCCGTGGGGCGCATTAATCCACGTGAGCTTCTCCAATTGAAGCGATCTCTTCAGGCTATTCTCCCTATCAAAGAGTCACTTTCGAAATCCACTAAATCAGAATTAGTAAAACTGGCTGATCAATTGCATCGCTGCGAATTCTTGCTAGAAAAAATTGAAAAGGAATTGAAAGACGATGCGCCCATGCTCATGCACCTGGGTGGAATCATTAAAACTGGCGTCAATTTGGAGTTAGATGAATTGCGTACGATCGCTTTCGCAGGAAAAGATTATTTGTTACAAGTCCAAAAGAGAGAAGTAGAGCGTACGGGTATCAATTCGCTGAAAGTTTCCTACAACAAAGTTTTTGGATACTATTTAGAAGTAAGCAACGCCAACAAAGACAAAGTACCAGCCGATTGGATTCGCAAGCAAACTTTGGTCAATGCCGAACGTTACATTACCGAAGAACTAAAAGTCTACGAGGAAAAAATTCTAACAGCCGAAGAAAAATTATCGGTAATCGAGCAGCGATTGTTTCTAGAGTTAGTACAACACACAGCCGATTACATTTCTCAAATACAGCAAAACGCAAAGGTGATTGCCGTGTTGGATTGCTTGCTATCATTTGCCATAACTGCCAAAGCCAATAAATACAGCAAGCCCGAAATCAGTAACTCCACACGTCTTGCCATCAAAGCGGGGCGCCATCCCGTTATTGAAAAACAATTGCCCATTGGAGAAAGCTACGTGCCGAATGATATTTACCTCGATACCGAAACCCAACAAATCCTGATTATCACCGGGCCGAACATGGCAGGTAAGTCAGCTTTGTTACGGCAAGTTGCCTTGATCGTCTTGATGGCGCAGATGGGAAGTTTTGTTCCTGCCGAAGCTGCCACCATTGGCATTGTAGATAAAATTTTTACACGTGTAGGCGCGAGTGACAATCTTTCTCGGGGCGAGTCAACCTTTATGGTGGAGATGATTGAGACCGCCAGCATCCTCAACAACCTAAGCGACCGCAGTTTGATTTTAATGGATGAAATCGGCCGCGGCACTTCTACTTATGATGGCGTTTCGATTGCCTGGGCGATTGTGGAATACCTCCATCAGCACAAGGATTACAAACCCAAGACACTTTTTGCAACGCACTATCATGAGCTTAATCAATTGGCGGAAGATTTTGTGCGAGTGAAAAACTTCAATGTGAGCGTAAAAGAAATTGGTGACAAAATCATTTTCATGCGCAAATTGAAAGAAGGTGGTAGCGAACACAGCTTTGGTATTCATGTAGCTCAGATTGCCGGCATGCCGAACAAAGTGGTGCTGCGCGCCAATGAGATTCTGCATTTCTTAGAAAAAGACAAACACAAAAACGAACCAACAAATAAATTTGATGAATTGCCCAAGGCCACTCAACAAATGAGTTTATTTGAAATCGATCCCAAGTCAAAAGCCATTCACGAAATGCTTTCACAAATCGATATCAACACGATTAGCCCTGTTGAGGCTTTGTTGAAGCTGAATGAAATTCTAAACACATTTAAAAAGTAACAAGGTAAACATTGCCACTTTTTAAATGATCGACTTAGCCCACGTTTACAATAAACGCGATTTTCAGAATTACTGCTTGAGTGAGTAGAGGAATATAATAAACAGTATAGCGGTAAAAATACTAAGCGCAGCAGTAAGGTTAATTCTCTTCTTAACTTTCATTCCACGTGCCAATTGTACAGATTTCATAGTGTTACTTTTAATAGGTTGCAAAGGTAACTTCCTGAAAAACCCATAACTTCTCAATTATTGCTGGCGTAGTATGCATGTAAGGCTTTTGTCAAAAAGAAAGAAATTGACCATTCCTATCCAGTTTACAAACCGTCTGTACTCAATAAATTAAGCTTAACAACTTATCGAGCATAATCTAAGACAAAGATGATTGCTTTGTATTGTACGTTTACTAATAAATCCCATGGCCAAGATAATAATGAAGTATTGCATCGTATCAATTGTAGCATTTACATCACGCCTAAGTTTAGCTCAGGAAAGGGTATTACCTGCAGAATCAGCGGTCAACTCTACGGGCCAAGTCACTATAAAAGGGAAAGCAGTACCCTACAAAGTAACAGCTGGTACACAGCCTGTGTGGAATGCTGAAGGCAAGCCCAGCGCTTCGTTATTTTACACCTATTATGAGCGCTCTGATGTAACAGATAAAAGCAGACGTCCACTCATCATCTCGTTTAATGGCGGCCCAGGTTCCGCTTCTGTGTGGATGCACGTAGCCTACACCGGCCCCAAAGTACTAAATATTGACTCTGAAGGATTTCCTGTTCAGCCCTACGGAATTCATGACAATCCACATTCGATTTTAGATGTAGCCGATATAGTTTATGTTGATCCTGTGAATACAGGTTTCTCACGCATTCTTGATCCAAAGGCTGAAAAGACAACTTTCTTTGGTGTGAATGCCGACATCAAATACTTGGGCGATTGGGTAGACAATTTTGTTTCCCGCCAAGGAAGATGGACATCTCCAAAATATTTAATTGGTGAGAGTTATGGAACTACGCGTGTGTCCGGTCTTGCACTCGAATTACAAAACTCTCATTGGATGTATTTGAATGGAGTGATCTTAGTCTCACCAACTGATTTAGGAATTAAGAGAGATGGCGCGGTGAATGATGCTTTATCATTACCTTATTACACTGCAGCTGCATGGTTTCAAAAAGCATTGCCGGCTGATCTGCAACAAAAAGATTTGAATGACGCGCTGGCAGAGTCAGAAGCTTTTACAATCGATGAGTTTATTCCCGCTTTAGCAAAGGGTGGATTTTTAGAGGAGCAAAAGAAAAAACAAATAGCGGCTAAAGTTGCCCGCTACTCCGGGCTTTCGGAACGCACCGTGTTGCACCACAACCTGGCTGTGCCTACACAATATTTTTGGAAGGATTTGTTAAGAGAAAAAGGACTTACGGTTGGTCGGCTCGATTCCCGCTATTTAGGAATTGATCGGCAACAAGCAGGAGATGAACCGGATTACAATTCTGAACTTACTTCATGGCTGCATTCTTTCACACCCGCCATTAACTATTATTTGCGCGATGTTCTTAAGTACAAAACCGATTTACAATACAATATGTTCGGCCCTGTACGTCCGTGGGATAACTCGAATGATAAGACAGGCGAAAACCTTCGTCAAGCAATGGCTGAGAACCCTTACATGCATGTGATGATTCAATCAGGCTATTATGATGGAGCTACCACTTACTTCGATGCGAAATACTCTATGTGGCAACTTGACCCGAGCGGCAAAATGAAAGACCGCTTACGCTTTGAAGGCTACCGAAGTGGGCACATGATGTATTTGCGCGCTGAGGACTTGGCTTCATCCAATGAACACATTCGCGATTTTATTAAGAAGAGCACGCCAACCGGAGCGGCCAAATATTGAATATAGAAGTTGTGATCTAAGGAAGAATCAAAATAAAGAATAGTTTAAGGGAACACTTTTTTAAGTGCCGCTTCAGCTATTCTTTCATCTTCAGCTTCCGACAATCCACTGATGCCTATCCCTCCAATTGTTTTCCCATTGCTGATGATAGGCAATCCCCCACCGAAACCTGTGATCTTTTCATCACCCCAAAATGCTGCTGGCCTATTATTAGTAAGCATAAACTCTCCCATCTCTTTAGTGGACTTACGATCGCATGCAGAAGTATAGGCCTTATTTTGGGCAATCTTAGAAGCAGCCGGTGAGGCTTCGTCCATTCGCAGAAATGAAATCAATTCACCCTCTGGACCACAAATGGCTACAGCTACGTGCTTGTTTATTTTCTCTGCTTCTACAATTACCTGTTCAATTAATTTGATGGCTTCTTTGGAAGTTACTTTTGTAAACTGCATGGTGCGATTTGTTAGGGTAGTACAATTTGCAGAAGTTGAATAAATAAACCTATTTCTTGATCGCGAGTTTCCCTCTCAAAAATTCTGCGGTATAGCCTTTCCCTTGTTTTGCCATCTCTTCAGGAGTACCCTCAAATAAAAGATGTCCACCATTTTTTTCTCCTCCTTCCGGACCTAAATCTATGATCCAATCGGCAGATTTTATGACCTCTAAATTATGTTCAATCACAATAACAGTATGACCTTCATCAACGAGTGCGTTGATGGCCTTTAATAGTTTTGAAATATCATGGAAGTGCAAGCCGGTGGTTGGCTCATCGAAAATGAAAAGTATACGTTCGCTGGAGTCAGCAGAATTTTTGCCAAGAAATGAGGCTAACTTCACGCGCTGCGCTTCGCCACCTGACAACGAATTGGACGACTGTCCCAATTTTACGTACCCTAATCCTACTTCAAAAAGTGGTTTTATCTTTTCGTAAACAGGCTTTTTGTCTTTAAAGAATTCAAGACCTTCCTCTACTGTCATATCCAATACATCGGCTATCGATTTGCCTTTGTGCTCTACCTCCAGTACTTCTTGTTTAAATCGTTTACCATGACAACTCTCACATTCTAAAAAGATATCCGCCATGAATTGCATCTCCACGGTTATCTCTCCTTCGCCTTCACACGTTTCACAACGGCCACCCTCTACGTTGAATGAAAAATGGGAGGGCTTGTAACCGCGTTGTTGTGCGAGAGGTTGATCAGCGTATAGATTCCGAATGGCATCGTAGGCTTTCACATAGCTGATCGGATTAGAACGTGAGGATTTACCAATGGGATTTTGATCGATAAATTCTATTTGCTTTATCTTGGAAAAGTCACCTGTCAATTGATCATACTTACCGGGTGTTTCTCCTACCGTCCCATTCATGCGGCCGATAGCCGGATACAAAATCTTCTTGATCAACGTTGATTTGCCGGAACCACTCACACCTGTCACCAAGGTCAATACCTCTAAGGGAAATTTGATTTTAAGGTTTTTAAGATTGTTCTCGCGCGCGCCTACAATGGTTATTGAATCTTTCCACTTTCTTCGGATTGTTGGGATAACGATTTTTTCTTTCCCACTCAGGTAATCTGTAGTATGTGAATTCGTCTTGTTATTTATATCATTGATCGTGCCTTGAAAAACTAACTGTCCACCGTGGGTGCCTGCATCCGGACCGATATCGATAATTTGATCTGCCGCACGCATAATTTCTTCCTCGTGCTCTACCACGATTACAGTATTCCCCATGTCTCGAAGTGATTTCAACACCTCCACCATTCTTTCCGTGTCGCGAGGGTGAAGTCCGATGCTCGGCTCGTCTAAAATATACATGGAGCCCACCAAAGCACTACCCAGTGAAGTGGCCAGTTTGATTCGTTGAAATTCTCCTCCTGACAATGTGGAGGTAACTCTATTAAGAGTGAGGTATCCTAACCCAACCTTTAGCATGTATTCTAATCGGGATTTTATTTCGGTTAGAATTCGGTCAGAAACTTTTTGCTCATAGGCCGGCAATTTTAAATGCTCGAAGAAGACCAACGCATCTTCAATCGGCATTAATACTAAATCAGTAATGGAGGTGTTGGCAATCTTCACATAGGCGGCATCCTTCCTTAGTTTCGTGCCACGACAATCAGGGCAGGTCGTTCTTCCACGGAACCTGGAGAGCATGACTCGGTATTGTATCTTGTGCGTTTTAGCTGCGATGTATTTGAAAAATTCATGCAATCCCTCAAAATATTGATTGCCTTTCCATACCAAGTCGCGTTGCTGTTGCGTGAGTTCACTATACGACCGGTGAACGGGGAAATCAAACTTGATTCCATTCTTTAATAAAGGTTTAGCCCACTCGCTCATCACTTCACCACGCCAGGGAGCGATGGCTCCTTCATACACAGTGAGGCTTTTGTCAGGGATTACCAAATCTTCATCGATGCCCAGTATTTTTCCGAATCCCTCACACGTTTGGCATGCTCCAAAAGGATTGTTAAAACTAAATAGATTAATGGATGGTTCTGTGAACAATATTCCATCGAGTTCAAAGCGATCCGAAAATCGAACTTTCTTTTCTTCTACATAGATCAAACTATCACCATGGCCTTCAAAAAAAGCGGTTTGGATGGAGTCTGAAAGTCTGAACGTGAGGTCTTCATCATTGGCTTTAACTGCCATCCGGTCGATTAGAATCTCATATTCTTTCTCTTTTGTTGGAGGTAACTTTGAAGTCACTTTCGCTTTTTTCGCAACTTTGATTTTCTCTACAACCGGCTCACTGATCAACTCTTCAATGAACTTCATTTCTCCATCCACCAAAACACGTGTGAATCCCTTGCTCAGAAGAAGATTTAATTCATCTACAAGCTTTCTTCCTTTCATTACCTGAAGTGGACAAGCTACCATTACGCGAGCTCCTTCTTGAGATTTATTTATAAAATCAACTACATCGGTTACGATGTCGCGTTTTACTTCTTTGCCACTGATCGGAGAGAATGTTTTGCCTATTCTCGCAAAAAGCAATTTCAGATAGTCGTATATTTCTGTGGTTGTACCTACTGTCGAACGAGGATTACGCGTGTTAACCCTCTGTTCAATTGCTATAGCAGGAGACACGCCTCGGATGTAGTCTACTTCTGGTTTTTCCATACGACCGAGAAACTGCCTTGCATAGGAACTTAAACTCTCCACATACATGCGTTGACCTTCCGCGAAGAGCGTATCAAATGCCAGGGAAGATTTTCCCGAACCTGATAGACCGGTAACTACCACCAGCTTATTGCGGGGGATGGCAACGCTTAGATCTTTTAAATTATTAACTCTTGCCCTCTTAATAATGATAAATTCTTTCGGGTCAAGGTCGTCTAAGTAAGAATCGCTAGGTGAGTTGTTCATTGGAAACGGCAAAAGTAAAAAATAGAGAAGCCTTGTCCTATAGAACGATCATCTTAACCGAGCTGAAACAGAAACACCATCTTGGCAGATGGTGTTTTCAATATCAAAAATAACTTGTAGCCTAATCCTAGTCTAAAAGTGGCAGCATGAGTCTTTAGTTATCAAAGTCTGGATCATAGCTTGCTTCTTTAGCTGTTCCATCGCCTTCATCATCAAATCCAGCTTCATCTGCACTGTCTCCCGCATCAAAGTCATCTTCAACCACAGGACGGATATCTTCGTCATCCCCATCAAACTCTTGTTTTTTGCTTGACTCAACATCATAGCCTCCGTCACTATTTTTAGTAGCCGGCACCTTCACCAAAAAAACGGAATCGTCCGTTTCCAGCGGAAACACAAAGATGGGTTCCTTCTTGGCATTGGCAATTCTGGAAATACTTGCCTCATAGCCATTCGGGTATTGTTCACGCATCAAGTCGCGTAAATCCTCCGATAAATTATCCAGACTCTTGATTACTCTTTTCTTAGTTACGGCCATATATTGTTGAATGATTTCAAAAAACGGTTCAATTAGCGAAAGAAATGAGACAAGAGGCAAGAATTTTGCAACTTTTTTTTTGTTTTTCGAAAAATAGTTCTATTTTTCAACTCTCAACAAATAATAAACTAACCCACACACTATCGAACGACATCTCTACGTTACTTAAACGCAAGAAAGATGATTGACAGCAGATGTAGCGACAGCCAGTTAGTTTCGCTCTATCAAACCGGTAACGAGGAAGCATTCGAAGTGCTACTTCATAGACACAAGTCACGTATTTATACGGCTATTTATTTAATTGTAAAAGATCGCTATGAGGCGGAAGACCTTCTACAGGATACTTTCATCAAAGCGATCAATACGATCAAGGGTGGCCGATATAATGAAGAAGGTAAGTTCCTTCCCTGGATTTGTAGGATTGCACATAATCTTGCCATTGACCATTTCCGCAAAAACAAGCGTTACCCTGAGGTAACACTGGAAGATGGCAGTCATTTATTCGATTCTATGCAGTTTGCCGAAGAGTCGTTTGAAGACAAGCAATTGTTGCGTGACACGCATTCAAGGATGCGAGATTTAATTAAGGAATTGCCTAAAGAGCAGAAGCAGGTTTTAATTATGCGTCATTATTTACAAATGAGCTTTCAGGAAATCGCAGAACGGACAGGGGTAAGCATAAACACAGCTCTGGGGAGGATGCGTTATGCGTTAATCAACTTAAGAAAGAAGATGATAATAAACCATATAGCCTATGATAACAGTTTTTACCCAAAACGATCTGATCAGATATCTATACCACGAGACCTCGGAAGAGGAAACGAAGGAGATTAACAAAGCCCTTCTATGCGATAATGATCTGCAAGCACAGTATAAAGAACTGAATGCCAGCAAAATTGCATTGGACTCAGCTCACCTACAGCCTGCTGCAAGTACGGTTCAAAACATTCTTGAATACGCTAGGAGTTTTCAGGAGCATCATTAAAAACTCACTACTTCATTAGTAAAAAGTCTTCATTCTCATCGGATGGAGACTTTTTTTGTCTAAGCAGAAGAACAATTCGTTTCTTCTTTTCAACACGTCATTAAAACTATTAATGGTACATTTCATTTAGTGGCTTATTCTTACATGATGAACATAGAGACTTTTCTTTCAAGCGAGTAGGTGATCCACATCGGTGGAGGGATTAACGTGTCGCGGTTTACACAAATAGCGCTACTTGCTCTACCAGTTCCTTTGATTTTAAATTATGCCCAAGTCCGGAGGTGGTTATGATTGAAGAGTTTTTCCAGACTGCATTCATATCAATCGCGGTTTGATAAGGAGCTTCCTTGTCTTCCGTATCATGAATGATTAATCCTTGCAAGGTTAGCGACTTGCTAAACTCTTTCATCTTGAAGTAAGATGGAGGATGTCCTATGAAGTTCTCAAAGTAGCGATTGATCAATCGAATGGTTCTTTTTGACAGCCGCAACAACCGCTGATAATAGAGAAAGAAAAACTCTACTTCGCCCGGTGCAGCCATCACTACCATTTTTGTCACTTGCAAATGCGGAAGTCGATGCAAAGTATACACCGAAGCAAATCCGCCAAACGAATGGGTAAGAATGGCGTGAATGGATTTTTGTTCGATGATAAACTGCTCGATCAATCCGCTGTAATGAGGCAGGTTTAAGAAATCACCTTCTGACAAGCCATGACCAGGGGCATCCAAGGAGAAAATAGTAAATTCTTCTTTCGAAAGGCGATTGATAACATAGCGCCACCAATAGCTGTGGCTTTGCCAACCGTGCAAGAGCAAAACTTTTTTAGAACCATTTCCCCATCGGTAAGCCTGCACTTTCTTTCCGGCATAGTCGATTTTAAATTGTTCATCTGCTTGATTCAAGAATTCCAGTTGATGTGGCTTCATCTTGATTCTTCGTGGCCAGCAAAATAATTCGAATCCTTTTTTTGCAGCATACTTTGGCGCTACTATAGCCAGTGTATTGAAATACAAACCGATTGATCGCACCAGTATCTTATTCATTATTTTTCCGTCAGTATTGAAAATCTAATTCTCTATTGTCTTAATCGTTGCTTCCAAATGTTTGATGATAATGCCTATATCATGATTGGTTCTGGAAAGTTTACTCATCATGATGGCTCCTTCCAGGCTAGCAATGATCACCGTGGCATAGTATTCTTTATCAATGTCCTTTTTGAGTTGTCCAAATTTAATGCCGTTGGCCAAAATGGCTATGATGGATTCTTTCAATACGTCTAAAATCGCATGAGCCCTTTTGCGCAAGTGAGGGCTGTTGTCATCTGCTTCAATGGCAACATTTAATAACGGGCATCCGCCTTTTATCGGTGATTTCGTCACATATGATTCAAAGAAAAAGATGATCGCTTTGAGTTTCCCGGTTGCGGTTTGCTGCTCTTTTATCTGGGCGCGAAGTTTTTCAAACATAATCCCCATCAAGTACACAAGCGACTGCTCCTCCAGCTTTTCTTTGTTTTTAAAATGCCGATAGATAGCCCCTTTGGTATAGCCGGTGGCCTCCGTAATGTCACTAATCGAGGTCGCCTTATAGCCTTGCAGGTTGAAAAGCCCCCCGGCATGGTGAAGAATAGCTCCTTTTGTTACTGTTGGATTGCGCATAGCGCAAAGATACCGATCGGTATCTAAATAAAAAATCTCCTGCATCTCTATAGAAAATTAATTGTGGTGAAGAGGGTGCTTCAACATACAATACTTTACTAAAATGCTTCTAAACATGCAAAAGAATCGGGGCATGCTGTGACTATTTCAGCCGAGCGTGGAGAACAATGGGCGTGGTGTTATGTGGATGAGCAGATAATTGGGTATTGAATATCAGGTTGATTTTTCATTGATCCCCGAAG
The DNA here is from genome assembly GCA_031430395.1 of Cyclobacteriaceae bacterium. GTDB lineage: Bacteria > Bacteroidota > Bacteroidia > Cytophagales > Cyclobacteriaceae > ELB16-189. The sequence continues at coordinate 28,407 of JANPBK010000201.1, forward strand.
TGGGAGGCGATGAGTAACAAAAGCCTGGACCCACATAAAAAATAGTGTTCTTTCAGCGCAAATGCTTCGGTACCCACCACTTTTCTAAAAAGCTAAAACCAAATTCGACTGCGATGGCAAGCAGTGCTGCCGGTATGGCGCCCCGTAAAATTAATTCTGTATTGTTGAGCGCCAGCCCCGTAACAATAAACTCACCGAGGCCACCTGCGCCAATGAAAGCTGCCAGTGTTGCTGTGCCCACATTGATTACCGCAGCGGTGCGAATGCCGGCCAAGATCACAGGCACGGCCAATGGAAATTCTACGAATCTGATTTTTTGAAAACGATTCATGCCAATGCCATCTGCTACTTTTTTCAATAATGGGTCGACCGACTGCAACCCGGTAAGCGTGTTGCGCAGAATTGGCAACACTGCATACAAAAACAGTGCGACCACCGCTGGCACCACACCGATCCCAAAAAGTGGGATCATCATAGCCAGCAGCGCAATCGAAGGAATGGTCTGTAACAACCCTGTAAAATACAAAATCGGTTTTGCGATACCGGCATGCCAATAAAGCCACACGCCCAATGGAATAGAAAAGCTGATTGCCAGTAACAGCGCACTGAATGTTAGCAAGAGATGTGTGCCAGTATTTTGTAGAATATCATTGAACGTTGATTTTCTTTCCGGTTGTCTTTTCAATATGATTCCTTCATAAAGCAAAAAACCGGTCGCTATTTGTTCGAACGTCTTTTTATCGTACAACACGGAAGCGTTCATTCTTTGCATTCTCTCCTCATCTATTTTACCGTTTAGTTTTGCTAGGATACTCTTTACTCGTGTATCGATCCCCTGTCGATAAAGGGATGTCGCCTGGTACTGCTGAAAAAAGTACAGATTGTCTCGAAGCACGACTAGATTGTATTTGTCAATTTCTCCATCAGTAGAATATGCATCCGTAAGATCGATTTTGTTTTGGTCGAGGGCCTGATAAGCAAGGCCATGCTCGAGTCCAACAGGTTGATGTGGGAGAGAATATCTCTTGGCAAGGTTGTCCCAGCCATCTTGGCGTTTTAAAAATTCATAGCTCAAGCCAAGATTCAATTCCTTATGATTCTTTACATCAGAAATAGTGCGAATGTTTTTGGCTTCGCTCAATTCCTTTTTGATCACCAAGGCATAGGTATTGTTGAACCCATACGGCTCTGCTATTTCCAATTGAAAATTTTTCTGCAAGGATAGATTGATTTCTTGATAGCTCAGTAGAGGTTGTTTTAGAATCTCAGCAGATATAGTACCGCTGTATTCCGGGTAAACATCTATGGCATTGTTTTTCAATGCTTCAAAGCAAACCAATGTGCCACCCAGGTTATACTTTCGCTCTACGGTGTAACCTTCGCTTTCTAAGAGTTGCGAGATGATCTCGCTCAATATATATCCTTCGTTAAAATGTTTGGCGCCCACACGAATCGACTGCCCCTCTGTAAAAAATGCAGACAGGAAAATGCACAGGGTAAAAATCGCTTTCACCATACAGACGCTTCAATTAACTTTTCGACCACTGTGTTAGCAGGACGATGCAATACTATTTCTTTAGTATCGTACTGCTGCACTTCGCCTTTGTCAATGACCAAAATATAATCGGCCAGCATTTTTGCCTCTCGCATATCATGAGTGACCAACAAAATCGTTCGCGGCTGAAGCTGTTGTAGCTTTAAAATTTCAGTCTGAATTTCCTGGCGCGTAATCGGGTCAAGTGCTCCCAATGCCTCATCCATTAACAAAATAGCAGGATCAAGAAACAATGCCCTACAAATCCCCACACGTTGTTGCTCTCCACCCGAAAGTTCGAAAGGATACTTTTTTTGAAAAGATTCAGGAAGCCCGACCAGTGCCATCAGCTCCCTGACTCGCTGATTTACATTTAACGGATAAGCGGAAATTCTTGCTGCGATCGAGATGTTTTCAGCAATCGTAAAGTGCGGAAACAATCCGGTGCCTTGCACCATGTAGCCCATTCGCAAACGGGTGGCAGAAATCTCCTGGTAATTCATTCCTTTACCAAAAACGCCAATGGAGCCTGCCGATGGCTTGATCAATCCGTTTATAAACTGAAGCAATGTGGATTTTCCGCTTCCGCTCCTTCCGATAATGGCAGTGACCTTCTTCTCTTCAAAGCCAAGAGAAATGTTTTCAATAGCCGACTGTCCGGAATAGGAATGACTTACATTGAGTAGTTGGGCAATCTTCATCCATTCATGGTGCAAAAAAAGTAATGAATAACCTACTCTTCAAACATTAACTCTACGATTTCTTTATACTTCACATAGCTCTTTGCTTTAGGTGAGTAACATTCTAAATCAGCATATTTTATTCTTACTTTTTTACCGGCCAATTTGCCCACATTATCCATAAGGTCATCGGATCCTTTAAAATATCTTAGCCAAATTAATTTTTGTTCTCGCCCAGCATCATCTTTTACAACTACGTAATTAAAATCCCCCTCAATAATTGATTTTAATTTTCCTACAATTTCAAGCTGTTCCTCTTTTACCTTTTTAGCTTCAATCAGGTAAGTAAATATTTTTGGACATATAGCTGCCATTTTTAGGCCCACGGCTTCGCCTAGTTTAGTCATTTGCGCATTGTCCTTCATATCAACTTCTAGCTTGTTATTATTTGCACTTTCCAGCATGCATAGTCCTAACTGAATCTCAATCTCTTGTTTAGAACTTTTAGACAAATCATTTTTTGAAATACAAGCGCACGTTTCTTCTGCAATCTTTACATACACGTCCTGTGCAGCGACTAAGGTGGCGATAGGGAAAAGTAAAATAGTAATTAGTGTTTTGTTCATTGAATAATAAAGATGCATACGCGTATAATTTAAGTATGAAAAGAATTGATCTAAAAGTACTATAATTCTATGTATTGTTACTCAAATAATTATTAATCCAACTAATTGAGTGCTGCAAAAAATGAATTAAAATAGAAAAGAGAAACTTTTTTGTATTGAATGAATATCATCTGCCCAAAATACTAGCCGAGTTTTGTGAATCCTGAACCTCTTTTGTTGAGACTTATCACAAGTTAGCAAAAATACATATCTTGAATCCCTAAATCATTTTTATGCAAAACCCATTTTCGCTAGAGGGGAAAGTCGCACTTGTGACTGGTGCTTCAAAAGGTATCGGTCAAGCCATTGCCGAATATTACGCGGCCGCGGGAGCAAAAGTAATTGTTAGTAGTCGTAAACAGGAAGCCGTAGACTCAGTGGCTGCCGAAATAAAAGCCAAGGGCTTTGAAGTGACTGCTATTGCCTGCCACATGGGCGATATGGCAGATGTACATAGGCTGGCAGACGCAACGCTCGCCAAGTATGGCACCATCGATATTGTGGTAAACAATGCAGCTACAAATCCAGTATTCGGACCAGTGGTAGACACCAGTTTGGAAGCTTTTGACAAAATCATAGCGGTGAATGTGAAAGGACCCTTTGAACTCGCTAAAAAGCTTTACCCAACTCTGAAAGCTAAAAAATCCGGCTCGGTCATTAACATCAGTTCTATTGGCGGATTACGCCCCGAAGGTGGACTGGGTATTTACAGCATGAGTAAGGCCGCTCTCATTTCTCTTACCAAAGTGATGGCCAAAGAATGGGGAGATGATAATATTCGGGCGAATGTCATTTGCCCTGGATTGATTAAAACAAAATTCAGCGAAGCGTTGTGGAGCAACGATAAAATGATGGCGATGATGATGAAAGTGCTACCGATTAAGCGAGTAGGCACACCTGAAGAAATTGCTGCACTCGCACTATACTTGGCCTCAGATTCTTCCGCTTATTGTACCGGAAGCGTGTTTACCGCGGATGGTGGATTCACCATTTAATACTCTTCTCAAAAAACAAAAAGTCCTGACGATACCGCCAGGACTTTTTGTTTCAATTGTGCTATTGGTTGCTACTTGATTCCCGGCACTCGTACAGGCACCGCCTGATCTTTTGCGAAGTTGGGCGCTTTACGGATGGTTGGGTACACTTCATCGAGCGTGTTGCCATCGTACAGTCTTCCATTCTTCATCACCTGATTGACTGAGTTGGTGTTTCTTAAATTCTCCAATGGGTTTTTGTCTAAAATAATCAGGTCCGCAAGTTTTCCTGCTTCGATACTTCCAATGTCGGTATCCAATCCAATGGCCCTTGCGCCATGAATAGTAGCCACTTTCAAAGCATCAATGTTGCGCATGCCGCCCGAGGCCACGCTCCACAATTCCCAATGGTAGCCCAGGCCTTGCAACTGTCCGTGCGAACCAACCCCCGCATTGCCCCCTGCTTTTACTAAATCATTCACAAACTTCGCATGGTCTTCAAACACATGTTCTTCTTTCATAAACCATCCTGGTCTTCTTCTTGATTTTTCGTCTAGTTCAGATTTTGATGTGAAGTGATTCAGTTTCGGATCGCCATTTACATTTTCAGTAGCGTAGTAAAAATTTTCTGCCCATGGACCGCCATATGCAACCAACAGTGTTGGCGTATAGGTCATCTTTGCTTCAGCGACAGAAGTAGCTACATCTTTGTACAATGGATAAATAGGTAATGCATGCTCGTGACCCGGATATCCATCAATCAAGTTGGTCATATTCAATTTGAAATCCAGACCTCCTTCGGTTGTTGGCATTAAGCTTTGCTCTTTCGCAGCTTGAATAATCCATTGACGATGTTGTCTGTTTCCGGTCAAATACATTTTGATGGTCTTCGTATTATAGTATTCTGAATATTGTTTCAAGATATCTTTTGCCTGATCCAGGTCTTTGATGTTATAGGCCCAGAACCCCACGCCAGGTCCGGTAGAATAAATCCGGGGACCAATGATTTGTCCAGTCTCAACCATGTCTCCATAGGTCAAAACGTCAGTGGTTGCAGTCTGTGGATCTCTTGTCGTAGTTACTCCATAGGCAAGATTGGCTGCATACATCCATACTTGATTTTTGTGAATGCCCCAGGCGGGCCACATGTGCGCATGTGTATCTACAAATCCCGGAACGATCGTCTTTCCCTTCAAATCCATTTTTTGAACGGATCCATCAACAGCTATCGAACCAGTTGCACCCACTTGTTTGATCCGCGCATTTTCAATCAGCACATCTCCATTTTCAATTACCTCATCACCCTTCATGGTTACGATGCGCGCATTTTGCAATAAGATTTTTCCTTGAGGCACATCCTTTTGCACGGTCACTTTTATCCTTACCTCTGTTGGCTTGTAGCCTTCGTCTTTCTTCTCATCTTTTTTGTCATCTTTCTTATCGTCCTTTTTATCACCCTTCGCCTCTTCTAGCTCTTTTGCTTTTTCTTCGGCTGCCTTCTTTTTCTTCAGGGCATCTTCTTTTGTCTTCGCGGAATCTAAATTATAGGTGAAGAAGGCATTGCCTAATGTAAAGTAAACCGTCTTTGCATTGCTGCTCCAGCTAGCGAACTCACCTCCTAGTTTTGTAAGCTTACGTGAAGGAAATTGAGCTTTGTCTGCCTCTGCCACAGATACTTTTGGTGTCTCGCCTCCTGTCTTAGGTATGGTGATCACATAAATTTCATTGTTGATTTGTGCTAATGCCTTGTCCCCCTCGGGAGCAATTTTTATCACATCAGCGATGGATGGCTCTTGGGCAGGTTCCATTTCTGATTCGTTCAACATACAATTGTCAGCCATTAACACCGAGCCATAAACTGTAATACCCGTTACTCTCAGATGTGCTTTTTCATCGGTACC
>JANPBK010000202.1:0-1617 GCA_031430395.1 Cyclobacteriaceae bacterium
AGGAAACGGTCCAGTAATAAACCCCCGAGGCAAAATCTCCGCCATCCCATCCTTTATGGCCGTCTCCGCTAAATATTTCCTTACCGTTTCTGTTTATCACGTTGAGCTGAACAGAGGCATCACTAGCTGTTGAAACCTGAAACAGTTCATTTCTCCCGTCTCCATTGGGTGTGAAAACGTTAGGAACAAAAACTGAATCTGCATTTGTCTTCCCATAGGCATAGTGTCTGATTTCACTTTCAACGGTGCATGATCCATAAGCAGCCTTAGCCCAATAATAACCTGCTTTATTTATGTCCAGAACTTTTGCTGTGTTGCTAAGTTCAGCAATAGATTCATTAGTGGCTGATTTGTAAAACCAAGAATAATCAATGCTGGTCGGTGGTGATTTTTGTTGAATGGTCAGGAAATATCTTCCTTCACAAAGTGCTGTTTTTGTGCTATCAACGGAGATCGGCTCAAGGCGATCTATGGTAAGTGTCTCCTGATCTGAATATATGCATTGCGCAGGAGAAGTGTATGCATATGCCATTGTATAGGCTCCATTTGAAAGACTGGTTACAGAAATTGTACTGGCACTTTGATTAATAAGCGTTTGTGAATAGTTACCTAATATCTTCCAGGTTCCCCCGGTATAATTGGCTTGCAAAAAAACGCTTGATGATATAGAACTGCAGAATAGTTCGAAAGGAGAAATCTGAACCGTCAGCATCTCTTTTGTGACCGTAAAATTGTTGTAGATCGTACACCCTAGTCTTGATACTCCTACTTGATAATAACCTGTCTCCGCGTTGTTAACAGTTTTGGTCCGAGTAGTAGTTCCTGTAAGAAGGTAGGGATCTGCTTCTGTCTTGCGGTAATACCACTCATAGCTTGCTCCAGTCTGCTCCGCCACTGCTAATGTTGCTGTTGTTTTTCCAGTGCTGCATACTATTTCATTTTTAGAACCTTATATCGTTGCTACAGGAGCCTGTACGACAGTAATCAGAAGTTTGCCTTCATAAAAACAATTTGGAGTCTTGTAAGTTAACTCGGTAATTCCCAAGCCGGCCATCTTTGGATCAAACGTTCCTTTTTGATTATCTATTATACCAGGTCCACTCCAGGTTCCATTAAAAGGATATCCCACCAAATCAAAAGGTGCTGTAGAATCACACACTGGTGGCTCAAGTGTAACTAGCGGAGGACTCGCTGTTACGTAAACGGTACCTGCCGAAAGCCCGGAGGCATTACTTTCAATAGAAGCTCCAATAAAAAAGTCATCTTCATTTAGCGCCACATCGATACCGTAATAGTCGAGGACAAATGTGTCGCCAGAAATCTCAAGCAACGGAACGGTAGTGTTCCATAAATAATCTTTTGCCTGAATTACAAAAGCTTTACCAGGAACGGATGTGCTGCCTGCACCTGTCACCAATGTATTTTTAAGTACATCTAAAGAGGAGCCAAAGTAGGTATTGGCAACCTTATTTTCGGGTATGAGTTTATTGGTTTCATTCTGTGATGTCCAACTGGTACCGGGGTTATGTGTATACACATAGATTGCTCCAACATCGTTTAAGGAGTTGAAATTTTTAGCCGGTGCGCCAACAAATAAAAGATGATAAAATATTTGTT
>JANPBK010000203.1:0-1659 GCA_031430395.1 Cyclobacteriaceae bacterium
TCAGTAATTTGACAATTTCCGCATCATGATCAGGTACATTATTCTTCAATGGTTTATATCCGGCAGTTGTTGCTAATCCTTTTGTTCGGTAGTTGTCTTTTATGGTTATCGGCACCCCATGCAGTTTCCCCCATAGTTCACCTTTTGATAATGCCAGGTCAGCTTGCCGTGCCCTATCAAGGGCTTTTTCATTATCAATTAAAACGATAGCATTGTAGGTTCCATCCTGATCTTCAATTTGTTTAATAAAAGCTGATACTACGTCAAACGAGCTTAGCTTGCCAGTCCTTATTTTCTCGCCCAATTCTGTTGCCGAAGAAAATACAATTGAATGTTGTGCCATAATTTTTCCAGATAAGAGTGTTAAGAATAAAATCAATAAGATGCGCGTTTTATTCGTTTTCATATTGTTTGGTTTTTCTATTTGAAGAAGAAGGAATAACTAATTCCGGGAGTTGGATTGATCTGCAAAGGCTCACCCTCTGCGGCCACTCCAATTACACCAATTCTTAAATTGAGACCTTTCCACACCATCCAGCGAAAACCTGCTTCAACACCCAACGCGTTTTTGTTCTCGTAGTCGCGGTTGAAACCCCTTAGATAGGATGCACCCGCATAGAAAGAAGATGGGTTTTCTTTTTTTCCTACTGGCAAAAACCAGGCAGTAGCACCTACTTTAAAGAAATTTGTATTTTCTCCAGCTTTAAAGGCCGTTGGATAGTACCCAGCATGGTAGGATAACTGTTTGTGGCGATACTCTAGACCAACGGATGGATTCCTGAAGCCGTTAATGCTTAATTCATTTTTTGAAAAGCGGCTTTGCGAGAAAGCGCTTGTTGATGCCGCAACTGCTAAGACTATTGCGCAGAATAAAATAGAGATTTTAGTGTTTTTTTTCATATCGTCTTTTGTTTAATGACGATACAAATGTGGGGAGCCCTGAAAGGCTTCTACTGGACAAATGTCCACAAATGCAATTAGCGGATAGAATTTCTTATTCGGCTTAAATGACGAGGTGTTACCCCAAGCATCGATGCAAGGTACTGTAGGGGGATTTGCTGCAGGAGTTCGGGATCTGACGTTAGCATCTTTAAATAGCGCTCTTCAGCGGTAAGAAGAATGAGGTCAATACGACTGGCGTCTATGCCACAAATCGATTGCTCTAAAAGGCCGATATAAAAGGCATTAAAACCGGGTACTTCGCTTACTAACTTCTTAAGACTAGGTTTACTTATCAAATAAATACTACCGTTGGTAAGCGCTTTGAAATTTTCCAGTGCGGGCGTTTCGCTTATGAAACTAAGAAGGGATGCAAACCACGTATTCTCAATGTTTATATAATGAGTTCTTTCTTCCCCGTCCTTCAAAATATAATATTGAAACAGGCCGCTATTGACAAAACCAATGTGCTTACTTGTCTTGCCATACTCCACCACAAAATCGTTCTTTTCAAATGCCTGCAAAGAAAATGAATCTACAATTCTCTTTAGGTTGTCTCCTTCAAAACCCATTTGCCCAAAATAGTTTGCCAGCTTTTCCATAAATACAACCAAATATAGTAAATCGATCACTGGGATAACTCGAGATCAAGCCCTTGGCATAACTGGCCAATCAGGTAGGCTCGGTTAATCGTTTGTGTAGATTAAATCCGCAAATGAT
>JANPBK010000204.1:0-3378 GCA_031430395.1 Cyclobacteriaceae bacterium
ATAAAAATCACCTGAACCAACTCCGTCAATCAAACGTATCTTAGTTTGTAGTACGGGAGTTATATTTTCATCAATCAGTTCAATATAGGCAATCGTGCTCAGTGCTGATAAATTGTTTGTGAACTTGCTCAAACAAGTTGCTTTAAAAAGTAAACTTTCTCCGACCAATAAAAATGTTGAATTCAAATGTAGATGAATGACCTCTTCAAAATTAGAATCGTTATGATATTGTAAATGCTGAGTGTGTTGTTCAGCGGGGAGATTTTGTTGGCAAAACCCTTCCTGTGTAGATGAAATAAGATAGAGGCAGAGGAATGTAATTTTATTCATCTCACATCTTTGATTATTTCCAAAAGGAAGGTTTTATATTCGACCCTTTAGTGGTGCAATCCATGCAATATTTTCTGCGAAGAAAAATAGTAACATCTCCCATTCCTTGAACTTCATTTATTAAAAGGCTGTCTCTAGGATGTTGGCTGAGATAATCTCCAACGGTACTAAGTAATACTTCAATCGGTTGGGCGTTCCCACAGCCTGTTAGAAAAGGAGGTCGCGAATAACCTGATTCATAAAAGTCAAAAGGCGTATAAAATACTCTCTTTTCTTTGATCACCCCTGCGTCAAAATAACCTAGTACTTCTTCGTTTGCAGATAGTGATTTTATATTACCTCGAATATTACCTGGTTGCCGATCAAAGAGAGATCCCTGAGCCTCGTTTAGAATTCTAAGATTATTCCAATAGGTATAGGCGTTTTTTGATAGTGAATATTGACGCACCAGCATACTGTATTTTACCCTCATTAATTCTGAACCACCTGAAATTTCTCGTAGGATATGTCCAGTTATTTTGTCTTGGGACAATCCGAAAGTAGATTTTAGAAATAGATTGGTGGATGACTTGGTAGACCAACAGATGTCAATAGGTTGGTCCCTGAAAATAACATTACTTCCTCCAAGCCAGATGTACGAAGATGGGAAAGGCATTTTAATTTCATACGTATCATCATACTCCCATCTATAATACGTTGTTTGATTTGCGGGATCTTCAGTATCCAGGTATATTCTAAATCCACCTGGCCCTTCGCCAATATTAGAGCTTTTGGAATAGGTGGCATAAACATTTTTGATATCTGGAGTATCCTTCAGTTTTACCTTATCGGATAAATACTGGTTTCCGTTTTTAGTAATTACTGTCAATGAATATTCGTGGCCGATTATACCTGCGTAGGGTGAAGTTTCATAGACCCCTGGAGCAGTTGAAAGGAGCGGTAAATTCGTACCGTTTGTGTCATTGATTGTAACCTGGGCACCAATTTCTGGAATAAATTCCGGTTCATTGAGTTTGGATGTACGGCTAATAGAGACCTTGTGTCTCTTTAAATCACTTGAAATATACCCGGTTATTACCAAGCGATTATCTGAATCGATTGATTTAATGTCATATCGCTCTACACAACAAACAAGTAGCATCAAGAGAAGAAAGAACGATCTATAGTTAGATATCCACATATTCTAAAACTTGAAATTATATGTGATAGTGGGTATTGGTGCTGCGAAGATCGATAATTGATACGCATTGATAACCCCATTTTCAGATTTGAAAAAGATGGAATAAGGATTATTGAACCCTAAAATATTATAGATAGAAATCGTCCAAAAACCGGAAAATGGTTTTTTGATTTTGTGATTGCCTTCGATGTTAATTCCAACATCGAGTCTAATGTAATCCGGTATACGGAATTCATTACGATCGGAATAGCTTATCTTGTACCCATCTCCTAGTAAATATTGGCCTACTGGAAATGTAATCGGTCTCCCGGTGCTGTATGTAAAATTGGATGAAATGCTATATCTTCTAGTGAATTTATAATTCATGACGATAGTAAGATCATGTGGCTTGTCATAGTTAGCCGGGTAATAATTACCATTGTTGACTTTCTCAAAATCAAAAACACTATTCATTTGTAGGAAAGTGCGTGAGTAAGTATAACTAACCCAACCATTTAACTTTCCGCTTTTCTTTCTGATGAATAGTTCAAAACCATAAGCCTTTCCTTTGCCTTGAATTACATCTTGCTCAATATGTTTATTTAAAATCAATTCTGAGCCAATCTTGTAATCAATTACTTGATCAAGCCATTTGTAATAAACTTCGGCAGACATTTCAATATTTTTACTTGGTATGTCCTTATAGAAACCTGCTGAAATTTGATCTCCAACTTGAGGCTTTACATTAGGGTCTGATAGTTTCCAGGTAGTTATTGGGGCTACCGACACGGTATTAGAAAGCATATGGATGTATTGCCTCGTTCGGTTATAGCTAAATTTGACAGATGATTGCCATGGTAAGCTATAACGAGCTGAAATACGATATTCTGGACCTAAGTAATTGACGATGCCTTCATTTTGGCCATATTTAATACTATCCTTTATGTTCGAATTATCTATTGGTAAATTTTCGGCATACGTTAATATGGTCCTTGGGCCTAACGCAACGTAAGAGGAAAAACGAAGACCAATATTTAATGAGAGTTTTGGTGTAATGTCGATATTGTCTGACATATAAAGGGCGTTTTCAATGCCACGTTCCTCTTCTACCTGATCCGATTTTACTAATGATTCTATTCCTTTGCCTTTTATATATCCGGGATTTAGGTCATACAGTTTTGTTTGTACACCAAAATCTATTTTATGGGTGCCCCTGTATAAATTAAAGTCCCATTTGAAATTTGTTTCTTTTATTCCAAAACCTAAGTCGAAAGCTCCTTGAGCAAATTTCTGGTAGTCAATAGTATACTCATACTGGCTGTGCGTTAGACTCATCAAACTGTGTAGGTTCCTATTAAAACTACTACGCCACTGAAGAGATGCTACTTGATTAGTGTAGGAGAATAGAGAATCGTTGCCTAGTTTAAAGCGGTCATAGCTATTGTAATAGGAGAGGGCAATTGAATTCCTTTCATTAATCTTATGTGTTAATCTACCAACGAAATCATAAAACGATGCACTGGAGTTTTTCAATGCCCTAGAGGGAATTTGTTTCAAAATCCAGTCAGAATAAGTTGTGCGTCCTCCTATTATTAGAGAAGTTCTCTCTTTTACAATTGGTATTTCTAACGAAAGTCTTGCAGTTACTGGCCCGATCCCACCGTTGCCAGAAAACTTATTCTGATTACCATCCTTCATTTGAATATCCAGTATGGATGACAATCTACCTCCATATTGGGCTGGAATTCCACTTTTATATAATTCTGTTGTCTTGATAACGTCTGAGTTAAATACAGAAAAGAACCCTAGAAAGTGTGATGTGTTGTAAATAGTCGCCTCGTTAATTTGAATCAAATTCTGATCGGCATTTCCTCCCCTCACATTTATTC
>JANPBK010000205.1:0-1587 GCA_031430395.1 Cyclobacteriaceae bacterium
TTCTTCAGCAATCGCTGTCTGAGTTAGTAAACGAGCTGCAAAAATCGGAACTTCTTCCTGAGAAGAAATTTCAATGGCACATGATGTAACATTTGCTAGCGCCTCGTATGTATAAATGATTGACTTTTCGAGATCAATGTGTTGAATCTTAGTTTTAATCCCACGATCCATCAAGCATAACTCAAAGTCCTTGAAGATGTCTTTCTCAACAGGCCATTGAATTTGTATTTGAAATGAATGTGGAGAAATTTGATGCGTAAGGGTTCCTCTGATGATGCCAGAGCTTAACACCTTTAGGCGTTTGTATTTTTGAGTTGGGTCAATGGCGATACAGTCGGTAAAAGTGCCGCCTGTATCCATCCATATTTTCCAAGGACCCATTATTTGATGGTGCGAATAATCTCTCTTTTTGCGATGCGCAGCCCAAGCGCTTTGGAAAAGACTACTGAACCATCTGGTTGATCGCGCATAAGCGGCTTGGTGTAGAGGATTGAATCTTTTCCCATCTTTTGAACATTATCACTGAGCGTTACTCCGCTTACACCTGATGTATAGGCTTCGATTATTTGCCTTTCTATCGCACGTAAAGTGGAATCATTGGGTTGCATGGAAATAATTTCCACGCCAAAGGCAAACTCTATTGAATCAATCAATTTTTGGTTACTCAATGTATTGTCTCTGTGTTCGATGATGTCTGTAATTTTACGGCCATATGCAAAGGCAGCCTCTGTCATGTCGGCTTCAGATATCTTTTTGATTTTACTCTCTTCTCTCTCCTCACGTATTTTTCTTTTCTGCTCATCGGTGAGTTTGCCATTGCAAGAAATCAGCAGTAAAAGACTCAAGAGGGCTACATATTTCATGTTGCGAAGGTAAAAGAATTACGACCAAGATAGAAGCACCAAAAGCCATCTCGTTTTTATTAACTTTACCGTCATTTTAGAAGGTTATGATAGAAAAGTTAATAGACATTAAGAACCGGTTTGAGGAGGTGGGATTATTGTTGGTACAACCAGATACGCTAAGTGACCAAAAGAAATTTGGTCTGCTGAGCAAAGAATACCGCGATTTGGAAAAAGTGGTAGATAAATACAATGCATACCAGAAAGCTTTAGATGGAATGCAGCACGCTAAGGATTTACTTCAAAAGGAAAAGGATCCGGAAATGAGGGAGTTAGCAAAACTTGAATTGGAGGAACTCCAACCCAAGCGCGATGCATTAGAGGCGGATATCAAGGAAATGTTAATGCCCAAAGATCCTAATGACTATAAGAACTGCATTTTGGAAATCCGTGCAGGTACAGGTGGAGACGAGGCCGCAATTTTCGCTGGAGACCTATGGCGGATGTACCAACGATTCTGCGAACGTAGGGGGCTTAAAATGTCGGCATTAGATATCACAGAGGGAACAGCTGGGGGCTACAAGGAGGTCATCAGTAGCATTGAAGGGGAGGGGGCTTATGGCATCTTCAAATACGAATCAGGAGTGCACCGTGTTCAGCGTGTACCGGATACGGAAACACAAGGGCGTGTGCATACCTCTGCCGCTTCCATCGTTGTATTGCCTGAAGCGGAAGATGTTGACGT
>JANPBK010000206.1:0-10803 GCA_031430395.1 Cyclobacteriaceae bacterium
CAATCATACTTAGCATTCTTTCTAAGTTTCCATCTAAAAGTGAACTTCTTGCAAGTTCCTTAGGTTTTTTTACGGCAATAAAGTTTGGGTTGCTACTGCTTTCCATATTTACTCCTTCCGCACTCTTCATCTTTGCGAGAAAAAACTGAGATCAATTAAGATTTAGGCATTTAGCAGAAACTCGAATAAGATGAACAGCGGACGTACGGCTCGCGACAAAATGGTTTGGTTGCAAATTAGAGAAGCAGGGGAACAAGACAGAAGCAAAGAAGCACTTTGAGATGGGATTAAAACTCAATCCTATGCTCAGTGCGGTGTAAGAGGAGAAAGTAGTCAATGAAAAATGCACCAACAAACGACTAACTCTTCCCTTTATTGGTATTTTTCATCATCAAACATATTGAGCTAGTTTAATTGAAGAGCAAAATGTGAAAGACGGAGTAGCAGATGATAAATTGGTTACGGGAAAAATTTAGAGTAAATGTTGGTGAAGAACAACAACATGGGCGAGAGAAATAACATTTGACAAGTTGATATGAAAAATATTTCAGATAGATTGACAATTGAAGAGCATAATGGTAAGCAATTTATTTTCCTGGACTTCAAAGGATTAAAGGAAAGGGATATGATAGCATTAGACAATGCGCATATGAAATTGCAATTAGTATATAAGCTTCCATTTCTTGCAGATTTTCATAATACCTATGTAACACCTGGATTCATGTCAAATACAAAAAGATTAATTGAATTGCACAAAGGCATTATTGAAAAAGGAGCCTTTCTTGGTATTGATAAAATTAAATCATGGATTCTTAAAGGGGTGGTACTTGTTCATGGCTGTAATTTAAAAGCATTTGACACCAAAGAGCAAGCTAAATATTTTTTGACAGGGGGAAATGACAACAAATGGCTTCTTGTTACATCAACGGGTGACGAAAGACAAGGCTTCGAATCAAGTAAGGAGCAGGGCCCTACTACTCTGCATTTGTAGGTGTTCTACACCAACAAATGAGATGAACTGAGATGGCATGGGTATTATATATTTAACCAAATGTATAGTTAGGAGGTATTCAGTGATCATATTGGCGAAGAACAGTAATATGGGCGAGTAGATCATTTAACGTTTTAAACAGCTTGTAGAAATTTTCCCCTGCCAGGATTCCGTTAATGAAACAAATTGATTAGCTTTAACTAACGAGCGGGCCATGATTAGTGATCGAATAGACGGCCAATGAGAGCTCAAGCCGGGAGGCTCGGCTAGATAGAAAATAGCACATACAACAATAAAAAAACTTATTTTATGACAGACGTGAAATCATTGCCTAAATGGATACTTATTGTATCAGGATTTTTTGCATTCATGGAACTCATGGTAAGTTTCTTGATTTACTTTTCTCCTCAATCAGTTTTAGAGACAGTTGACCTAAACGCAAAAGGCGTTGACTACTTGTTTCAAGTGTGGGCTACCCGACAATTTGCCCTTGGATTTATCTTTGCATTTGCAACATTTAAAAAATCAGTTCCCATGCTGACCATTGCCTATATTTTCTTTTTGGTAATGTTTGTTGGCGACTTTCTTATTGGGATTTTGCAACAGGAGAATTCTCTTATGATGAGCGCTATTGTCATGTGTATTGTTTCTTCGGCCCTGCTTTACTTTATAAACAAACCATCAAAATGACCAAGCAACATGTAAAAAAAAACGACTATAAAAAAATCTAAGCTGGCAGAAGTCAAAACAAAACAAACTTCTGCAAGTGTGGAGGATTTTGTCGGTTCAGTTAAAGATGAGCAAAAACAGAAAGATAGCCTTGTGCTTTTGGATATGATGAAAAAGGCGAGTGGAGAAGAAGCCAAAATGTGGGGTGGTTCACTCATTGGCTTTGGAAGTAAAATATACAAAAGCCCTAGGAGCGGCAGAGAGGTTAATTGGTTCTTGATCGGTTTTTCACCTCGTAAAGCAAATATGTCGGTATACCTGATGATCAACCATAAGGAACATGCAGCGGCCATTAAAAAGTTGGGTAGACATAAAACCGCTGGTGGTTGTATCTATATCAATAAACTGGAAGACATTGATCTGATAGTACTGAAATCATTGATAGAGGCATCATTAAAGCAAGGGAAGACCAAGTAAGTTTTGTGAGCATTTCCAAAAACTATATTAAAGCTTTTGCAGCGGTTGTTTTATTGACAACATTTTTGTCTTGGTTTTTCTATGCGCACGAAACGTTGCCAAAGCCAATACGAGCAGCAACTGCTTTGATGGAGACTCCTGTTGCTATTGCTTCCGGACTTTCTCATTATCTAAAATTGGGAGTAGATGTTTATGAAACACCTTGGGCAGTCATTATTTCGAATTTTATAGCATCAGTCTTAGTAGTTACTCTAGTTGACAAACTATTAGGACGGACATACAACAATAAATTGCAAAGCTAGTATTCTTAAAAATTGAAATACGGTTACTTCTAAACTAAATGGCCATGGAGCAAAAAATGCAACTACAACATCCGACCGGAAAAAAAGCGATTAGCATGGACACGGAAAAGTATGAGCTGCTGAAGAAGGCAGTTTTGAACTGTCTTAAAAAAGAAGACGCGTTAACGCATAAGGAAATGTATAAGATGATCACCGAGAGTTTTAAAAAGAGTAAAACAAAATTTGTGGGTTCAGTGGAATGGCATATGGAATGGGTTAAGCTTGACTTAGAAGCAAGAAAGGAAATTAAACGAGTATCTGATTCATCTCCAATTAAGTTTAAGCTCGCTTAAAAAACGGAGGGGCCTCATGCCGGTTACTCTGATTCGAAAATGTATTAAAACTTGGACCCTTTATGAAATACCTAACGACACTAAGATTCCAAAATTTGTCAATAATTCTTTTTGCGTTGTGCATGTTTTCATGCACTAACAAGAAGAATCAGGTACAATTCGAAAGCGAGCTAAAATCGCTCGACCTTAACCGAGGCGATATTGCTTTGTGCGGTTCGGAGAATGGTCAATTTGGTACGGTGGAGTTTAGCCTTTCCTGCTCAGAGAAAGTAAGAGCAGATTTTAACCTCGCCACAGCGTTGCTTCATTCGTTTGAATACCCGGAATCTGAAAAAGTATTTGCGAAAGTTATCGATAACGATCCAACCTGTATCATGGCCTATTGGGGTGCGGCCATGTGCAACTTTCATCCACTTTGGGAAATGCCTAGTCAAAAAGACTTGCAAAAAGGGGCGAGGATTATTTCGTTGGCTCGTTCAATAGTCGAGGATAAGGAATCGAGAGAGTCCGACTATCTGGAAGCGATAGCCACTATCTATGATCAATGGGATCAACTGGATCATCTCACCAGAGTTCGAAAATTTGAAAAAGCTTCGGAGAAAATATATTTGAAATATCCAAAAGATTATGAGGCCGCAATATTTTATGCACTTGCCCTTCGTGCTGCTTCTGATCCAGCCGATAAAACGTTTGCGAATCAGAAAAAGGCGGGAGAAATTCTGAACCAGGTTTTTATAAAAGAACCAAATCATCCGGGAGTTGCCCATTACATTATTCATACCTTCGACTATCCTGAACTAGCCGAATTGGGTTTGCCTGCCGCACGAAAGTATGCATCGATTGCAGCTACCTCTGCCCATGCGCTACACATGCCATCTCATATCTTTACTCGCCTTGGACTTTGGGATGAATCGGTGCAATCCAATATCAATTCCATTACGGCTGCGCAGTGTTATGCGCAAAAAATGGGAATCAAAGGGCATTGGTCAGAAGAGTTGCATGGATTGGACTATTTGGTCTATGCTTATTTGCAGAAGGGCGATGTTACCAAAGCGAAGGAACAAATAGAGTACTTCAAAACCATTAACGAGGTATATCCTCTTGACTTTAAGGATGCCTATTCGTTTGCTTCCATACCGACTCGTTATTCTTTGGAGCGTAAGAATTGGGGAGAAGCTGCGCAACTGCAATTGAGCCCAGCACATTTTCCTTGGGAGAAATTTCTTTGGGAAAGGGCAAATATAAATTTCGGGCGATTGCTCGGTGCCGTTCACAGTAACAAACTGGCTGATGCAAAAAGCGAATTAGTACAATTGCAAAACATCCATGATAAACTGAAGGAGTCAAAAGAAGATTATAAAGCGAACCTCGTACTCATTCAAGTTAAAGCTTCACAAGGTTGGATTAATCTATACGAAGGTCATAAGGCTGAAGCATTAACTTTTATGATTGCTGCGGCAGACATGGAAGATGCTACTGAAAAACACCCGGTAACTCCCGGAGAAGTTATTCCGGCTAGAGAACTATTAGGCGACATGTATCTAGAAATGGGCGAGTCAGCAAAAGCATTAGTGGCATACCAGACAGACTTGAAAAGACACCCCAACCGTTTTAATGGATTATATGGAGCCGGCCTTGCAGCAGAAAAATCTGGTAACATCAAAGAAGCGGTACATTATTATAACCAACTTCTTACAATTGCATCGGACGGTAGTAGACCTGAACTGATTTTAGTTAAATCTTTCCTAAAGCATAATTCTTGAACAAGAAATTGACATTGATGAATTCAATAATTGTTTAGGGAAACTAAAATATTACAGAGAAAGATTAAAATGAAGTAAGAAGGACATATGATTCAACTTTTAGGACTTCTTTTAATCTCATGGGTACTGATTTGGGTAGTTGAGAAAAGGAATCTTTCCGTTTTGGGTCTTCAACCGAATCTGGAAAGATTCAACTATGTTGCCATTCTATTTATCGTGTCAGCAGCTTGTTCAGCTAGCGCCTTTCTTTTGCGAATGTATTTTGCGAAGGAGGAATATGTAGTTTCATCATCGCTGACGGTAAGTTTGATTTTTGAAGAAGTGTGGAATCAGCTGAGAATGGTATTGACGGAAGAACTGATTTGTCGTGGGGCGATACTCTATATTTTAATTAAGAAAATAGGACCCAATAAGTCAATACTCATCTCATCGGCTATTTTTGCTTTGCTGCACTGGCTTAACGCAGGAGTTTGGGGGAATGGGATACAAATGGCTATAGTGTTTTTATTCACCTTCACCATGGGGCTTCTATTGGCGTACTCCTATGCCAGAACATTTTCTCTATGGATACCTTTTGCCATTCATTTTGGCTGGAACCTGACTCAAAATTTTATTTTCCCGGACAACGAAGCCGGGAATCACATTTTAGTTTTGAATTTGCCACCCCCTAGCGTTACGGTTTCATATCTTGTTTTGTTTACTATGTTATTACTTCCAAAAGCATCAGTGATATTACTGGACTTTTTAATTATAAAGCGACACGTGCAAATTAAAATTCCGTAGCATGGGTCATTAATTAACAATAAAGTATTCCTTCATAGCGGATGCTCCATCCTGAAGTCTTGTTCCATTGGAAAAATGAATTAGGTAGTTCTCCAGCTATTTTTAAAAGGATCCCACGAATAATGAAAAATCGTAAAGCCAAGTACAAACCATCATCCCAACATGTTTACTTCTATTCCAAAATCTCCTCCACAAAGCCAACTGGTCAAACAGTCAAATTGTGGTCTAAATTAACTTGGACCTTCTGAGGGGAGCCTGAAATTGACCACTACTTAAGAGATTAACTAACTATTAATTTTACCAATATGATAATTATGCGACAAGAATTATTGTTTTAATAGCGTATTTTTGTCTTTAATGTATAATGGAATTTAATGGCAGAATGGAGTTTTATGAAGTCAATGAAGGAGTTTAAAGAAATGGGTAGCAGAACATATGTGATGGTGCTTTTGCTATTGATGTCCAGTCATTTTGCATTTTCCCAGATTTCGTCAAATAATCTTAAGACTATTCACGTAAAATTTAAGGAGGCGACTGTTCCAAAAAAAGCGTCTTCCAGTCAATCATTTCGATCGGGTATTGAAAGAATGGATCAGGTGAGCGAAAAACACAAGGCAATGAACCTGAAAAGGGTCTTTCCTGAGGCAGGAGTTTTCGAGTTAGCGCATAAAGCGTATGGCCTTCATCTTTGGTATGAGATTACATTTAAGGATGATGTTGATTTAAGGAGTGCTATTAGGGATTATCAAAATCTTAGCCTTTTCCATAATGTAGAAGAGTGTAAAGAGTACAAACATGTTGGGATGAGTGAGGAATCTCCAACCATTCCTCCCGCTGGGCCAAATGACACATACTTTAACAGACAATGGCATTTTTCAAATACGGGTCAATCCGGAGGTACCATTGGTGCAGATATAAATTTGTTGAAGGCATGGCAAGTTGAAACAGGTTCACGCAATGTGGTAGTTGCCATCATTGACGGAGGAATTAGCCTTGAACATCCGGATATTGCCAGCGCGTTATGGACAAATACCAGGGAGATTCCGGGTAATTTAATAGATGACGATCGCAACGGGTATGTCGATGATGTTCATGGATATGGATTTGGAGATCAAAGTTCTACTATCTACCCTGATACCCATGGTACACATGTTGCAGGCTTGATCGGAGCGACATCGAATAATTCATTTGGTGTTGCGGGAATTGCCGGTGGCGCAGGATCCGGAGATGGAGTACGTTTAATGTCATGCGCTGCGTTTGGAAGATATAAAGATGGGGGATTTGAGCAAGCGATGGTATATGCAGCGGACAATGGAGCGGTCATTGCACAGAACAGTTGGGGGGGTGGTTCCAGAGCGATTGAAGCTGCAATAGATTATTTTGTTGCAAGGGCCGGATATAATAACAATTCAGGCAACTTCAATTTGAATATTCAATCCGGCCCGATGGCTGGAGGTCTTGTGATTTTTGCTGCCGGAAATTCGGGGGGCTCAGATCCAAACTATGGGTATCCGGCTTCATATAAAAACTCCATAGCGGTAGCTTCAACGGATCACAATGATTTAATGTCCTATTTTTCCAATTATGGGGATTGGGTAGATATCGCTGCACCGGGTTCAGAAATTTACAGTACAATTGATTACGGGTATGGCTTTCTCTCAGGTACTTCTATGGCTTGCCCGCATGTCTCAGGTGTGGCAGCTTTGGTCACATCACATATTCAAAAGCAAGGGTTAAAATCATCTGAAGTTTGGGATAGATTGAGGCTCTCTGCTCGCTCACTCACATTTAAAAACCCAACCCTTAAGGGCTTACTAGGCTCGGGTCGATTAGATGCTTATATCGCATTGCGTGAACCGGATGCAATTCCTCCTGCGCCCATTCGAGATCTTCGTACAATTGAAGTTCACTTTTCATCGATTACTTTAGGATGGACTGCAACAGGTGAAAATGGAGATGAGGGCCAGGCAGCAGAATACGAAATTCGGTATTCAACTAATCCAATTAATGAGTCTAACTTTTCGACCGCGAATTTACTAAACCCACCACAACCACCACTAGCTGGCGAGTTGGTGACATTAGTCGCTAAAAATTTATTACCTAATACAACGTACTACTTTGGTTTGAAAAGTAAGGATATGTATTACAATGAATCTACACTTTCAAATGTAATTGTTGTAAGGACTTTAATTCCCCCTACTCCGCAGGTACTTACCACTGGGTTAAGCGAACAACTTTTTACAGGTGGGATTTCAGTTCGTCAAATTGAAGTAAAAAATATCGGAGAAGAAGATGAGTTACTGGTGCGAGTGGGAGTTCCTGATATTACAGATGCTCCGGTTGGTTTGCCAACGAATGCAAAGGGTAGATTATTTGCCATTAACTCAGTAAAAAATACTATTGAAGAATTAAATACCAAAACCGGAAATATCATCAATTCAATATTAATGCCTGAGCCCTCCTCTAAGACGGTAGAAGGACTTGCATTCGATGGCTCTCATCTATTTTATGGCAGATCATCTAAGATCTATAAAATCAATGCCCAGAATGGACAAATAGTGCGCGTGATTCCTCTTGCTGGAATTAATACTATTCGGGGGTTGGCATGGTCAGGTCGCTATTTGTTTGCCTCTGTGATCAGCCCGGGGATTTATAGGCTATATAAAATCGACTCCGATAGCGGGGAAATTATTCAAACTTTTGATTATTCGACTGCGGAACTTACCTATTCTGGCAGCGGTGGAACCATCTTTGGAATTATTAACCAAGTACTGCTTGAATTCAATCCTACAACGGGAGCAGTCATTCGGGAATTATACATAGGTGGCAACCCTACCGGGCTAGGATATTCAGAAGTTGAGAAAGTACTTTTTGTTGCAGATGGAAATAGTATAAAGGCCATCAATACGGTTACGGGCGGTGTGATTTATTCCATTCCATATTCATCAACTACAGCATTGGCAGCAGATGAATTTAAAATATCATGGCTAAATACGACAGAGGAGGTGATCAAGGTGGCAGCAGGAGCCACGGCTAATATTCCATTGACCTTCGTTGCTACCAATTTGAATACTGGCGAGTGGTCGGGCAAAGTCAATGTAATTCCAATGAACGTAACGGGCGCACCTTTTTCGATTCCGGTGTCACTGAAAGTTACAGGTGTCTCCGAGATAGAAACTGCCAGTGAATTGAACTTTGGCACCCAATACCTTGGCTTTAATATCGATACTGTTATTACGATAGAAAATCGTGGGTATGCTGATTTGGTGGTTAGTAATATTCACTCCAATGACAACCGAATACAAGTTTCGTTATCTTCCCTTACACTTTCTCCGGGCCAAAAAGAAAACCTAAAAGTTACCATTGTACCTATAGGAGAAGGTGTTATTGAGTCATCTATTGTATTCACCTCAAATGATATTGATGAAGGAAATTTATCAGTCTCTGTTCAGGTAAATGTATTGAGGTCGCCTAAGATTGAAATATCTCCTTCATCTTTAGCGGCTACTCTGTTAACTGGAGAAACAAAGTCTTTAACCTTTACAGCTACCAATACCGGAGGATCGATACTTCGTTGGAATACTAACCTTACCGGATTAAGTTCTCCGGGACAGAATCAATCTCTCGTTGGAAAAATTGATTCGTATCAACAAGCGAGCGTTGTTTCACCTGCGGCTATAGATGAATTTTCTTTGCGGGCACCCAGCCCGGAGCCGGTGACATGTTTATCGTATGATGTTAAATCCGGAATGGTGTATGCAAAATCATTAGCAGGAAATAATTTCTATCGCTACGATCCAGCAGCGAATAGTTGGATTAATATTGGATTGACTCCCAGTTCTTTTACGGGACAGGCTACCTACCTAGATGGAAAAATTTATCATGGAGGGTCAAAGTTGAATGTTTATAATATTCAAAATAATTCTTGGTCCAGTATTCCATACCCTCTAGAAGTGGTTTCAGGTAACTTGACGAGCGATGGGCAATACGTCTATATAACTTTAGGCCAGGAGTACTTAGGCTTTTTAAGTAGAACCATATTTTATCGGTACGACCCTATAACCAATAATTGGTTTCGTTTATCAAACTCTCCGAATAGTTTTTATGGGTTAGATGGCGGTGGAATTAGTTTTCATAGCGGAGTTATTTACTTTCATGTAAATCCAAACGGAATTACGGGTGATGGAAATACAGGTTTTTTGAAGTATTATATTTCATCAGATACTTGGGTGGCCAATGACCAAATTTCCGGTAGAGCTACTGCTGGAAGTGCCATTGATCCTGCAGGAAGAAAGTACTATGTTATTAACACTTCCGGTCAGATGTCCATTCGAGATTTGACACTGGGAAGTTGGGTACAGAAACAATTGCCTTTTACTGTAGGGGGTGGAACAGGACTTGTGTTTGTGGGGAAACCGGGCGTCAGTGGAATCTATTTTGCACAAGGAGATCAGGGCAATAACTTTGGCAGATATGAAACAGCGCCAGCTGCGGAATGGATATCCATTACACCGAATATAGGCAATCTGGCTCCCGGACAATCGCAGACTATTACCGTAAACATAAATGCTGCCGGGCAGGATGGTGGAAATTATACTGGAGCAATCCGAGTATATAGTCAACATCCTGTGATGGAGGAAAAGATTCCGCTTACCGTAACTGTTATTGGAATACCTATTCTTTCTATTGATAAAACCGATATTGATTTAGGTTCTGTTGAATTAGAACGACAAAGAGGAGATCGATTATTTATTAAAAATGTGGGTTCGTCTGCACTAATCGTATCTGATATAATATCCGATAATCCGGATTTTACAATATCAAAGTCCAATTTTAGTATTCCTCCGGGAGAGCAAATTTATTTTTATGTTGAAATCAAGTCATCACATGTTGGTAATCAGGTTGGGACATTGACTATTCACAACAATGATACAAAACAACCTGCCTTGAAAGTTTCACTAAAGTATAATGGCGTATATCCTCCTGTCTTTGAAATAGCCCCTAGCTCCTTGTCAGTTAATTTGTTCACCGGAGAAAAATCTGTCTATACACTTGAAGTAAGTAACATTGGAAAAGGAAATACAACCAATGATTATTTTGTTTTGGATGACGGAAGATTAGGATGGCTAAAGGCAAGTTTATATGGCTCTCTAGCTGCGGGCGAAACGAAAAGTACCCAGGTAACAATTGACGCGACACAAAAGCAAACAGGCGTATATAACGGGAAGTTGCAAGTGTGGTATTATGGAGATCTAAAAAAGGAGATTCCGGTTCAGATGACGGTAACAGGAGCCCCTGACATTTTAATTAGTATCGGAAGTTTGGATTTTGGTGACCGCATTATAAATAAAACGTATGATAGTACTATTCAAATAATGAATAATGGAGTGTTACCGCTTTCCATAACATCTATCAGTTGCAATAATCCAACTATTACAATTTCACCGACAACACCTTTTGCGATTCTTCCGGGAGAGAGTTTTAAC
>JANPBK010000207.1:0-3596 GCA_031430395.1 Cyclobacteriaceae bacterium
ACCAAAGGCAAACGCCATACGTATCCGGAGATGGCAGCAGCAGGTCTATGGACAACAGCAGTGGACCTGGCGACCTTTGCCCTCAATATCCAAAAAACCATTCAAGGAGATAGCGGAAAGGTATTGTCTAAAGCAATGACAGAAAAAATGCTAGCTCCTTTCGTAGCTGATTTTGAAGGGCTGGGGTTGTTCATTAACAAAAGAAAAGACGATATCTATTTTGGCCACGGTGGCTGGGACGAAGGCTTCTCTAGTGACATGGTGGCGCACAAAACCAAAGGATATGGAGTGGTGATACTTACCAACTCCAATCATCCGGAGTTTATAGAAGAGCTAATTCGGTCAGTGGCACATACCTATGCGTGGAGTAACTATGTGCCGGTCTACAAAAAGCAGGAAATGGATACCACGAAATTTGCTATCGTAAAGGGTAGGTATAAAAACTCGAGTGATGGGTTGATCACCGTGTACAACGAGGGCAGTCGCTTATTCAAAAAATCATTGCGAGGAACACCCAATGAGTTATTTCAGATTTCTGATACTAGTTACATCAGCCGCGAAAGCGAACAAATCGTTCAATTCAAAACCAATCCAAAAGATGGGCAGTTACATCTACTGCTTGTGGAAAATGGAAAGCAAGAGTTCAACCACCCTCAACTCAGTGCCAACGAAAAAGTGCCTTATGAATATATTCTGGAAGATAATGTGGACGCTGCGCTAAAAGGATATCAAGCTTTGTTAAAGGCTAACGCAAAAGACGAGGCTGTGAACGAAGGCAACTTGAACCAGCAGGGCTATAACTTAATGAATGAAGGGAAATTAAAATTGGCATTGACAGCTTTCAAAGTAAACATGCAATTGTTTCCATATAGCGCTAATGTATACGACTCCTATGGGGAAGCTCTCGCTAAAAATGGCGATATCGATCTAGCCATCTTGAACTACAAAAAGGCATTGACGATCGACCCAAAAAATAAAAGTATTGCAAAAGCATTGGCTGAATTGCAAGATAAAAGGAAGAAATAGGTAGTAACTAAATTCTTACAAAAGTGAAGTATATCTTATGCCCTTTCATTTTATTGTTGTGCAGTTGTTCGACTGCTACCCATAAGGATATCCCTGCCAATAATGTTGCAACCGGGAATAAATTTATTGACGCCTTCTATTCTTTCAATCGAGATTCCTTACAAGCAGTACTATCTTCAGCCGAGAAATCTCAACCAGAAATTTTATATTATCAAAAATGGGCGGAGTGTGCTCATTACAAAGTAGTGGATCGTTCTAAGTATATAGAGAGAAATGATTCAACAATTCTATTTCCTGTTACCGTCAAAGATGATTTGATGGCTGCTCTTGCAATTGATTTTAATGTGACCGATACAATTCACATCTCTTTTCAAAAGGGAAAAATTCGTTCAGTAAAAACCTCCTCCAACGACCCGGACGCCTATCATGAAGCTAAAGAATGGGTCAACAAGAACCGGCCAGAATGGGTAAAGAAACCTTGCGAAGGCATCTGGGCAGGGGGACCAACACCCTGCGAATGTGTATTAGGTATGTTAAAGGGATTTACAGAATTAACCGAAAGCAAAAAACAAAAAGCGCACTAGCTAATAACTGCTGGCACAGCATAACAATTACAAACAACTCATCGCTAGCGCGTGACTTTCGGGTGATCTCGATCAGACCAATAACTGATTCAATAAATAGGAATCTGACTCAATTCTAATCCAGCCAGATAAGTAGAAAGCATTCCCTGCAAAATGATATACAGGTAACCAATAACGCCAGATGCCAAGAGGAAAACAGCAAGTTGGCCGTAACGTTCAATTCTAACAATTAGATCAGAAAAATGAAATCGCTGATCAACATTTAGCATAAATGATCTCATAGCGGTTAGGTTTAGGTTATGTGAAGATAAGAAAAAATCCGACAAATCAAATAGGGCGTCATGTAATCCTATTAAAACAAGACGATTTTTCAAAGAGTGACAGAAAGTTTCTAGCAGTATTATCTCTTAGTCACAAAACCCAGTGCATCTTCTCTTGTATTGAATGCGCGAAAATCTAATTGGTAGACCAGTGCAAACCCCCTGAGGATGGCAGATTTAATTTTATCTACACCTAAGAAAGCACCCCTTAGTTTATGATGCTGATACGTTGGCGCCAACTTTCTTGCCAGATTCATAAAAGGAGGAGTCACATAGGTTGAATGAAAGTCAGCAATAAACGAAAATCCGGTTTCAGCCACTAAGTTTGCATGGATTTTATGCATATCTACCATTTCCATCGGCTTTAAACCGGAATAGTTGGCAATAATAATTTGTTCCCCATTGTGATCTTCAATGAATAATCGATCGGGAAATGTTTTTGAAACAATTGGATTCATAACACTGAACTAAACTATGTAAAATCTTTTGATTTGTAGTTGTTCAAATACGCATTCTTTGCTTAGTAGGATGATAAGGATATGATCATCCACCACCAGATCGGTATGACAGATTAATAAGATTTACAAACTCAGAACTAAATGCCCTACTTTTGGGTTAGCAGAAAAACTGTTTCTCATGACAAGGCCCAAAATCAAAATAGATGTCGTTTCAGATGTGGTGTGCCCGTGGTGTTACATCGGCAAAAGAAGGTTGGAAAAAGCCATTGCTCAAGTGGCCGACCAAGTGGACGTAGAATTAGAGTATCACCCCTTTGAGCTGAATCCCGATATGCCATTGGAGGGCCGTAACCAAAAAGAATACCTGACAAAAAAATTTGGCAGTGAGGCCAAGTACCAGCAAATCGCTCAACATGTAACCGATGTGGCTGCGCAGGAAGGTTTAGCGTTCGATTTTGAAAAGCAAAATATTTCACCAAACACACGTAACGCCCATCGCGTAATTTGGTTTGCGAAAAAGTACGGTAAGCAAATTGAAATGAAAGAAGCGTTGATGAAAGCCTACTTTGAACAAGGCATCGATTTGACACGAACAGAAACCCTTGTCTCTATTGCCACGGAACAAGGGCTTGATAATGAAGCCATAAGAAATTTCATCAACTCTACCGAAGGATTGGTTGAAGTGACAACGGCAGAAATGCAAAACGCCCAACGCGGGATTAGTGGCGTTCCATTTTATATTATCAATAACCAATATGGCGTTTCAGGGGCACAACCGAGCGAGGTTTTCGTAAAAGCGCTTCTGGAAATCAGCGCAGAAAATGTGTCAGACGGCCAAGCGTGTGATGTTGAATCCAAGGAATGCTGAATTCGTAATTCGAAATCAGAAACTCTTCTTACCTTCCAAAATCATCCTGCACTCGCACAATATCATTTTCGTCCGATGGGTTTTTAGCATCGGTATGTCTCCATATTTCTGCAATCATCCCCCACCCTTCCGGAAGACCAATTAAGCGATGGCGTTGACCTTGCTTGAGTTGAATGATCTCGCCAATTACAAATTTATGCAAGGGTCCTTCTGCATCCGTTTCGCTGGTTACCACTCCTGCTACACCCGCCACCAATTTCCAAATCTCCGCACGCCTGTGGTGGTATTGCCACGATAACCGCTGACCCGGTGCCACCATTAAAATCTTCGGGCTCAGTTT
>JANPBK010000208.1:0-18833 GCA_031430395.1 Cyclobacteriaceae bacterium
GGGAAGTGTAAAGGCCATTGGAATTGTTGTTAGTTTAATGTTTCGTGAATCAAATATACTAAGCTTTAATAATATTTTTACCAACTAAATTACGAGTGAGCAGCATTTGGATAGGCCATTCAATTCTGTTTTTTTTCATGACGGTCACATCTCTTATCAATATTTCCTCACTAGTTCACCAAGCATTTTTAATCCTTTGTCAATTTTTTCACTCCATGGAGCACCATAGCTTAATCTAAAATAATTATGGAATTGTCCTTGAGATGAAAATATCTGACCTGGAGCGATACCAATGTTATGTTTAAGAGCTCGTTTGTGAAGCTTGTAACTATCGATTTTCTTATCTAATTCAATCCATAACACAAAACCACCTTGGGGCCGGGTAATTCGAATGTCTTCCGGGAAATATTCGCTGATGGCTTGGAGGTAACGAAGACATTGGGTGTGCAACGCCTTTCTTAAATGCCTTAAATGTAATTCATAGCGGCCATTTTGTAAGAAGTGAGCAATTGCGGCTTGTGCTAAAGTATTGGTAGAAACATTATGCATCCGTTTTAGGCTAATTACTTTTTCTTTGAACTTGCCAGGTACAGCCCACCCAATTCGGTAGCCGGGTGCCAAAGATTTTGAAAAGGATCCGCAATGAAGTACTAACCCTTTTTTATCAAAAGTCTTGCAAGTCTTTGGCCTGCTTTTTCCAAAATACATTTCCCCATAGATGTCATCTTCGATCAATGGTATTTCTTTTTTAGCCAGCATTTCTACCAATAATATTTTCTTTTCATCGGGGATACAGCTGCCTACCGGATTATTGAAATTGCAGACGAAAAGACAGGCTTTGATATTAAATTTGGGAATGGCCTTTTCTAAATAATTCAGATCGATTCCGGTGAGTGGGTCAGTAGGTACTTCAACTACTTTTAAACCAAGACTTTGCATTACTCTAAATATTCCATAAAAGGTTGGGCTCTCGGTAGCGACTGCATCCCCCGGTTCAGTCACAGCCTGCAAGCAAAGTGATAAGGCCTCCATGCAACCCGCGGTAACTACAACATCTTGTTCGCTGAGTGTACCTCCCCAATTAAAACTTAACCTTGCAATTTGCTTACGTAGCACTTCATTTCCCTGAATGTGTTCATACCCCAGGCAATGGTCCGCTGAATGATGCAATGAATACATTACGGATTTATTCAACTTTGTTGCAGGCAATAAACTTGCATCCGGGGCACTAAGCGAGAAGGAGGTGAGCTTCGTAGAACGAAGATCGTAGTAGACACTCGATATCATTTCATCTACACTTACAGGAGTAACTTCATTTGTTGGTTCGCAACAAGTTGGTATATCAAAGGTGTCCTTGGGTGAAAATTTTACATAATACCCTGATTGGGGTCTTGCTTCAATCAACCCTTTGCTCTCTAAATGATAATAAGATTGGAATGCAGTGCTTAGGCTGATTCCTTGTTCTTTGCTTAAAGATCGGACAGACAAAAGTTTGTCGCCAACTTTAAATGATTTTTTTTCAATCAGCTGTTCTATTCTTTCTGCAACTTCTAGGTATAGATGATCCGGCTTTATTTGCATAGCAACAAATTTTAATTCTAGAATTTGACGTAATTTCCTTTATGATTCAAACTGATATGGTCAAAGATAGTAAAAATGAAACTGTTTTTACAAGCGATTAAATGCAAAATTTGCAGCTTGATTATTAGAAAAGCAAAAAGCGGGTTGCTTCTAATTATAAGCTTCAATTATTTAGTAGCAAAGAACAAAATGCTTTTAAGATCAATAATTTATACTGTGGTTGGATGGATATTTTTACTACAAAGTAATTCATCCTTTGCTCTTTCAGATTCTACCAAAGCTATAAGGGGCCAGTACACCTCACATTGGAGACTCACTACTCGGATTCACAATCAAGGAATATTTACTTATGGTGGCCGACTTGGCAGTGAAAACCCAACTGTTGATGTTAATTTTATATATGATAGGAAAAGGTGGGGGCTTCTAATATTCAAAGGATTGGATCTGCGAGACCACAACACATTTTATAATTTCGCATTAATCTCTGCGTACAAAAATTTTAAAATTTCTAAGGAAATTACCTTTACTCCGTATGTTGGATCGTTTTTTGAACAGGAAAACGGTTTTGCCGATCACGGCTCAGATTTGGTTTCCATTTTAATCACTTCCATAAAGTTAAATCCACATTGGACAGCTGAACACATGAGCTTATTAGCAAATCTGGTATTCGCACCAGAAGAAAGGGATTGGGTTAATAGATTTCGACTTACTTATTCTGGAACCCACTTGGATGTTGTTTCAACAATTTGGTGGAATAATCAACAATTTGACCAATCTAGTTATTGGACGAGCGGCTTAAATATTTCTTACAGCCGACTTAAAATGCGAGAGCATTTATATTTGAGTATCGGAGTGACTGGTCTTTACATGTTGAATACATCTAATGCTGAGATCAATCCTGAAAAACATGGACTAATGTTTACGCTAGGGATTACTACCCTACATTAGCTAATAGTTTGTGCTGATTGTTTGACCTAGTCTGTTCGTCATAATGTGAAGCAATTTTTCGGTAGATGAAAATGAGTTGTTTAAACCAGCTTCCATCGTTTGAGAATGACCCAGCAACTGGATAGACATATCGTTGATCTTGATTAATCGATGAAGATAGAATGAGTTAGGCGTTATTATTGGTTTGGTGAAGACGAGATTACCCCTCGTACTTAATTTGATAAGATATGGGCTGCATTCTCCATTGCTTATTTTAGTTCGAAATTCCGTCCCATTTTGATCATTTATGACAAAGTAGTTACCAACCAGCAAGTACCCATCAGAAACGCTAATTACCTCTGATAAAGTACCAGTTAGTTGTATACTCTGGCTTTTCCAATTTATTTCGCCCAACAAATTGATGCCTAGCATTTCGATTGATTCTAGGGCGTTATATTTTTCTTTTTCTTCAATGCCCTTGAAAACTAAAGCAAACGAATTGCTTCGTTCTTCATATAAAAGGGAACGCGGGTATGCTTTTATAATCAATTTTTTTTTCATTCGTTCTTCCCCTTTCTCATTGAAATAAATAAAAGTGTTCGCAGCATCTCCACGTACTGCATGCACCGAGTGAACCAACATTGCGCATCCTTCCTGTGTAAGGGCTATCGGACCTAGATACGTATGGGCATCACTTATTTTTGTACTATCAATGGGTAAACTAATTTCCTTGAACCATCCTATTTTTCCATCTGGATTAATTCTAGCAAGGAAGGATGATATTATTTTTTTCTTTTTATCAGGTTTAAAGATTCCACCTAAATAGGCACTACCGTCCGGATTTTTACGATTAAATCTGGTTATAAGCAAACCTTGTTCAAGAGATTCCGAAGTAATGGTTTGAATCGTTAAAGGAACAACAAAGCGACCACTTTTTAAATGACCCTCTTTATTTGTAAAATTTAGATCGGTCGGGTTTATTGATAATAGATTGTTGCGCAGTTCTTGTCCAAATTGTACATACGATTCGTTGATATTTTGTTGTTGACTTATTGCATACTTTTCCAGGCCGGTCAGTCCACCAAAAAATCTAGATACAAACGCATCATGTTTTTTCGCTTTGACTGGTGTTAACCGAGTTTTAAATTCTTTAATGAGTGTGTCTGCTTTTCGGTTGGTATATAGCAACCTACTTAAGACCTCCGCATTATGATTGTTAAATACGGTATCTAGTGATTTGGATTTGTTTTGAATTTCTAACTCTTGTATAAAGGTCTTATATTCTAATAAGGAAAGCACTACAGATTGCCGATCAAGATTATTTAGATTGAAAATCAAAGGTTTATCTACTTTATAAATAGGTGGATAATTATTACTAGATGAAGTTGAAATTTTAGTAAGGTTCTCGTCCATCTTTTCATTTGAAATGATTAGTTTAGTTCTCATGTCAGTTACCTCACCGTTTACTTTTTTTCTTACTTGTTGTACCCATGTACTATAGTCCCACAATTCAATTTTATCTGATAGGAAATTGATGTTCGTGAGCAGTCCATCTAATCGATATGTGATAACAGGGCGTATTGAATAGGATTGTGCGTGTCCATGTATTGGATATGCACGAATCAATTCAATATACTTGTTGAGATAGTAAATACTTGAATCATAATTAGTCTTTAGTTGTGTAAACCGAGCATCTAATGACTCATCATATAATAAAAAGACATCTTCTATAGTATTGAACTCTTCGGTGATATTTGCGAAGAGCCGAACAGATTGATCATAGAAAGTAACGCTTTTAGTGAAGGCCTTGTAAATAGGCGGTATTTTGGATAGGAATAGGGTAGCCGAGTCATATCCTCCATTCATTTTTGCAGAAATAGGTTGAAATTGAATAGCAGGCTTACCCTTTGCATCATACATTTTAAATAACGGAGCATAGTAATCTTCATTCCTATTTGTCTCATGTTCATCAACTAGTTGCTTTGATTTCAGATACCGAATTTTGGCTTGTTCAGCATTGGCTAGTACATACGCATAATTGGTCAGCGGATCTGTTTTTTTGTAATTGGATTCGTAAATCAATGCAAGCCGCAAGTTTGCATTTGGGTGATCCAGATCAAATGCAAGATATTCTTTGAGTTCATTCTTTTGACGATCGGCCGAAAACCCAGTAAGCAAAGGAAAAAGTTCTCTAAATTTAAGTCGCTGTGCTTCAGCTGTAAAAGTTACAAACCAAAGAATAAGACAGATGTATTGCTTCATTAAATTAGATGCTAAGAATTTTTAATTCTACCCTTCGATTTTTTGCCTTATTCTCTTCTGAATCGTTCTTGAATTTGAATTGAGTTTCGCCATAGCCTTTTGGAAGAAAACGATCCATAGAAATCTGATGCTGAACTAGATGATCCATAACACTTTTGGCGCGCTTGTTAGAAAGAACAAGGTTATAATTTTCGGACCCTACATCATCCGTATGTGCGGCAATTTCAACTTTTAAAGTGGGGTTCTCTTTCATCAAAACGAGGACTCTACTCAATTCGATAAATGAAGCTTCCGTAAGTTTTTCTGAGTTCGATTCGAAATTAATATCTTTCAATGCCAACTGTGCGTTAATCTCAAGTTTCATAAGTTTTATATCTACGGAGTTCACATTACCTGTTGTCAGATCAATGGCGGTGGAATTGAATGCATACCCTTGATCGGAAGTTACTTCTACTTCGTACCGATCGCCTGCACGCAAAGAGACGATTTGGTTACCTTCTAGTTCAATTACTTCGTCTCGACTCTTATTCCGTAGTAGAACTTTTGATTTTACTTTTGAATTGTTCACTAAATCCGAAACATTAATGCTCACATTTATTTTTTCAGAAGTAAGTTCCTGGTATTTTTCAAAATCTCTATAGATGACCAAGCCGGAAATATTGAATTCAATGATTTCACTTTTAAAATGTGCAACGCCAATCATGATTTCATATTCTTTGCCGAGGGGTAAGTCGATGGATATTCGTCCAGTAAGTGCATTTGTTTTGCTTACTTCCAAAAATGTTGATGTCCCTTTTTCTTTAATTTTCACATCGGCTAAAAGTGGCTCAAATAATTCACGATCGTTCACGTTAATGGATAGATGTACAGATTTGAACAATCGGGCATGGAGCGTAATTTCTTCATACTTTTTCTTCGCGCGAATATCCAACGGATAAGTGAAACTGGAATATCCCTGTTTTCGAAACTCTATATTAAAACTCCTACCAACTGGCAAAACAATCGTATAGCGTCCATCATCAGGATTGCTATCTACATGCATTATTGTTTCTGATGTGAATGCGTCAGTAACAATTATTTGAGCCTCTAAACCTCCTTTTGTGTCTACGTCAGTCACATACCCTTGAACGATATTGTTCATGAATTGCCTAAGTTTAGGGGGGATAACAATAGAGTAGATATCTGAATTATTATACGTATAGTACATCAGATCACCTTCAGCAGATATGCAGGGGAGTTGGTCATCTTTTTCTGTATTTACGAATGCTAAACTTTCAGGCATTCCCCATTCGCCTAAATCATTGAGTTTAGATTGGTACATATCATATCCACCTTTTCCACCTGGTCTATTTGACGAAAAGATTAATGTCCTCCCATCTGCCATGATACGTGGTGCTTTTTCACAGTCTTGATTAATTGGCCATGCTAATTTTTCGGGGTTTCCCCATTTACCATTCTTGTCTTTTATTGATTTAAAAATACAGAGACAAAATTGTGCTTCTCTTCGGATTTCCTTTGTTGCTGGGCCCTCCAGGTTTTGGCGAATAAAATAAAGTGTTGTTCCATCTGAACTAATTGACGGAAATGCTTCGTACGCTTCGGTATTAATAGGTGAACCAAGAGGCTCCGGTTTACTCCAGCCATCTTTTTGTCGTGTGGATAAAAATATTTCTGAATTAGCATTGACTCCTACTGTTTTAAAAAAATATAACTCGTTACCATCAAAGCTTAGGCTTGGTCCTCCGATAAGTAGCGCGGAGTCACTAGATTGATTAACCTTTGTTAATGACTCTGGTTTTCCCCATACACCATCTTTTCTACTAGTCTGAAATAGATTAAAAACTTTTCCATTTTGAGCTTCAAAAATGATAGTTCTTCCATCCGCTTGAATCGTAGGCGCATATTCAATCAAATCGGGATTACTGATAGCCGGTTTTTTTGTTTTTCCGTAATATGCCATGGAATCAAAAACGGTAATGGCTGTTTGTGGCAATTGGCTTTTTACCTGAGCGATGGAAACCAAGCATCCCAAATTTATTAATAGCCACAAACCGATCACTGCACGTTTCATAAAAGCCTTATTGAAATTGTCTACGTAAAGCTACAACCACTTAATCATACTTTGCAAAAGGGTAGTTGAGATTGATATTAATTGCCAATTAAAACAAAGGCACCCCAAAAGTAGGGAAGTTTGTATTTCTCTTTAATTTCCAATTGAGCGACTCTGAAAGATTGAAATTTATCCATTCCATTGATCCAATGCTTATAGAATGAACTCATGAGTTCTTGCGTAGCGTCATCGTCTACTTGCCATAGACTCATGATTACGGTGCGCGCTCCGGCTACCAAGAATGATCGTTGCAGTCCATATACGCCTTCTCCATTTCTAACTTCACCAAGTCCAGTTTCGCATGCTGAAAGTGAAACTAATTCTGTATTATCCAAAGTAAGATTCATAGCTTCATAGGCAGTTAAAACTCCGTCTTCTTGTCCACTATTTTGTTGAAGGCCAGCGCCTGCTAATAATATTCCTGATCTGAATAGTGGGTTATTTACTAATTGGCTTTCCTCATTAGACTGCAACTCTTCTTTAATATCCACGTCATTCAGGAAAAAACCATGAGTAGCGATATGTAAGATTTGAGGGTTATTTATCTTTTTAAGATTTTCTTCAGTAGCTTGTTGCAAAGTGAATGCAGCAATATTCCATTTTTTTTCAGTCAGTAAATCATTCAATAACGTTACTTCTTTTTTAGTAGCGGGAAGCATGGGTATATCTTCTCCTTGAAAGCCATACCGGGAGGCTCGTTTTCCACTCGATCCACTTTTTACTGGATCCAATGCCGAAAGATTAAAGTCGGCATACCCAAAGATGCTCGCTTGTAAAGAAGGAGTTTTCATGCTCGGGTGAACTTCTGTTAATTCACGGGTATTACTCACTAGTCTTATATTGTATTCGTCAATAGACCATCGGCCGGTACCTGGATTTTGAATACAATTAAGATTGATTTTATTAAAAACGCCATCACAACTGATATAAAGTGTTTGTGAGGGGGGTAGTTCTTTTAATAAGGGTGCCCACAAGTGTTTAAAGGAAACGGTATCGAGCTGATGAAACTTAATGGCATTCCGATGATAACGGTACCATCGATTCTCTAATTTGATACCTTCCGGCCAAATAAACAGGCGAGGGCTTTTGCTGTTGGACGTTAATACCAACGCAGCATAGTAAACAGAATCAACAACAAATTTTTTCTTGATTCTTATAATTT
The DNA here is from genome assembly GCA_031430395.1 of Cyclobacteriaceae bacterium. GTDB lineage: Bacteria > Bacteroidota > Bacteroidia > Cytophagales > Cyclobacteriaceae > ELB16-189. Next base: position 8,043 of record JANPBK010000208.1, read on the forward strand.
CTATAGCTGTCTCATTATTTTTTAGGCTCGTTTGCACATCTTTCCATGAAATCTTCTTTTTACCATGAGAATTAAATTGAGACGACCGTGCAGATAGTTTCTTTTCCAGGTCGTTCGCTTTTTCTTCCGTCTTGGATAAATCAATTTTTAAACGAGCCCTTTCTTCTATTGTAAAACTGTAATAGCGCACTAATTCTTCTTTAGTCAGTTGCCATTGCTGAAAGGTTCGCTGAAGATCTTCATCTCCACTGGTCATAATTGCGTTCCGCACTTTATTTGATGCATTTAATAAGATCGCTTTGGTAGACAATTGAAGATCATATAGCTTTTCAGCTACACCTATTTCTGTTGGATTTTTTGCCAGCAGTTGCACGCAGAAATCTTGATATGACTCGAATACAGGCTTGATACGATTATAATAGGCACCCTTTTCTTTTTCACTTAAGGCATCAAAGTAAATTTCAATTTGGTGTTGGTACTTCTCTATAGCTTTGATATAGTAGGGAGCCGCCTCCATTAATTTGCCGGTTGCAAAATAGACACCTGCTAAACCATAGATTGACCTTGCATAGTCTGGATGATCTTCACCTAGTAATGATTTTCTTAATTGAACACTTTCTTTCCATAAACTTTCTGATAGCTCGTATTTACCTTGGTCTTGATATAAGGAAGCCATATTACTTATCACGATAGCATAGGAGGAGTGATTTTTTCCCAGCGATTTTTCGGTTAAGGTGCGCACCTTTTCCATCATCAAGGCTGCTTTATCAAGCTCTTTTTTCTTTTGATAAAGAGTGGCCATATTTTGTAATGAAACAATATATTGTGGATGATACGAGCCTAAAATTTGCTCATCAATTTTATTAGCTTCTTGTAAAAGAGGTTCAGCTTTTCCATAATTTTCCTGAAGTTGATACAAGGAAGCTAAGTTTTGCAGAACGGTTGCATATTCTGAATTCATTTTACCCCCAGTCTTTTCTCTAATTGTAAGGGCCTTTCTGAATAATGGTTCAGCATCTCCAAAATTGCCCATTGTTTGATAAAAAAGAGCCAACGCATTAATGGCATAGGCATAAAGATCACTATTCCCACCGCTCATTTGCTGTAACAAGTCTGAACCTTTTCGTAGATGAAGTTCAGCTTTTTGATATTCTCCAACAATCTGGTAATAGCGTCCCTTCGTTAACAGTAATGAGCCATACGCTTCTGATGTTTTCTTTTTGTCTGAATCATAAAAAGCATCTGCAGAGTCTAGTTGAAGTATTGCCTGTTGGTGATAACCAAGCCTTAAATTGAGTAATGCTAAATCTTCTAATACCAATGCGTAATATTCATGTTGATGACCTTTCGATTTTTTTACATGATCAGAAGCTAATTGCATGACTGTTAGAGCGCCTTTTAATTTGCCTTGATCTTGAAGTGCCGAAGCATATTGAATGAGTGTAGTGACATAATGTTCATCCTTCGTGAGATTACCCGAATGGTAGAGAGTAAGCGTTAGTTGGTAGAGTGAGTCAGCTTGGGTAAAGTTTGTTTCTTTTTGAATACATTGAGCCAATCCTAGCAAAGCAATAGCAGTTTCATTGGACGTAGGAGAAGTAAGCAAACTGATTTGTAGCAGTGCTTTTTTATAGTCTTTTTTAGCCTTTTCAATTTGTCCAACTTTAAAATAGACTGAAGCACGTTTGTTTAAAGAGTTGATGAACCGAATATGTCTATCTCCCAAAGTATGTTCAATTAATCGAAAGGACTCTTCTATGTACTCAATCGCTTTATCGAACAATTTTCTTTCAACTTGAAGTAGTGCAAAGTTTTGCAGTGTTTCGGCATACAATAGAACCTCTGGCCGTTTTGTTTTGTCGAGCTTGCTTATAGCTATTTCATACAGTGACTGAGCACGTTCATAGTCACCTTTCGATTGGCATAATGCTGCTCGGTTATTAAGAGCTGTCGCATAAACTTGATTTCCTTCCGGGTGCTTGGCAATAAGTTCAAAAAGTGATTCAGCTAATTCACCTCTTCCTAAATTTTCAAGATTAATGGCTCTTCCATTTAACATATGGAGGTATTCTTCTTCATTGGTTAAATGTAGCTTTTCAAATAGTTGAAGGCTTTCCTGGTAAGATGCTTCTGACTTTTCGTATTGCTTTAATGAATGCTGTGCTTCGGCAAAGCCTTTTAACAAAAGAGCATATTCTATGGTTTCGGTAAGTTGATTCGATTTGTATTTGTTTTGGGTATCAGAAAATATAGATATCGCCTTTTCAGTATTCCCCATTTCGAGATTCAATAATCCGAAATAGTAAAATGCTTGCAGTGTTTCGACACTCTCCACTTTAATTTTCTTAAAAGAATCGGTAAACAAAATATAAGCTTGATGGTTATCATTAACCAGGTAATAGTTAATAGCCATATCTAAATTACAATCAATGACCGCATTGTCTTCTGCGGTATAAAAGTTCAACAGTATTTCTTTGGAACGAGCAAGAGCTTCTATGGCTTTATCATAATTTCCGATTTGATGCTGGAACTGCGCCACATTCATCAGGGCTGTAGAAAGAACTAAATCTTTTTTGCCTTCTCTTATTTGTATTTCTTTTTGAGCAAATTCTAATCCTTCGCTAAATTTAGCTCGGCTATAGCAAATATTTGACAATAGCCGAAGAATAGATGCATAGTTGTCATTTGTCACTCCACTCTCGAGTTGATATTTTTTTAGAGTTTCTTGAGCTTCTTCATAAGCTACTTCAAATTGATTTTTTGCATAGCTTTCTTGCGCCTTTTGGTAAAATGTCACCCATTCTTGAGCCGATACCTCCAAGGGCATGCACAGAACCAGTGATATAGATAAATAAAAAATGTATTTCATACTTAAACAGTGATTCATAAAGATACGAATAGCGAGGGCATTTTGAATGGTCAGTATAATAGCCTAGACAGGATCAAACTGATCTGGTTAAAATACTTGAAACTGAAACTGTTTTATTCCCGTTTAAACGGGAGATTTGAGCAAAGTTTCTAAAATGCGAACAAGACGAAAAGTCATTATTGTTTTTGGGGTTTTTGTGGGGATTATTGCATGGATATTTTTAAAGAAAAATTAGTTATTTATGACCATACAGTCTGATATTGTTTCATTTGTGAGGGAGTTGAGAACCTTTTTGAGTGTTCACAAAGGTGAAAAGGTTCGAGTAGGGTTTATAAAAAAGTCTACCGTGAAAAGGAATAGAAAGTGGATTAATCCTATCGTTGAAAGAAACCCTTGGAGGTTTTAGATATTGAATAATAAAAATTAGCATTAATGAAGGACAACAAAAATTTTATAGCCTATTTGGCGCTAGCGGCTGTCTGTGTGATTTGGGGCACAACTTATCTGGCGTTGCGCATTGGCGTAACCCAATTTCCCCCTTTTCTCTTTTCTATGCTTCGCTTCTTAGCTGCGGGTCCAATACTTGTTGGTTTTATGCTTACAATCGGTAAGGCATCCTGGCCTGATCGAAAAACACTTTTTGACCAGGCCATTTCCGGATTATTTATGGTCACACTTGGAATAAGCATGGTCGGTTGGGCGGAAGTTTATATATCAAGTGGAGTTGCGGCAATCATCTGTTCGATGATGCCCATATGGACTGTGCTCATCAACGTACTAGTCACCAAAGATGAGAAACCAAATTGGTTGATCCTCCTTGGATTGGCAACAGGACTAGCAGGAGTTCTTATGATTTTCGGTGAACATCTGACTGAATTCTCGAATGCCAATTATACAAAAGGAATCGTACTTACTTTTCTGGCCAATCTTTGTTGGGCGATTGGTAGCATATGGATAAAGAAGAAAAACCAGAACTCCAATCCGTTTTTGAATGCCGGATTGCAAATGCTATTTGGTGGATTGTTCCTCATCCCGATTAGTTTGTTGCTAGATGATTACTCCACAATTCAGTGGAACAACGAAGTTATTTTTTCATTAATCTATATGATCTTAATAGGCTCGGTAGCAGCATATGCTTGCTATTCGTACGCAATCAAAAAATTGCCGATGACGTTGGTATCTTTATATGCCTACATCAATCCAATCGTGGCTGTCATATTAGGTTGGCTGATATTAAACGAAAAACTAAATTTTCAAATTGGGCTGGCTATTATCGTTACTGTTGCCGGTATCTATTTAGTTAATAGAGGGTATCAACTCAAGACAAATCCGATAAAGCCTCTTTCCAAAATGAAATCGACTTTCAAAAATTTGACCACAACATCTTCTAAGTAATATGGAAATCAAAATTTACCAGGTAGATGCATTTACAGATAGGTTGTTTGCAGGTAACCCAGCCGCAGTGTGCCCTTTGGAAGAATGGTTGCCGGCTGCTGTTATGCAGAATATTGCCATGGAAAATTGTCTGGCCGAAACGGCTTTCTATGTGCAGGAAAAAGAAGGCTTGCGTATACGATGGTTCACACCTACAGTCGAGGTGGATCTTTGCGGCCACGCTACGTTAGCCACGGCATTTGTATTATTCAATCAAGAAAACTACCAAGGCGACAAGATCGTTTTCAATTCTCGCAGTGGTCCATTGACGGTTGTAAAATCGGGAGATATGCTTACGCTGAACTTTCCGGCAGATACATTGCAAGAGGTGAGCTCTATTCCCGAACTTGACAGGGGTTTAGGTGTAAAATCCAGTAGAACTTTTAAAGGGAAAACAGACTACATGCTCATCTTCGAAAATGAAGAACAGATTAGAAACATGAGTCTGGATTTTGGTACCATTGGGAAAGTCGAAGCGCGCGGAATTATTGTTACATCCAAAGGCAATCAGGTTGATTTTGTTTCCCGGTTTTTTGGCCCGCAATCCGGAATCGATGAAGATCCTGTGACAGGCTCCGCCCATACTTCCTTAACTCCCTATTGGGCGAAAGTTTTGAATAAAACAGAATTGACAGCTCGCCAATTATCGAAACGGCACGGAGAATTGAAGTGTAAATTAATTGGTGATCGAGTTGAAATCAGTGGACGAGCACGATTGTATTTAGTAGGTAAAATATTTGTTGACTTATAAAACACCTGATCAAAAACACTATGATTCGAATTGAAAAAGCGACAATTAATCAAGTGGATAGGCTAGCTATTCTGTTTGACCAGTATAGGGTTTTTTACGAAAAACAATCTGATGTGAAAGCTGCGAAGGAATTTTTGAGAGAGCGAATCGCAGGGATGGAATCAGTCATTTTTGTTTCATTCGATGAAGCCAATCTAATGACTGGCTTTACGCAACTCTATCCGCTATTCTCTTCCACGAGGATGAAGCGTCTCTGGCTACTCAATGATTTATTTGTAGAAGCTGCTTTTCGGGGAAAGGGTTTTTCGATTGCCTTGATAGAAAGTGCCAAAGAGCATTGCAGACAAACGGGCGGTTGTGGATTGATTCTGGAAACTGCGAAGTCTAACACCATCGGGAACAAGTTGTATCCAAGGGCTGGGTTTCAATTAGATCAGGATCATCATTATTACAACTGGGATAATTAGCAATACCATGACCCATCCAGATGTTAAAATCGTGAGTTACAAACCAGAACATCAACCCGCGTTTGAGTCTCTCAATCGGGCGTGGATTGAAAAGTACTTTTGGATTGAACCGATAGATGTAGAAGTACTTCAGCATCCGGAACAAAAAATACTTGAGGCTGGTGGTGAGATCTTATTAGCTGTGGTGGGAAACCAATCAGTAGGAGTAGTTGCTTTGAAACGAGTAGACGAAACAATATTTGAGTTTACTAAAATAGCAGTGGACGAGACACATCAGGGAAAAAAAATTGGCGAGGGATTGGCCATTGCGGCAATCACACAGGCACGCGAAAAGAACGCTGCTAAAATTATCCTATACTCCAATACAAAGCTGGAAGCAGCAATCAATCTATATCGCAAATTAGGATTTGTGGAAGTCGTCTTGGATGGTCCTTATAAGCGCAGTGATATAAAAATGGAATTGACGCTGATTTAAATGAATGCCCTAATAAAAAAAGAATCCGAAGAATGGAGTTCACTCTTTGAGCTCATTTCCACGCAAAGTATCGCGTACTTAAATGATTTGCATGATCGACCAACTTCACCATCACAAGTTCCCACACTGCGCTCGAAACTTGATCAATTTGGTCTTGGTACACATGGTGCGTTACAGCAATTCAACGAACGATTTGAGACACTCATGGTTGGGTCTTCAGGGCCACGCTATTGGGGCTTCGTAACGGGCGGCACTACCCCGGCTGCCATTGCAGGAGATTGGCTTTCGACAGTGTATGATCAAAATCCGCAAGGACTAAAGGGACAAGGCGATGTATCTGCGAATGTGGAAATAGAAACGATTCAATTGCTACTGGATCTGTTTCACTTGCCTCCTGATTTTTTTGGGGGATTTGTTACGGGTGCAACGATGTCCAACTTTACTTGTCTGGCCGTGGCGCGCCAATGGGTAGGAAAGCAAATGGGAATAGATTTTGCCAAAGAAGGAGTAACAAAAGGAATCAAAGTTGTGACCGCTACACCACACTCCTCTTCCATCAAATCGCTATCGTTGTTAGGCATCGGCAGTAGCAACGTGGTCAATATAGCCACAGAAGTTGGTAATCGTGAGGCAATCGATGTTGGGGCACTCGAACACTATTTCACGAGTAACTCATCTGAACCCGTCATTTTGATTTCCAGTGCGGGCACAGTTAATACAGTTGATTTTGACGATTTCAAAGCCATTGCCAAACTGAAAGAGAAATATTCATTTTGGTGGCACATTGATGCTGCTTTTGGTGGATTTGCGGCTTGCTCATCACATCATCAACACTTTGTAGATGGCTGGGAACAGGCGGACAGTATAACAATTGATTGCCATAAATGGTTGAATGTGCCGTATGAAAGCGCGTTGTTTTTCGTAAAGCAAAAACACAGCGTACTTCAAGTTGAGACGTTCCAAAATTCCAACGCCCCTTACCTGGGCAACCCTTTAGAGAATTTCAATTACCTGAATTTCCTTCCTGAGAACTCGAGAAGATTGAAGGCACTGTCGGTTTGGTTTTCGCTAGTAGCATATGGCCAGGAAGGTGTTCGGTCCATTGTGGATGATAATATTAGTCATGCTGCAGGGTTTGGCAAGGGCATCGAGACGTCTTTAGATTTTGAACTATTGGCACCTGTTAGATTGAACACCGCTTGCTTCACTTTGAGAAAAGAAACCAACCCAAATGAAGTAACCGTGTTCCTAAATACATTAAATGCTACCGGAAAAGTTTTTATGACACCTACACTTTACAAAGACAGAAAAGGAATTCGCGCGGCATTTGTGAATTGGCGCACCACCACAGACGATGTGAACTTAGTACTAGGCTTGATGAATGAAGTAATTAACCAATTTAGGAATGGTCATTGATCAAAAAATAGTTTTTGGTATTACTGATTGGAATTCGGGAGTAGCAGAGCGCCATGAAGGCACCACGGGTTTTGCGCTTTGGCGGGTACAACACTTTGGCAGCGTGCGTGTGCGGATGGTTGAATATTCGGCAAACTATCTGGCAGATCATTGGTGTAAAAAAGGTCATATCATATTTTGTGTGGAAGGAGAAATGATCACAGAGTTGGAAGATGGCCGCGAATTCAGATTGAGTACGGGTCTATCGTATCAGGTAGGTGATGGGGCAGAAGCACACCGTACCCGAAGTGAAAAAGGTGTGAAACTGTTCATTGTCGATTAATGGTTTATTGGATTAGACTTTGCCATTAGAAGAAATGATTCATTAAGTGACAAATAAAAATTAAACAATGAGTTACACCATTCAACAACATCTTGCTTATGCGGTATGGGCAACTGAGCGACTGAAGGAAACACTCGAGCCGGTGGGGGAGTCACTTTTATTTGCAGAAGTGAAAAGCAGTTTCCCCTCCATTGCAAAAACGCTCTTACATGGTTGGGATGCTGAAGTAGTTTGGTTGAAGCGGTTACAAGGAGTTAGCCTGGATAGTTGGCCCTCACAAAATTTTACTGGAGGAAAGAAAGATTTATTGGAAGGATTTGCGCAATCTCCAAAAACGCTAAAATTATTTGTTGAATCAAAAGGAATAGATTTTCTTTCCACTACGGTGAAGTACAAAAATCTCAAAGGCGATTCACTGGAAGATCGGGTGGAGGATATAATGTTTCATATTGTTAATCATGGAACGTATCATCGTGGCCAGGTAACAACGTTGCTGCACCAGGTAGGCATCACCAAAATTCAAAGTATGGATATCATTTTCTATTTACGCGATCTAAATAAATAACGTATGTACACACCTGCTCATGCAAAAAATGAAAACGAAGAAGATCTAAAAGACTTTATTCGAAAGAATGGATTTGGTATTGTAGTTAGTACGGTGGATGGAAAACTATGGGCGACACACATTCCATTGATGCTCGTTGGAAACAAACTACAAGGGCATGTCAGCCGAGGCAACAAGCAATGGCGTACGCTACCACAAAATGAGGAGGTGATGGTGATTTTTCAAGGACCGCACTCCTATATTTCCTCTTCGTGGTACGATCATGAAAATGTGCCCTCATGGAACTACCTAGCCGTGCACGTGTATGGGAAGGCGCATATGCAGTCTGAAGAGGAGTTGATCGAATCGCTACGACAATTGACAAATAAATACGAAAAGGATTCAGTTCATCCGGTTTCCGTTGACACGATGTCAGAAAAGTTTCTCCATACCGAGTTGCGCGGAACGATTGGTTTTGAAATTACCATGGAACGAATGGAAGCAAGCTACAAGCTCAGTCAAAATCGAGACGAGAAAAATCGCATTCAGATTATTTCAGAATTGGAGAAAAGAGGCGATGAAAATTCTGTAAGTGTTGCGAAGGAGATGAGAAAGTATGGAGACCACAAATAGTTAATGTGAGAGCCACTAAAAAGTCCGAGGGCTGGAGTGCCTTATAAAGCAGGGGCTAGACAAAATTGAGCAAGAGAAATAAATTTTTAATTCACGATAACTCTGTAATTTTACAATAATTAAAAACAAAAGCCATGGCAGTACTAACAGAACCTATCCACGTTGAACGAGTTGCGAAGTCCCGCCTATCTAGCATCGATTTCAACAATCTTGGTTTCGGAGCACATATATCCGACCACATGTTGATGGTTGATTATAAAGATGGGCAATGGCAAGAACCAAAGATTGTCCCGTATGGTAACTTGGAATTATCACCTGCCATGTTAGCCTTGCATTATGGTCAATCGGTATTTGAAGGCATGAAAGCTTTTAAAAATGATCAAGGAACGATTACTATTTTCCGCCCGGAGCGTCATCATAAAAGATTACTACGATCCTTAGATCGCATGTGTATGCCTGCCATTAGTGAAGAATTGTTTCTACAATCTTTAAGCGCATTAGTTGAAGTAGATGCTGACTGGATTCCAACAACAGAAGGCGCGTCACTGTATTTGAGACCTTTTGTATTTGCGTCTGAAGCAAAACTCGGAGTAAAAGTAGCAGAAGAATATAAGTTCATTATTTTAACAAGCCCGGTTGGGCCTTATTTCTCTAAACCTGTCCGCGTGAAGGTGGAAGAAGAATTTGTAAGAGCAGCAGAAGGTGGAACCGGATTCGCTAAATGTGCCGGTAACTATGGAGGAGCTTTCTATCCTACTATGTTAGCGCAAAAACAAGGCTATGATCAAGTGTTGTGGACGGATGCAAAGGACCACAAATACATCGATGAGTCAGGAGCCATGAATGTGATGTTTGTTTTGAATGGTAAACTGGTTACTCCAAAGCTATCGACTTCATTGTTGGATGGTGTAACGCGCGATTCTATCCTTACGCTTTCCAGCTCATTAGGAATTGAAAAGGAAGAGCGAAGAGTAAGCGTGGCCGAAATAGAGGAGGCATTTAAAAATAAAACCATCACGGAAGCATTTGGTGTTGGTACTGCAGCAGTTGTTTCCCAAATTGCAACTATACATATTCATGGCACAGATTATAATTTGCCTGCTATCGACTCAAGTAGTTTTCAACTGCGTGTAAAGAAAAAACTGAATGACATACGCAAAGGCATCGAGCCAGATACGCACCATTGGAACTACCTCGTTAAATAATATTTTGGCCTGATAATCGAGGTTCGGAGCTGATACTTCGAACCTCGTTTGTTTTTTCGAGTAGTTATATGAATGGTTCTGTATTAACGTTTTCTCAATTCCAAACTAACTACCATGAATATTGAATACAAAACAGATCGTCCCATAACAGCGGATGAATTCATTGATTTGCTACAGCGTTCAACGTTAGCTGAAAGAAGACCTGTGGGCAGCCGAGCTAGAATCGAGAAAATGCTGAAGTATGGAAATGTTCTTGTCACTGCCTGGGACGGAGATCTATTGGTAGGAGTTTCAAGGGCACTGACAGACTTTTCTTTTTGTTGCTATTTATCCGACTTAGCTGTCGATCAGGCTTATCAGCATAAGGGAATTGGGAAAGAATTAATAAAACAAACCCACCATGTTTCGGGAAATGATGATTCAATGCTGATTTTATTAGCAGCACCAAAGGCGAAAGAGTATTATCCTAAGATTGGAATGGAACAGTTTCCGGAGTGTTTTGTGATCCGAAGAAAGTCGAATTAGCACATTGCTTAAAGGCGTTTTTTGCCCGATAGCATTCTGTCGCAAGCAAGACTGTTTACACTTGACCTTTGCCAAGTAGGCTTAAAATCTTATCTTTGCACACCGATTCACAAAACGGGCTTTTTAGCCCATAAATTCAAGAAATACATG
>JANPBK010000209.1:0-6970 GCA_031430395.1 Cyclobacteriaceae bacterium
CGTCTCAGCTTTTACAGGTATCCGTTGCTGTAGGATAACAATCGAGTCAGGTTCAATGCCTTTTTCAAATCGAAGTCCATAGCTGCTACAATGCTATGCATGGCTATCAGCCTTCTGTCAATAGACATTGCATCAGACGCACAAAATTTATCAACGGCTCCTTTCGCTTGGCTGTACCCCTCCGCTTCAAGTTTTTCTAAAATGGAGATTGTGTTTTCTTCTATTGTAATATCTCTCATTTTTGGTTCGAATCCCATCTGTTCTATTACCGACTCTGCCACCTCCCAGGTTGACCATGGATTTTGTCCCGTTATCAGATTTCCGTCTTTACTCACTTTGTTCAGGTACATAAATCCCTCATTAAAGTTTGCGCCATTTTCGGTGAGTTTGTCTTGCAACAGAAAAGGAAATATTTGGGCAGCATCCGGGATAAGCAACAACTCTTCTTTGTTGGTAAAACTGCTGACTTGACGATTCGCTAACAGGAATTCTCCGTTACTTAGCGTAACGTTTACAAATGCCGCAGGACCATGGCATACTGCGCTCACTACTTTACCAGACTCATAATATTCTCTGACGAGTGATTGAATGTATGTATTGTTCGGAAAGTCGAACAAGGTACCTTTGCCACCCACAAAATACACCGCCAGATAAGCCTTTGTATCCACGTCCTTCATTGCAATACTCTTCTTTATTTTGGCTTGCGCGAAGGCGTCATTCAAAAAAGCGTAATCATATTCATTCATATCTTCGTCATCTATGACTACAGGTGGTGAGCCTCCCAGCGGACTGGCCACATCCACCTCAAAACCATTGGCCTGAAATACATAATAAGCGCGCGACAACTCTGTCAATTCAAACCCCGTGCTCTTACCACTGGCGCCCATCTGGCTGGTGCTGGTGACTACTGCCAATATTTTACCGCGGTAGGGAACAATGTTTTCTGTAAGATAAGGGAGCTCAGAAGGAGAAATAGCCTTGATATTCTTTGCCGATTCGGGCAACGGTGGAACTAAGCTCATGAACCATACCCCGAACAAAACGATGGATACAATCAATCCTACCAATACGATCAGTGACCACTTGATGATTTTTCTTTTACCAGACATAGCTTTGTTTGTTTATGGGGGCAAAAGTGGGGCTATCGGATGTCAAAGGCTCCTCAAATGACCATTTCGAAAGAGAAAAAGATCATTTTGACAGTTGATGGCGGTAAGCCATGGGTGTTTCGCCCGTCTGTTTTTTAAAAGCCGTGTTGAAACTGGAAATACTATTAAACCCGACCTCATAAGCGATAGAAGCGATGGTTTGGTTTTTGAATTCTTCTAGGTGGAATAAGCGTTTCGATTCTTCAATCCTGAAAGCATTCACAAAACTATTGAAGTTTCTGGCACTTTTTTGATTGATCACCTGTGACAGAACCTGTGGGCTTACATGTAGCGATTCACTTAGTGATTTTAGGGTAAGGTTGGTGCTTTGGAATTGCTTCTCATCCACAATGAGTTTTAACGCTTTGGCGTAGATATGGTCGCTTTGTTCCTCCGAGACGGGGGTTGTTTTGTATTTAATATAATCAATCTTGGAAATGTACCCTTGGGTGATGACGACAAAGCTTATTACATAGGCTACAGCAGAATAGAGAACAGGTCCAATCACATAAGGGATAACATCGTCAAACAGGTTTAGTACATAGGCCACCCAAATGACGAGAAGTCCGTAAAAGAACAGGCGCAATAAAACAAAGGTATCCGAGCTAAGACCAGCCTCTTTTTGTTGAAGAACATACCGATAACTAAACAACAGGTAAACAAGAAAATGGAGGTAGTAGGCAATAAAAAGCGTTACGAATAATGCGAGTGGTAAAGTTGCCGTGTGTTGCCGCTCCAATTGTAATCCAATGACGGAGCCGATGACCGCTGGGATGAAATGGAGAAAGTGCTTCGTAGTCAGCAGAAATGATTTACGCGTGCAGGAGAGCACAAAAAGGTAATACAGCGGTCCAATAGCCATGATAGTACTAAGTCCTACAAAAATGATTTTGATGTCAATGCTATCGGTGAATTCCAGAAACACCGATTTCCCAACCCTGAGGGATAGAACAATTAGTAATGCACTTAGTAATTTGTTGGAGAGCGAATTTCCTTTCTGGTAACCCCAAAGAAATAAGGCCAGAAATAAGCCATGAATAACCCCCAATCCACTAATGACAACCAAAATGATATTATATGCACTCATCAGGCGCAAATTAACTCAAATGATGCATTTTATTAAGTTTGAAATACTTCGGCAAAGGAAAAATGAGCGGGACAGCAAGCCACCTCACTCGCTATGAATTGTTGTCTAACTACGGCTTAGGTTAGCAAACTGTTTATACGCCAGAAATGCTATCCACACTGCGACAGATCCAATGAGTATGTAACCGTTGCTTGATAAATCGAAAAGACCCAGTAAAACAATGACAAAACTTCCTATAACCCAAAATGCATCTAGTATAGTAATGGTCATTACCAGTATTTTATTATCAAGTTGTTTTCTTGAAACATACCACACAAAGGCTGCAAAGACAATCAGATTTAACCCAATAAATGGAAAAATATACATGTTGTCTATGTTGAATAGTTCGTTTAATTTTTTGGAGAGCAGTAACATAGTTAAGCCACTTATTGCTGAAAATGAACTATTGATAGTTAAGTATTTTCTTAATTGTTTCATTTGTTTTGAGCTTTTAGTTTCCGTGGATGTGGTTTGCCGTTCTCTGCATAATGTCCAAAATCTTCAACCATTTCTTGAGCAATCTTGTTGAGTTTTATTTTCATCAGCGGTTGCATTATAAAGCCCAAAATTCCTTGAAAAACAAACTCCATTTTTATTTTTAGTTTGGTCTTCCCAGAGCCTGATTTGGTCAATTTCCAGTCATTGGTTGCGGTTTTCACCATGCCGGGCATTCCTTGTGTTACGATATAAGCTAAATGAAAATTTTCGTCAGAATAGTGAGTTAGCTTTTCTCTTATGTTGCCCATTACAGTTTGACAAGCTCTTTCATCGCATTGTGTCGTGGCTAACTGTTTACCATGCCCCTCCGAGTGGTTTACACTTGATGCCCATTTATATGGGTGAGCAAAATCGTGACCTAACACTGCCCAAGTGCTTTCAATGCTATTCCTGATGATGACTTCCTTTTCTATTACCATAATTGAGAATTAAATTATGGTACAAACTTGCAATGAATGAACCTATCTTAGGGCTCTATTGAGCTCAACTAATTGTCTTTTTGGCTCAAACTGTATTCTGATGGTGATTTCCCAAATTGTCTTTTAAAAGCTTTATTAAAGTTTGATGCTGACTCAAAGCCGCAATCAAAAGCTATTTCTGATATTTGCTTTGCTGGGAATTTGAGGAGTTGGGCAGATTTCTCTAATTTCTTTTTAAGTAAGCATTTCGCAGGACTTACTTTATAAACCTCCATAAACTTTCTCTTAAAAGTAGCCAAACTCATGTTACTCAGTTGGGCAAGCTCTTCAGTTGAAAGGTTTGAGTAAGTATTTTTTTGAATAATATCACTGAATTTATATTCGTAAGGAACAAAAAGCGAATGTATAAACGAATTGATGGAACCCGCATTCTCACTTTTGCTTAAAAGCAAAAGTAGCTCTTTGAGTTTTGTAGTAATTAAGTTTTCATCGGCAATGCTCGGGTTATCAAACATAAAGTTGAGGCTGTCAATGAATGACTTCATGATAGGTTCGATGTTAACTCTTGTCGTATCGAAATTATTCTGAAAGGGTTGAATGGATAAGTCTGATTGAAAAAAACATTTTACCATTGCCGGGTAAAAGAATGCTCCAATGGCCGAAATAACCGGATGCTCTATCTTATTGTTTAGCATAACATTCTCCATAAAATAGTTTCCACACTTAGAAAGCATAGCATCGCCTTCATTGAAAGTTAGAAAGTTGGTAGGTGTCCGAAAATGAAATGCGCCCTTAGTAAGAAATAAAAAGCAGGCTTCGTCTTCGGTAAAGAGCTTTGGTACACGCTTAAATCCAGTCGACATCACCAGTCTTTCAAAAACTACCTTTCCCTTGTATTTTATTTCAGTCTGCTCTAAAATCATTTGCTGCTGTTCTCTGTAAGTTGCCCAATTTATATAATAAATAGGAAGGCTCAATATGTGGGTGTGCGTTGGGATTTGGCTCTTGCCATAGCTTTGGTGTCGTGGTGGGTTTGAGCGGCTATGGCATGTGCCAAATGAAGCGGAGACTTCGGAGGAGAATCTTTTTAAAAAGCGAAGGGTCGGCTGTATTACTTTTTAACCTGTCCCACTTTTTATTTTTTCAAGTCCCAGTTGTCACCGAGCCGTTCACTCGTCCACGTGAAAAATCTTTGTTAGTAAGTCGTCAACCGTTTTGTTTGAAAACCAATTTGTCCCGACCCTATGGCTGGCAGTCGAGTCACGCAAGGGAGTTTCACCCCTGCGTTCTCACGGAACCGTACGTGAAAGTCTCCCTTCATACAGCCTGCCCCGCCTTCTTGCGGGGGCTCTTCCTGTTTAATCACAAATGTATTTCTACATCATGGATATACCAACTTCCAGTGTGCGAATAGATTCGGCCTTTCCCGATACTTCTGCTGAAGCCACTTCACGGCGGCCCTTTTGAACAAGCCCTTCTCCCACTTGACCCACTTCAACAAACGCTGGTTCAACTGACGCCAGAGGTGATGGGTGTGGTACGACCAAAACTCACAATAGTAGTTCATCACCCCCCGTATCACTGGATTTAGTGCTCTCGACAATTCTTCGATACTTTTACGCCATCGATGAATGCGGAGAACCCTGATCCTCTCCAACACGCTACTCACCGAGCGTGTACTGATACGAGACCTTGGCAACAATTGGCAGCCTGTCTTCAATCGGATCCAATGTGGCTCAATCGTGAATCCAAGAAAATCAAAACTCCGAGGATACGGCTTCTCCGAAAGACCCCGAACCTTCACAATCCTTGTCTTCGCTTGCTGCACGGCTAGTTTGCACTGGGATAAACGAACGGTTATCTGTTTTAAAAGATACTTCGCCTGTCGTTCCGTCCTGCAATGCACGATGATGTCATCAGCATATCGCTCAAATGGCTTGTTTGGATAGTTCACTTCCATCCACTTGTCAAATGCCACATGTAGAAAAATATTGGCCAACAGCGGACTGATTACTCCCCCTTGGGGCGTGCCGCTCACGCGGTCTACATAATGTCCATCCTGTTGTACAATACCCGCTTTCAGCCACCTCCTTACATAAAGTAATACCCACGTGTCTTTACAGTAGTGCTTTACCGCCTTCATCAGCAACTCATGGTCTATGGTATCAAAGAAACTCTTGATATCTAGGTCAATCACCCAGTCGCAACGGAAAACATTGTTCGTTGCCTGTGCTACTGCCTGATGACAATTCTTCTTTGGCCGATATCCAAATGAGCTGGCATGAAACTCCGGCTCCACTTTTGCCTCCAGGTGCATCTTTACAACTTCCTGGGCAATCCTGTCCAGAATCGTGGGAATCCCTAACTTCCGTACACCTCCTGACTTCTTCCTAATCGCTACTTCCCTGACAGCCTTCGGAAAATAACTACCCGAACTCAGTCTGTTCCACAGCGTGTATAAGAGCGATGAACGATTCTTATCAATCGCATCCCAGCTTAACCCGTCAATTCCGGAACTCCCTTTGTTCAGTCTTACTTTCTGATAAGCATGCCATACCATGAATCTGGTAATTGGCTGTGATTTTGTCTCATGATAATCGATCATCCCAATAAGTTGGTTGTCAACAAATCCTGAAACCAAACAGGCTAAGCCCTTCGCTCCACCCCGTTTTGGCGGGGCTTCTTCACTACTACAACTTAGTCCGTCACTGCTACCGCATGTTATCCTTACATGCCGGATGGTTTCATCTACTCATCCAATCGGTAGCAACTTCTCTTGTTCCCTACAAAAGCCTATGTTGATGTCCTGCCAGCTTTACCCCGGATGTTATGCAATCAGTAATCAGATCGTCCATTGCATTCTTAACAGATGTAAACGTAACCACCTGCTTTCAACATCTTCTCTTTAACATTACGAGGCGTCGGTCGCCGGTTCACTCTACTCAGCTCATCATCACATACCTGCACGACTCATTGTTCGCGCTTTTCCTTATCGTTCACCACAAGGATTGTTTCCCTTCCCTGCAGCATAAGGTGGTTTGCAAACTGCTTCTGACAGCCGTCTGCGGAAGACCATCCCTCCTTTCCTCACCTGAATGTTGGCCAGTTCGGTTCGCTCGACCTCCACACCTTCCCAGTGACCCTAAGGAGTCTTCCATCTTTTGTACAGCATCCTTGTCCCTACAACTGGACAAGGTTCAAGACACACACGTTTGTGTTTATGCAGTGCGGGGAATAGGAGGGCTTAAAAATGTAGCGCAGCGAAATGTTAAGCCCGACCTGCTCCGAACTGTCCCTCGTTACTGAACTAAATTAAGAAATTACTTTTAATACCAACACTGAACCCCCGCATTGCATAAACATTTTGTTGCCAGACGTAGGGTCATTCTCCTCACTTCATTCGTAGCCTGAATTCCTGTCACCTGTTAATTTTACACCAATCTTTATTAGTAGAGGTGCGGTGGGGCTTTTTTCATTGATTACTTTCTCCACTTACACTACACTGAGCACACTCTTTGACTGGCTTTGGATGTGCGTTGCATGTGCGGCCAGGCAATGTGTGTGCGACTTAGGTGCTGTCATTTCACAAGGTCTTACAACACTTTCGGTTTCTTATAAGAAACTTCTAAGTCAATAGTCAATGATAGGCATTTTGTCACTCGTTTGAAAATTGACCAGTATATTTTAGGTCGTCCATGTCCCTGTTAGTTTTGTTTGCAACCGAATCATTGAGTTTGATTTCAAGATGTCCTTCATAGCTACCAATTTGTCCACGGGGT
>JANPBK010000210.1:0-18065 GCA_031430395.1 Cyclobacteriaceae bacterium
CTAATTTCATGTGCTGAGAGAATGAGAAAAATACAATCGACCGAATTTTTTCCGAGAGGAAGCGATGCTGTATCCGTTTTAATAGTTCCAGGAAAGGCAATACTATTTTTTCTTGCCCTTTCTTTGAATATTTTCTCCAAACTTTACCGTTTATAAAATCATTTTATGCAAATGTTTTTAACTTCCTGTACACTTCTTTTTTTTTTTGACTCTCAGTAAACATGGTAAAATCGACTCCAAGTGGTATGACTTTTATTTTAGCTTCCGATAAGACCGTATTGCTTAACAATTGATTTTTTAAATATTGAAGAGGTGTGATCCAATAATCAATTTGACGAAAGAAGAATGCGTGATAGAAATCTTTGCGATTATGAAGAAGTTGCATTTGTTGCCAATAGACCAAATGAAGAGTTTGTTTGCTAAAAACTTTAGCCCAAACACTGACATAATGATGACTATAGTGCCCGATAATTAACGTAGCTATTTGGTGCTGATATAGTAGTTGGGCAAGGCGAGAGGCGCTACCAAAAACAAAATGTTTGTTTCGATATTTAAAATGGATTGTTTCAATTTTGTTTTTTGCCGCTTCCTCATAGAGCGAAGTATCTTTGAGACAAATGAGGATTATATTTTGACCTCTCTCCTTTAACCGAATACAAAGCTTTAACGTATTGATTTCTAATCCGCCCCAAGCAAGTGAGCTACAAAATAGTCCGGTTTTCATATACGTAGGACAGGATATCTAAAGCTATCGTTTCGTGATATTATTAATAGAATGTACTCAATGTCTTGGTTATGGAAACTTTGGAAATTTAGAGAAATCGGGTTCGCGTTTTTCTAAGAAAGCGTTCTTGCCTTCTTTCGCTTCGTCACTTAAATAATAGAGCAGCGTAGCATTGCCTGCCAATTCTTGTATGCCGGCTTGTCCATCCAATTCTGCGTTGAACGAGCATTTGAGCATCCGTATCGCTAACGGGCTTTTCTTTAAGATTTTATTTGCCCATTCTACATACGTCTCTTCTAATTTTTCAAGAGGCACTACTTTATTGACGAGGCCCATCTCCAACGCTTCCTTTGCATCGTATTGATCACACAGATACCATATCTCCCTCGCTTTCTTTTGGCCAACAATCCTTGCCAGGTATGAAGCACCAAAGCCACCATCAAAACTGCCGACCATCGGACCCGTCTGGCCGAAGCGCGCATTCTCAGCAGCGATTGTAAGATCGCAAACTACATGAAGTACATGTCCGCCTCCAATCGCCCAACCCGCTACAGCTGCGATAACAGGTTTTGAAATGGAACGAATTAATTTTTGAAGATCTAGGACATTTAGTCTTGGGACTGTGTCTTGTCCTATATAACCTCCATGTCCTCGCACGCTTTGATCGCCACCACTACAAAAGGCTTTTCCACCCTCACCTGTTAAAATAATCACTCCCACTTCCTGATCTTCACGACAATGATTCATGGCATCAAGCATCTCTTTTACAGTAAGAGGGGTGAAGGCGTTATGAACACGTGGACGGTTTATGCTGATGCGAGCAATGCCATTATATTTGTGAAACAATATTTCCTGGTATTCTTTGACCTGTTTCCAATCGTACTTAAGCGTCATATACTTTTTTAATTTGTAAGTTGAAATTTGAAAATGCCTCCTTAGCTATTTTTTGATCACTCTTTATCTCTAGAATTTTAGTTTTGCCTTCGAAATTGAAAAAGTCTTTCAAGCTATTTTTTATTTTTTTTGCTGAATCAAGCAAGATGTAATTAATTCCAAATTCATCGGCTAGATTTTTAGCCGTGAGTTTTTGTTGCGTAACAAAATACTCTTCTGCTTCGGGAAGACTGCCTGGTCCATCGATCATGCTAAAAATGATCCCGCCTTGATTATTCAGTACGATAATGTGCAGGTTAGGCATTTTGTAATTATGCCAAAACGCATTTCGGTCATAGAAGAATGCCATATCCCCGGTGATTAAAATGGTTGGTACATCGCTGGCTAGTGCGTTTCCTACGGATGTACTGGTGCAACCATCAATTCCACTCGTTCCTCGATTGGCAAACACATGAATGCCCTTTTGCTGATGCGTAAGACCAATCATATTCGCGTACCTCACTGACATACTATTGGAAAGTTGTAGGTTACAGCGAAGAGGCAATGATTTTATAATCTCTTTCAATACAGAAATTTCTGAGAAAGCTGCCTCTTTGAAGTAATCTATGTGCACTCGTTGGATTCGATGCTCTTCTGCCTGCCAAAGATTATAGTAGTTCGATTTCTTTTGTACATCAAAACTTCCGGACGATGCAGGAACCAGTAAGGCTTCAAAAAGAATTTGAGGAGAAGTTCGGATTACTTTCGTCAACGACTGAAACGTATCCGGAACAATTCCGGCAGGCTGAATATGCCAATGTTCTACCGGATTATATTGTCGAATAAACTGTTTGAAGTTTTTGGAGATGACAGATTTTCCAAAAGTAATTAACAGTTCTGGGTGAAGAGATTCTTTGACAGACTTACTGCCTTGCCCAAGAATGGCATCGGCAAAACGAATAGTAGTTTCCGATCCATGACAATTAGAGATTACATCACCAATGACAGGTGCGTGGTGATTTTTTGAAAACCGTTCTACTAGCTTGGCTAAACCATCATTATATTCTTGCTGCCCTGCAACAATTACTACCTTGCTATATCTTTGAAGCGAATGTGCTAACGCTTCTTTTTCATTGTCAACTAGTGCCGGCAAAGATTTATTTTCTGAAATGATTCTAATGGTTGATGAAAATCTAATTTTTTCTCCTTTTGCTGGATACAATGGTTCCCGTAAAGGCACATTAATGTGTACAGGACCTTGGGGGAACTCCCTGGAAAGATTAATTGCTTCATTGACTATCCGATTGATATGCCAATGGGTATCTTTATGTTCGTAGTCTTCGGGTAGACTATAAGATTTTTTTACATGACCACCATAAATATTTGGTTGGCGAATGGTTTGACCATCCCATTGATCAATCCATTCTTTCGGACGATCAGCTGTGAAAATCAGTAATGGTACTTCTTGAAAAAAAGCTTCCGCGACAGCGGGTGCAAAATTGTATGCGGCCGATCCGGAGGTACACACCAATACGGTAGTTTGTTGTGTTTGTTGTGCAATACCAATCGCAACAAACGCTGCACTTCTTTCATCGCTTATTGAACGAGTGACAAAGGATTCATGTTTGACAAAGGCAAGAGTAAGCGGGGCACAACGAGAACCTGGACATAGGATTGCCTGTGTAATACCTTGTTTTGCGCAAAGTTCCGCGATATCATAAATGGGTTGGAGGCGGGTCATCTTAATAGCTTCAACTATTATTTACTATTTGTCAAGCAATGCTACCATATTCATCATCTTCATTTCGGTTTCATCCATTTCTTTTAAAGGGATAGAATCGATGGTAACTCCGGCTCCGGCATAAAATTTTACTGTATCCTCTAATAGTTGTAAACATCGCAAGTTTACAAAAATACTGCTTTCCTGTTGATAGTTCAGTGGGCCTAAATAGCCGCTGTAAAACTCCCGATCGTAGCCTTCATTTTCTGCTAGAAATTTTAAGGATGGATCTAAAGGCATGCCACATACAGCTGAAGTGGGGTGAAGTAGTTTCAGCATGACTGATCCCAGCTGCGGAAAATTGATTTCCTTCATATCAATAAGGTAATCCGTTTTTAAGTGCATTACATTTCCGGCTACTATCGTCTTGGGTCCGTGTTCCTGGTATTCTCTTACTCTGATTTTTTTAAAACAATTGATAATGTATCGACTTACCATTGCTTGTTCTTCAATTTCCTTTTGAGTCCATGCGACTGATTTTAGGTTAACTTCAGAAGAGAAGGGGAGGGTTCCCGCTAACGCATGTGTTCTAAATTTTGATTCGCGATCAACGCTTACCAATAATTCCGGTGTAGCGCCAAGCCATGTTCCGGATTGGGATGAGGAGAAGATCGAAACAAAGGCTTGTGGATGTTTTTCACATAGCTTTTCAAAAGCTTCCAGCAAGTCAAAATTCTGTGGTAGGTCAACTTCTTTACAGCGTGAAGGCACAATCTTTTCAAGTATTCCATCTTCAATTTGCTGAATTCCGGCAGCTACGACTTCTTGATAGTTGCTTGGAAGTTTTGAGGATGATTTTTTAGTATGAATGTTCTCTTTTTTATTGATAGGGCCTTGCTTTGTACGGGGTACATTTGACTGGAGATTGGCCTCCGTATTTTCGATTAGCTCTTGTCCCTTAAACGTAAAGACTAAATCA
This sequence comes from Cyclobacteriaceae bacterium, assembly GCA_031430395.1. Lineage (GTDB taxonomy): Bacteria > Bacteroidota > Bacteroidia > Cytophagales > Cyclobacteriaceae > ELB16-189. The sequence continues at coordinate 4,297 of JANPBK010000210.1, forward strand.
GCCTTTAAGAATAACTTCTTTTGGTTTGGCTGAAAGGGAGCAAAGATAAATCCCGGTGCAGAATCTTCCACGTTAACTTCCTCTAATTCAACAACACCTTGATTACAGATGAATAATACTTTTTCTACAGCGTTAGGCATTCGCCAAAGTGTAAACGCACCTCCATCTTCCAAATGTTGATCGATGGTATTTTTAATCGCGAAACCTTCTTTTAAAAGCACTTGATTACCCACGATCTCCATCCTATTTCCTATCTAAGATTGCCATAGTAATTCTGCTGATACAAATCATCTCTTGTTGTTCATTCGTTATCTTGATTTCCCAAACTTGGGTTTTCTTACCCAAATGAATGGGTCTGGCGGTTCCAAACACATAGCCGCTTCTAGCACTCTTGAGGTGATTCGCATTAATTTCTAAACCCACGCAGTATTGCTTCGAACTGTCAAGACAGAATGCCGAACCTACGCTACCCAGCGTTTCCGCCAACGCAACGGACGCACCTCCATGTAACAATCCCATGGGCTGATGTGTATGATGATCGACCGGCATTTTTGCTTCGATAAAGTCTTCACCAATAGCGGTGAACTCAATACCCAGGTGACTCACCAGCGTATTTTCACACATTTTATTGGCTTGTTGGAGGGTCACTCCCTGCTGAAAGATTGACATAATGATAATAATGGCAGTATGGAGTATTTTCTTATTTTTGCGCCCGATTATTCAAAGGCAAATTAATAGAAATTGAGCATCAAAAAAATTTACATTATACGTCACGGCCAAACAGATTATAATCTGCAAGGGATAGTTCAGGGAAGTGGAGTGGATTCATCGTTAAATGATACCGGACGAGCTCAAGCAGAGGCATTTTATAACAAGTATCAACGAGTGCCTTTTGATAGAGTCTTTACCTCTTGTTTAAAGCGGACTGAGGAGTCTGTGAAGAACTTTATCATCAAAGGGATTCCGCATGAACGTTTGCCCGGATTAAATGAAATTAGTTGGGGCGTGAAAGAAGGGCAGCGTATTACGCCTGAAGAAGATGCGTATTATCATTGGATGTTAAAGCAATGGCAAGCCGGAAATACCCATCAGCGAATTGAAGGTGGAGAAAGTCCTGACGAAGTCGTGTTGAGGCAACGTGTAGCTATTCAGACATTTATGTTAAATGAGCACGAAAGCACTATTTTGATTTGCATGCATGGTAGAGCGATGCGAATTCTGTTGTGTGAATTACTCCATTATCCCCTAAAGAGCATGGACATGTTCGAGCACAAAAACCTGTGTTTATACGAACTTGACTTTACGGGTTCAATGTTTGCGATTAAAAAACACAATGACATTGAGCATCTGACAGACTTAATTGTAGAGAGCAAAAATATAAATCAGTTAACCAGCATTTAGTGAGAAGAGCATATCATCAATGAATTAGCTGGTAACTCTCTTTTTTGTATCTATCCTTTCGCCAATTTGATTTGTTCTAAGGCTGCCTTGGCTTTGTTATCGATGCTATTCTTGTATTCGTGTCGTTTATATCGAAGGGCTTGTTCAAAATACTTTTTAGCTGACGCGAAATCTTTTTGCTCTTGTGCAATATACCCCAATTGCAAAGCAGAGTTAGCTCCGAAATACCATGGGTTGTCCTGGGTCATTGAAATACTTTGCTGGTAAAGTGTTTTTGCGGTCGTTAGATCTTGCGTCTTATGAGCTAATCGGGCTTTTCGATAGTAATACTCAGTTTGCTCTTTGCTCGTTTTAAGTTCTGAAATAGAAAGAGACTGTAAGGAAGCAGCTGCCTCGGTATAATAGCCGCCATCTGTGTATAACCGTGCTTTTAACATTTTTTGGTTGGGGAACTTTGACTCTTCCAACTGTTTTGCGGCATATTTATCAGGCTCAGCGGTGGACTTGCCGGTTACTTTAGCCTTCTCAAAATTTAATTTAGCTTTTGCTTCGTCACCCATGAGCCAGTAGCACAAGGAGATTTTGTAATAAGAATCCTTCTTGAAACTTATACTTCTATATCCTTTTTGAAACTTCTGGAATGCTGCAATGGATTTTTCGTACTCTCCTTTTTGCAGCAGGGCTTCTGCTCTCAGGTATTCAATATAATACAAGGGTAATCCTTGCGCGTATTTATCCAATGTACTGAAAAGAACTAATGCGTTTTCAGCTTGAGAATCCTTCATCAACATATTAATAGCAATGAAAAGCACAAGACGATTATCAGGCTGTTCTTTTAAACACTCCTTCATACCTTGCGCTGCTTCAGCAAATTGTTGGTTGATAAAGCCTTTGACCGTGAAGAATAGAATGGTCGCTTCTAAACTCAACGAAGATTTAGAATTTCGTAGTTCCGAGAGTTGTTTTTGACCTATTGTTACTTGTCCGTGCATTCCTAATAAGCCCATAAACCAAGCGTATTTCTCGGGTACAGATCCTACCATAACCTGAATAACTCCATAGGTCTTTTTGATGGGGATAAAATCAGGATACTTTTTTAAACATTCTTGTACAATATTATAAGCCCTACGGATTGCAAATACGGCATTGAACTCTTGTTCCATGTTCAGCAAGTTGAAACCTCTTTGGAGATTTAATTCTGCTTGTAGGAAGAGAACGTCAGGCCCTTTGGGGAGCTTTTCGAGGATTAAAATTCTTTCTTTAAAGTTGGCTTCAAATTGTTGTAGCCGCTTGGCATCTTCTGTCACAAGAATATCAATGGTCTCGTTGAGACTCAGGATATACATTTTATGCAACTCTTCGTTTTTACTATTGACTTTGTTGAGATGTGCAAGCGCTTGTTCCGGTTGTAAGTTTAATACGAGTTGGTACGCTTTCTGTAATTCAGGGCTAAATTGCCAGAGATGATCAATCGCAAATAAGGTTTGAAAAAGTAAAAAAAAACAGGCGGTCAGGCCTGTCTTTTTACTAAATAATATAGGTAGTTGTTTAAGCAACTTTTTTAGCTCTTTTAATGGGGGCTGCCTTTTTTGGTTTTGGCTCTTCTTCCATCGAACCTAAATCAACATCCGCTAATATTCTGCCTGAATGCTCATCGATGACAATTTTTTTCTTTTCGCGTATCTCTGCAATTTTTTGTGGAGGGATGATGATGTTACATCCTTCGGCTGCTCCACGAACCACTCGCACCACCGCCAATCCATTGCTCAAACTTTTACGTAGACGATCGTAATGTTTTAACATTTTATCATCAATCTTTTTTACAGCCTTTTCGCGGTCTCCCATCAACCTCTTTTCTTCTTCCTCACTTTCCGTCAGGATATCTTGAAGTTCACCTTTCTTATTGTCCAAATCCTGATTTCTGTCTTTAATCAGAGTCTCAATAGAAGTAATTTCGACCTTCTTCGCTTCGATTTTTTCTCTTGCTTCTTTGATCTTCTTCTCGCAAATCTGAACTTCTAGTTCTTGCAATTCCACCTCTTTGGTGATCGCCTCGAATTCACGGTTGTTTTTTACGTTCTTCTGTTGTTCGTTGTACTTCTTAGTAAGCTTTTCAGCTTCTTTAATGCCTTCCTTATTTTTCTTAATGGCATCTTCTAAATCTTTCATTTCGCCTTCAAAACGACCTAATCTCGTTTTGTAGCCTTCCATTTCATCTTCCAGGTCTTGAACCTCATCAGGTAGGTCTCCCCTTAGTTTTTTAAGCTCGTCTAACTTTGAATCAATCGTTTGAAGTTTTACAAGGGCTTCAAGTTTCTGCGTAACTGTTTGGTTTTCCATTACTTATAGATAACTTATAGGATTAGTGAACGTCTTTGAAAAAGTGGTTGCAAAAGTAGTGAATTTTTCATTTAAAACCTCTGTCAGTAAGTCTTTTGTGTATTGCTCACTTTCATAGTGACCAATATCGGCTATTACTAGTTTATTGTCTGCATCAAAAAACTCATGATATTTAAAGTCAGAAGAAAGATAGATACCTGCCCCTGCAGCTATTGCCTTTGGTAATAAGAAACTCCCCGCACCTCCACACCAGGCCACCTTTTTAATTGGTTTATTTGTGCTTTCCGTGTAGCGGATACCAGGAGCATTCATGCATTTTTTTACGTGTAGTAGAAAATCCATTAAATCCATGGGGTTTTCGAGCTCTCCAATCATGCCTGCCCCAACTTCTTGATTTTCATTTTCTAATCTGGTGAGATAATAGGCAACTTCTTCATAGGGATGTGCTTTCTTCAAGGCAGCCAGAACTTTATTTTTCAAGATTTCAGGTAAAATCAATTCAACGCGCAATTCTTCCACCCTTTCCATCTTACCCAACTGTCCTACGGATGGAATAGCTTTTCCAGTTGGTAAGAAGGTACCTTCGCCCATCACTTGAAAACTGCAATGTTTATAGTCACCTATATTTCCGGCACCAGCTTGATGCAAAGAAGTCATGATTTCCTCCTTGTTTCCGGCAGGAATGAAGGTGGTGAGTTTTAGCAAAGAGGTGTTGTTAGGAACAAGAACACGCATATTTTTGAGCCCAATCTTTTCTCCTATTCTTTTATTGACGCCTTGGTGCACATTGTCCAGGTTGGTATGTATGGCATAGATGGCGATGTCATTTTTAATGGCCTTGATGATCGTTCGCTCTACATAATTTTCACCTGTTAGTTTCTTCACCCCTTTGAACAGGATAGGATGATGTGCGACAATTAGGTTACAATTTGTTCGAATCGCTTCCTCGACAACACTTTCGAGACAATCCAAGGTGACCAGAACTCCTGTTATTTTAGAGGATGCATAACCGGTCAGTAAACCGCTGTTATCGTAGTTTTCCTGATAGGCGCGGGGCGCGAGCGATTCTAAGTAATCTGTCACTTCTTTTATCGTGGTCGTTGCCATTGTTTCCTTATTTTTGAATTTTAAAAGTAACGAAAGATAGCTGTACTAAATATGCCTTTCTTAAAAGTCCTGCTTTGGCCATTCACAATTCTCTATAATTTAATTACCAAGCTTAGGAATTACTTATTTGATATTGGGCATAAACCTTCCTTTGAATTTCAAAGCATTGTAATTTCAATCGGCAATTTGAATGTTGGTGGATCAGGTAAGACTCCGATGATAGAATATTTAGTGCGGCTTTTAAGAGACCAGTATCATTTAGCGATAGTAAGCAGAGGCTATGGAAGGAAAACGAAAGGGTTACGTATAGCGAGTGAATCAGATAATGCGGATACCTTAGGAGATGAGCCCTATCAATATTATCGAAAGTTTGGGAAGTGGGTAACTATTTGTGTAGCGGAAGAACGTGCTTTAGCCATTCCAACAATTTTGCTTCAACAGCCTTCCACACAAGTCATCTTGTTAGATGATGCATTTCAGCATCGCACGGTAATCCCCCAATTTTCAATTTTGTTGACTGAATTGGGCAAGCCATTTTATGAGGATTACGTGCTGCCTTTTGGACGTTTACGGGAAAGCAGAAGAGGAGCTAAAAGAGCGGATGTAATTGTTGTTACAAAATGTAAAGAGCTTATAAGCCAACAACATATTGTTGATAAAATTCAACACTATTCAGGAGACAAGCCGGTTTTCTTTTCTGGAATGCAATACCTGCAACCGGTGGCCTTTGCTGCAGCACATGATATTGGTCAAAAAGTGGTTTTGGTTTCTGGAGTGGCGAACAGCTCATCTTTAGAAGCCTACGTTGCCTCACACTTCACCATGATCAAACACTTTCAATTTGCAGATCACTATTCTTACTCTCCAATCGATGTTCAGGAAATTGAATCGTATACGAAAAAACATGAAGTTGGGGCTATCCTTACTACTGAAAAAGACATGGTCAAATTAATTTCATCAAAGTTGAGTTCATCCTTGAATAGTGGATTGTGGTTTTACCTTCCTGTTGAAACGGTCTTTATCAATCGTGGTTCGGAATTTGATGAGAAGATAATACATGTTATTGAAACCAAACGAGAAGAGTTAAACCAATAACCGACAACTGCATTAACTATTGTTACTTTTACAAGTGAGTTTTATTAAGCGAATCATTTTTCTATCCATTGGTGTCTTATGCTATTCTGTTACGTTGGCACAAAAGGATACCGTGCTTCCGTCCAATGCTAAAAGAGACAGTGCATTAGTAAAAAGGAAGGTATTCAAGTCCACGAGCACTGAGACAGCCGGGCCTAAGAAAAGAACCAATTCTAAAATCATCAACGATTCTGCGAAAAACGTCTATGGCCCCAAAACGTCAAGATGGACTACAGAGACAGAATTGTTTTATAATAAAAAGAATTACCAACCCCTGGATACTGCAATTCACAATTTCCATCGGTGGACATATGTTGAACGTCTTAAGAATAAATATCAGGATTTAGGGAATACGGGTACAGCACTAAACCCTATTTTTCCAGTAGTTTCCACCCACATTGGTGCGACTCCGGGTTTCACAGCCTATGAACCCTATTATGATACAGAGGAACCAAGGTATTATGATTCCAAATCTCCGTTTACAAGAATATATCTGGTATGGGCTGGCAATGGTCGCGCCATGTCACATATTGAATTCACCAGAAATATAAACCCGAGATGGAATTTTGGCTTTAATTATCGACCCATTTTAGCGGATAGACAAATCCAACGCAAGTTTGCGGATCGTCAGACCATTAGTCACTACTACGATTTCTTTACTACTTATCGATCGAAGAATGATCGGTATTCAATCACTTTTAATTATCGAAGAATTCGTCATCGAATAAGAGAAAATGGAGGAGTGCTATTAACAAAGGATACTACATTCAGTGCTTTTTTTGACATAAATGCGGAACCATTTTTGGTAAATGACCAGAAGTCAATTGCTGAATCGGAAGAAATTAAAAACAATTTTCATATCTATCATCAGTATCAACTGGCTAAACCTTTTCAGATCTACCAAACGATCGATTACCATAATAGATCCAATATTTTTAGGATAGATCATTCTAATTTGGCAACTAATTTTTTCAAGTCAACGATCATCGATTCTCTTAAGCAGACAACCACGGATGTGATGGATTTTAAAACATTACAGAATGAAATAGGCATTAAGGGGAATGCGGCTTTTTTGTTTTATGATTTTTATTTCAAGTTACGGTCTGTACAAAACACTATTCCGTTTTTAAATGGATTTAATTCTCGTGCAAGTTCGTCCCTGCTTGAAAACTATGTGGGCGCGAGAGTGTCTTTACGCTTGGATTCATTAAGTGAGTTGCGTGGATCTGCAGAATTGTTGCTAGATGGTAATTACAAAATAGAAGGCGCAATTAATACGCCATGGCTGGACGCGAGCCTCATAAGCGTGTTGGCCAAGCCTGGCTATTTACAACGTGCTTATAGAGGCAGTCATAATTATTGGGTTTCTAATTTTGAGAATACATTCTCTAATCAAATCAAAGGATTTTTAAAAGTGAAGTGGAGAGGTATTTTCATTAGTCCCGGATTAACCTATACACTACTTTCCAATAACATCTATTTCACTCAATTTAAAGAGGCCCAGTTACCTTTGCAATCAAAAGGAAATCAGCAGATTTTTTCACCGGAATTAAACATGACGTTACAATTCTTTAGGCGATTTTATTTTAGGCCGCAGATTATTTATACACAAATTTGGAAGAATGATGACAACATAGTCCGAATACCGGAGTGGTTTGTGAACGCACAACTCACCTATGAAAATTTCTTATTTAATAAGGCCTTACAATTACAAGTAGGAATGGATGTACATTATAAATCAGACTACAAGGCTTTAGGTTACGCACCCGATATTCAATCCTTTTATATACAAGATTCAAAAGTCATACAAGGATTTCCATTGGTTGATATCTTCTTAAATGCCAAGATAAAAGGGGGTAGACTTTTTATAAAATATCACAATACCTGGCAGGCTGTAAAAGGTTCAGGCTATATGCTTACTTATGGCTATCCTTCAGTCGGAAATGTGATTGATTTCGGTTTTGAAATCCCCCTTTTCGATTAATAGCGTACCTATTTTTTTGAGTAAGTCACTCGCACTTATGAGATCGAATCCTAAAGTATTAATTTATTTAATGCGCTATTCACATGGATGAAGTTGAACTTCGATAAATTGATTTTAAAGTTTTCGGTGATTTTGTCATTGCAAAGATTTCCAATACTTCCTTCATGGGTGTGTTGCAAGTTGGGAGTAGCCTGAAACTTGCCCTGTTCGATGTCTTCCCCGATTTTTTTGTAGGCATCACGGAAAGGAACTCCCGCCAACACTAGTTTATTAACTTCTTCGACACTAAAAAGGTATTTGTATTTTTCATCCTCCAGAATATTTGCTTTCACTTGAATATTGGAAAGCATAAGTTGTGTCATTTCAATGCAGTCCCGGATAGTTTCAAAAGCGGGGAATAGTTTCTCTTTTAGCAACTGTAAATCGCGGTGGTAACCGGATGGCAAATTAGTTGTGAGCATCGCTATCTCATTTGGCAATGCCTGGATCGAATTGCACTTTCCTCTGATCAATTCAAAAACATCCGGATTTTTCTTGTGGGGCATAATGCTCGAACCGGTCGTCAATTCTTCCGGAAACGAGATGAAGCAAAAATTCTGATTCAAATACAGACATGCGTCCATGGCTAATCTTGCCAAGGTAGCAGCAACATTACTTAACGCTTGTGCTACTATTCGCTCTGTTTTTCCTCTCCCCATTTGGGCATACACCACGTTGTAGTTTAAATCATCAAAGCCCAGAAGCTTGGTAGTCATCTCACGATTTAGTGGAAAGGATGATCCATATCCTGCGGCAGAGCCAAGCGGATTTTTATTGGTAACCCGATAGGCTGCTTCTAATATTATCAAGTCGTCCACCAGGCTTTCGGCATAAGCTCCAAACCATAGACCAAAAGAAGAAGGCATGGCCAATTGAAGATGGGTGTAACCTGGAAGAAGTTTGTCTTTGTGCTCTTCGCTTTTGAGGATGAGTAGATCAAATAGCTTTTGTATATCTTCTGTGAGCGATTGAATTTCGTGACGAATAAATAACTTTATATCTAACAGAACCTGATCGTTGCGAGATCGGCCGCTATGAATTTTCTTACCTACGTCACCTAACTTCTTAGTGAGTAGCAATTCTACTTGCGAGTGGATGTCTTCAACACCTTCTTCGATATGAAAATCGCCTTTGCCGATTGATGCATAAATCGACTTTAGTTCTTTTGATAATAGGACCAACTCATCTTTGCTAATGAGTTGAATAGACTCTAGCATTTGAATGTGCGCCATTGAACCAAGCACATCAAACGAAGCAAGATAGGAATCCATTTCACGATCTTTTCCAACCGTGAATTGATTTACTTCTTTCAGGGTATTGCTATTTTTTTGCCAGAGTTTCATGTCGCTAGAGTAAGTTAAAGCATTGAAGGAAAGTTTAACTGAAGATACTGTAGAAGCATAATTGTCTTACCATCTTTGATCTCACTATTTTTCACCATGTCAAGTGTGGTGTAAAACGGCAATTCTAACACTTCGATGTCTTCATGTTCATCTACTCCTCCGCCATCGGAGGTCTGCATTTCTCTTGAGTATTCGGCAATAAAAAAGTAGAGGATTTCTGTTACCGAACCGGGTGACATATATGCCTCGTAGATCTTTTTTACATCTTTTATCTTAAAACCTGTTTCTTCTTCTGTTTCTCTTCGGATGCAATCTTCTGGGTTGTCCAAATCTAACAATCCAGCACATGCTTCGATTAATAACCCGGAAGGATTGCCATTGATGTAAGTGGGTAATCGAAATTGCTTTGTAAGTATAACAGTTTTTGATGTTTGATTGAACAGTAGGATGGTTGCTCCGTTACCCCGGTCGTAAGCTTCACGATTTTGTTCAATCCATTTTCCGTTTTTGTGCTGATAGTCAAACGTCACTTTTTTTAACGTGTACCAGTTGTTGGAGAGGATTTCTGTCTTTTTGATATTAACTCTTGCGCTCATTTGTCGTTTCCTGTTACCTGTTACAGGTTTCCAGTTTTTTAGGTTCTGATTAAAGCTTTGGTTATTTACTATTTGCTCCGAGTGGTTCGTTCCAATTTTCTTCAACCCACTGCGTAAACTTATTGATTCTTTTGCTTAGTGAGTCATAATCATTGCTTAGAACTTGATATTTATCTTTATCTGTAAAAGAACCAGTTTCGAATAGGAAATCAAGATGAATAATGGTCTCATCACATTCTGATTGTGCGTACACGAGGTACTTAACAAAATCAGCCTTGTACCTTCCCCTTCCATAACCTTCTACTATCATTGAAGTTACTGATTTTGAAGACCTGCGAATCTGCCCACCTTCTTCATACATCTCAAACTTTGGAAGTTTGAGAGACATCTTATGAATCTGAATGGCCAGACGTTTTGACTCTTTGTAGATATCTAAATCTCGATAACTTTTCATTTGAACTACTCTTATCTTATCCGTTGCTCACATAACTGGAAACCGGCATCCGGAAACCACTCATATTTCCTCAATCAATCTAATATATCCATTTATACCATCCTCAATCTCCTGAACGTATATGAACTCATCCGCACTATGCGATCTTGCCGAATCGCCAGGACCTAGTTTTATTGATGGGACTGGAATGAGTGCTTTGTCTGATGTAGTAGGGGAGCCATAGAATGTAACTCCTAGCTTATCTCCTGTCTTATAAAGTGGATGGACTTTCGAAATTCCCGAAGAGCGAAATCTTAGTGAACGTGGTGTAACATCACATTGCACATGCTGTTTGATAGTCGCCAAGATTTCTTCTAACGAATATGCATCTGTGGCCCGAACATCTACCGTAAATTTGCATTCTGAGGGAACCTGATTGTGTGCTTGGCCAGCGTGAATAACGGTAACCGACATTTTTACTTTGCCAAGCGATTCAGATATTTTAGGGAATTCGTAGGTACGAAACCATTCGATGTCTTTGAGTGATTGATAGATCGCATTAACACCTTCTTCACGAGCAGCATGTCCGGCTTTCCCATACGCAATGCAATCGAGTACCATGAGTCCTTTCTCCGCTACCGCGAAGTTCATCAATGTCGGTTCTCCAACGATCGCCATATCGATGGCCGGAAGATCTTTCCAGACCATTTCGATTCCCCCCGTACCAGAAATTTCTTCTTCGGCTGTGGCCGCTAGCACTAAATTGTATTTGAGGTTTGGACGTTCATAATAATTGAAGAACGTCATAATGAGTGACACCAATGGTCCACCGGCATCATTGCTTCCCAATCCAAATAATTTCCCGTTTTCAATGGAGGCAGAATATGGATCACGAGTATACGATGGATTTGGCTTTACCGTATCGTGATGCGAATTCAAAAGTAAAGTGGGCTTAGACGCATCAAAGAATTTATTCTTCGCCCATACATTATTGCCAACCCGCTGTGCTTCCATTCCATGATAGGTAAAGAAGCCCATGAGCAATCCAGCCGTTTTATCTTCTTCTTTACTGAAAGAAGGAATCGTAATCAGTTGCTGTAGAAGATCAATAGCGATACTATGTAAATGTTCTTTCATGTGTTACTATTATTCTTGATGGCCACATGCCTGCATGCCGTAGTGGCATTTCGGCACGCAGGCATGGAATGGCCGAAGGATTGTTATTCTATTGGGTGTAGAGCATCTTATGGCCATTTCATGAAAGCGTTATCAAAGTACCTTTTGTGTCGTAACCAGTGTTGGCTAACAAATTAGTATGTTCTCCTATGAGTACTTCTTTTACACCATGATTAATAGCGTCAAAAGCATTTTCTAGTTTAGGTAGTATCCCATCATGAAAAGCTCCATCCTTAAGTAATTGTTGATACATACTCTTGTTAAGTGTATTGATAACAGTTTCTTCTTTGGTCACATCTCTTAGGACGCCTGTTTTTTCAAAGCAAAAAATGAGACGTGTATCAAAGTGCTTGCTCAATGAGATCGCTAACACGGAGGCAATGGTATCCGCGTTGGTATTCAGCATCACACCATCTGCATGAGTAAGTGGCGCAAACACCGGAATGACATTCTGTTTTAGTAGAAAATAAAGTAGCGTAGAGTTGACGCTATCAGCGGTGATATCTCCCACAAATCCGAAATCGACTTCACCTACGGGTCGCTTGACGGCTTTGATTAAATTACCATCCGCACCAGTAAGCCCGATGGCATTACACTGAAGTGCCTGAAGCTGTGCCACGATTTGTTTATTTACTAAGCCACCGTAGACCATGGTCACTAAATCCAACGTAGGGGAATCTGTAATTCTTCGACCATTCACATAATGACTTTCAATCCCGAGTTGGTCTCCTAGCTTAGTCGCGATCTTTCCTCCGCCATGAATTAATATTTTTGGCGCTTGGATAGATGCGAAATCCTTTAGAAAAGAAGCTAATGCTTTTTCATCATCCAAAACATTTCCCCCGATTTTTATGACGTATAATTTATTCATGTGAGCTTTTGAATTATGTTGGTGGTATTATTTATTCCTTAAAATTTCGGCTAGCACAGCTTGGGCTGCCCACACCCGATTGCTTGCTTGTTGTGTTACGAGGCTCGAAGTACTGTCAAGTACTTCATCACTCAACTCTACATTTCTCCTGACAGGTAGGCAATGCATTATTTTTGCTTTGTTGGTTGAGGCTAACTTTTTATTAGTGAGCATCCAATCAGGATCGTTACAGTAAATTTTTCCATAATCCGAGAAGGTGCTCCAGTTTTTCACATACACGAAGTCTGCATTCTTTAGTGCATCATCTTGATCGTGAGTAATTGTAGCTCCTTTCGTAAATTTTGGGTCAAGTTCGTAGTCTTCCGGGTGCGTGATGACAAATTCGGCTCCACCCCAAGCGTTAACCCACTGTGAAAAGCTATTAGCCACACATTGTGGCAAGGCTTTCACATGAGGTGCCCACGTTAATACTATTTTTGGTTTTCTTTTTTCTTTGAACGTCTCCTGAATAGTGATGATGTCGGTCAGGCTTTGCAACGGATGCAGGGTCGCGCTCTCTAAACTGGCAACAGGAACGCCTGAATACTTCACAAATTGGTTGATGTATAATTCACTGTAGTCATCTTCTTTATTCTTTAAGGAAGGAAATGTTCTAATTCCTAACACATCAAAGTATTTTCCAAGAATGGGAGCAGCATCTTTCACGTGCTCTACGGTAGTGCCGCTCATTATGGCCTCGTCTTCAAACTCTAACGCCCAGCCATCTTGCCCTACGTTAAAGACGATTACATCCATGCCAAGATTTTTGGCGGCAATCTCTGTGCTCAGTCTCGTCCGCATACTTGGATTCAGAAAAAGCAAACCCATTCGCTTTCCCTTGCCGAGAGTAACATCCTTGAACGGATTACTTTTGTATTCCAATGCTTTTGCTATCAGTAGTTGGAAATCGGAGGCATCCTCACAGGAAATGAACTTTTTCATAGGGTAGCGACTTGTTTAAATTCCTTTGCCAATGCTTCCAAAAATAAATCAGCGTCATTTTTTGACAAAGCCAAAGACGGCAATAGACGCACCGTGTTTGGTTTAGCTTCGCCTGTAAAGATGTGGTGTTTGAACAGTAAGTCTTTCCGCAGTGATGTGAATGATTCAGGTAAATCAAAACCAATCATTAACCCTTGTCCACGCACTTCCAAAATGGGTGAGAATTTTTTCAGTTCGCGCATCAAGTAATTGCCCAAGTCAGCTGCATGCTTCATTAGGTTTTCTTTTTCTATTACATCTAAGACCGCCAACGAGGCTGCGCACGCTAAGTAATTTCCTCCGAATGTAGTCCCCAGCATACCGC
>JANPBK010000211.1:0-42886 GCA_031430395.1 Cyclobacteriaceae bacterium
TTCAGCAGCTATTTGTTGAGCGATTTTTGACTCCAGACTTTTCAATTGAATGAAGCCAATATAAATGTGATCGCCTTCAATGGTAGTAAGATAGTTGCTGCGATTTACACACGGTGCCTCGATGAGGCCCCCGTTCATCCGCGCTTCATGTACATAAAATTCTGTGCGATAAAATCCTCCAAAGTTGTTGATCACCCCCACCATAAACTCCAGCGGATAATGTGCTTTCAAAAACAAACTCTGATAACTTTCTACTGCATAGCTAGCCGAGTGCCCCTTGGCAAATGAGTAGCCGGCAAAACTTTCGATCTCAAACCAAACTCTGTTCGTCACCTTTGGGTCGTAGCCACGCTCGACACAGCCCTCAAAGAAACGATCTTTCACTCGCTGAAATTCTTCACGCGAGCGGTACTTGCCCGACATGCCTCTGCGCAGCACATCTGCTTCCGTTAATGTGAGCCCTGCAAAATAATGTGCTACACGTATCACATCTTCCTGGTATACCATCACCCCATACGTTTCCTTCATGAGTTCATCCATGATAGGATGTATCGATTCATACGTGCCCCCCTTTTGTACACTATGAAAACGTTCGATGTAGGCCTTCATCATTCCTGAACTAGCCACGCCCGGGCGTATGATTGAGCTCGCAGCCACCAATGTCAAGTAATCGGAGCAGCGCAACTTGCCCAACAGCATGCGCATGGCAGGCGACTCTACGTAAAAGCAACCCATTGCCTTGCTGTGGCGCATGAGGTCTTTTATCTTTTCATCTTCCTTAAACTTTTTGAACTGATACACATCGATATCAATTCCTTTATTGCGCTTTACATGCACCACCGTTTCTTTGATATGCCCTAGCCCGCGCTGACTAAGAATATCAAATTTGTAAATACCAAAATCTTCGGCTGCATGCATTTCAAATTGCGATACCGGCAAACTCTTTGGCGGAAATTCGGTAGCCGTGTAGGCATAGATAGGTTTCTCTGTGATGAGCACACCGCCTGCATGGATAGAAATATTGGCTGGCAATTCTTTTTGAACAATGTAATCCGCATAGGCAAAAACCATCTTGCCGATATGATCGCGACCCGAACTTGTTTTTCGGTTTTCAACCAATTCATCTATTTCTTCTTTGGGCAAGCCAAATACTTTTCCCAACTCGCGAATGATCGATTTACCTTGATAGGTGACATGAGTGCCCAGCAAACACGTATGGTCGGTACCGTATTTTTTAAAGAGGTACTCATAAATCGCATCGCGATTGTCCCACGAAAAGTCAATATCAAAATCGGGAGGAGATACACGCTCCTCGTTCAAGAACCGTTCAAAATACAAATCCAATTCGATGGGATCCACATTCGTAATTCCTAAACAATAGGCCACTGTACTATTGGCGCCACTTCCTCGTCCCACAAAATCATAGCCATTTTTTTTAGCAAAACAGATCAGATCGTAAGCAATGAGGTAGTAACCGGTAAACCCTTTCTTTGAAATAATACGAAGTTCCTTTTCAATATGTGAATGCCAAATGGCTTTGTCCTGACCATAGCGCCTGGCATATCCTTTGACCGTTACCGCGCGCAAGTGCTTCATGTCTTCGGCCGGGCCGGAAGTAAAAAACTTTTTGTTCTTGTCTTCTCCCAGTTTGCATTCAATAGAACATTGCTCTAATAAGGATTGAGCATTGCTGATCAACTCAGGGAATTGCTCAAACTGTTTTATGACCTCCTCTTCGGGCATCATATATTCCTCTTTCGATGCCTGGAAATGTTCGGGCAGTTTACTCAACAAGGTATTGTGGGCAATACTTCGTAACAAGCGATGGGCGTTGTGATCGCGATAAATGAGTTTGCCTTTTTTATTTTTTTCGGGAGGTAAAAATGTAACCGGATGTAGCAACACAAATTTGTATACATATTCTTCGCGCTGTGGATGAATGGCAAACGGAATCAGATCTTGCTTGCCCACACCAATGTATTCATAAGCCTTTAGCTGATCAGGTTCAATTTTGCCAAACGGGTAAATGATAAAGGCCTGATCAAATTCCGGTGCCCGTGTCGGAAATTTATTTCCTTCGCGATTGTGATATGACAAAAACCGATTGATGGCCTCGAACCCACGATTATTTCTGGCGATAGCGATGTAACTCATTCCCTCGTCCGTGTTTCTGAATTCAATTCCCACGGCAATATCGAGAGGGTACGGTGCTTTGCCGTATTTAGTCAGGCCGTTCTCGCGGGCTTTGTTTTCATCGCATATCCGCAACATCTCCAGGTAAGACGATACGTTATTAATTTCAGTAAGAATCAGTTTATGAATGCCGCATCGCCTCGCTTCTTCAAAAAGAGTCTTGATCGGCAGGGTGCCGTATTTGAAACTGTAACCGGTGTGGCAGTTGAGGTACATGAACTTAATGAAACAATGATCAATTGAAAATGAGTTAATGAATCGATTGGGTTGGTACTTTTTTTTGGTCTGTGTGGACACAGGCCGAGGTTAAGTCATCTGAAAAAATTAATTAATTAAATTTTTAGTCACCTTTCCTTTAAACATATTCATCTCCATGCGCACCCGTTTGTTCACATCCAACGTGGTGGCGCGTATCAATTTTTCGGTTCCATGTTTGTGTTTAATAAAATCCATGGCCTCATATAAGTTGATGTCCTCCTCGGTATCGTCAAACAAACTGATTTGGTGATTGCCATGCACCAGGTTACTGAGGCGCACTCCTACCAAGCGGATTAACATTCTGCGATTGTATAGTTTGTCAAAGAGCTCTTGTACTACCCGCAGCATGATATGATCTGAGGAAGTATATGAAATATGAATTTGCCTGGTCTCGGTATCGAAATTAGAATAGCGGATTTTTACCGTAATGCACGAGGTCAGTTTTTTTTGTTCGCGCAGTTGAAAGGCTACCTTCTCCACCATCGCAATCAAAATCGATTTCAATTTCTTCACATCAATGGTGTCGGTGTCAAAAGTAGATTCCGTAGAAATTGATTTCTGCTCGGTGTAAGATACCACGGGCGATTCGTCAATGCCATGCGCTTTATTCCACAAGCTGATGCCATTTTTGCCAAAGGCGCTCGTCAAAAATTTCAGTGGCATCTCTCGCAGTGTGGCCACCGTACGCACGCCCATGTCATATAAAAAAGTAGCTGTTTGTTTTCCTACCATCGGAATTTTCTCGATGGAGAGTGGAGCTAAAAAATCTTTTTCTGCGCCCGCTGCAATTTGCTTTTCTGCGTTGGGCTTAAACTCGGCCGTAGCCACTTTCGATACGAGCTTGTTTATCGACAGCGCCATGGAAATGGGCAAGCCACTTTCCTTGATGATTTTTTTTCGCAGTTCTACCGACCATTTAAAGGTGCCGAAGAAACGATCCATGCCCGTGGCATCGATATAAAATTCATCGATCGAAGCTTTCTCAAAAGTGGGGGCCCTGTCGGCTATAATTTCGGTAACGAGGTGCGAGTTTTGGCTGTAGGCTTCCATGTCTCCCGAAATCACCTTGGCATCGGGACAAAGTTGCATGGCCAGATACATGGGCATGGCCGAGTGTACCCCAAATTTTCGCGCTTCATAACTACAGGCCGCCACTACCCCCCTTCGGTTGCTGCCGCCCACAATCAGGGGCAAGCCATTAAGTTTTGGCTCTTTTTTGCGCTCTACCGATACAAAAAAGGCATCTAAGTCCATGTGAATTATACTGCGCGTGATCATCAGAAGCAATAATACTAAATTAATTAGTATTAAAAACTAAATAAAATAGTATTTTTAAAAAGCTTATTTTGGGCGGCTTTTCGGGCTGTCACTACTCGCCAGTCAGCGCACGTTCCCCTTTCGGGCCTGCCTGCGCGTAGCCGCTTCGGCAAAGGCAGGCTCAAACAGGCCGTTCCATCCCGGCCGCAGCCTATTCCAAAGATCTTTGTTTTCACAGACTGAAATCAACGAGTGAAATAATGATCTGTGGGAACACAGGCCTAGGAATAATTGGGACAGGAAGGGCATAAAAATTTGTCGCCTTACGAGATCAAATCCAACCTGACCACATTTTCCACATGCACCGTATGTGGGAACATGTCTACCGGCTGCACCGCGATGATGGCATATTTTTCCGAAAGGATTTTAAGATCACGCGCTTGTGTGGCAGGGTTGCAGCTCACATATACAATTCGTTTGGGCAACGCTTTCAGCAACATCTTGCACACATCTTCATGCATTCCTGCACGCGGTGGGTCGGTGATCACTACATCCGGGTGGCCGTGTTGCGATAGAAAATTTTCGGTGAGCAGATCTTTCATGTCTCCCGCAAAAAATTCGGTATTGGTTACTCCGTTGAGTTGAGAATTTATTTTCGCATCTTCAATCGCAGCTGCCACATATTCCAGACCGATTACTTTTTTTGCCGAACCAGCCACGAAATTTGCAATCGTGCCCGTGCCCGTGTAGAGATCATATACCAATTCATCTCCTTTTAATTCTGCTTGCTGCCAGGCAACTTTATAAAGTTCATGCGCCTGGTCGGAATTGGTTTGATAAAATGATTTGGGACCAATTCGAAATTGAAGAACTTTCGATCCGTTTGGAGCCGGCATCTTTTCGGTGATGTACGGATTGCCTTTCCAGCAAATCACATCCAAATCAGCAAACGTATCGTTGCGCTTATTATTGATGATGTAATTAAGCGATGTCACGCTTGGAAAATGATCAGCGATGGCTTGCAAGATCATCTCCGTCCATTCCATTTTATTAGAAGTTACCTGCAAGATCACCATTACTTCTCCTGTCGTTGACGAACGAATTGTGATCGTTCTCAAAAATCCGGTTTGCCTGCGCAGATCGAAAAAGGGAATGTTGTTTTCAACTGCTATCTTTTTTACCAGCAACCGAAGTGCATCGGATGGATTGGGTTGCAAATGACATTCAGCTACATCAAATACTCTATCAAATGCACCCGGCAAATGGTAGCCCAAGCCTACCTCAAACCTA
This sequence comes from Cyclobacteriaceae bacterium, assembly GCA_031430395.1. Classification (GTDB taxonomy): domain Bacteria; phylum Bacteroidota; class Bacteroidia; order Cytophagales; family Cyclobacteriaceae; genus ELB16-189. Next base: position 4,999 of record JANPBK010000211.1, read on the forward strand.
CTTTCTTCTACGGCTTTCGCTAATTCTTCTTTGGTTAGCCAACGATTAGCCGTAAAAGTAAAATCCAATTTATTGCGATAGTGATCTGTTTTTGCAGATGCGATGATGGGGCTGATGGCAGGAAGTTGTAACCCGCCAAGGCGCTCCAGATTATCAATGACTTGTTGCTGCTTGTATTGCAGTTGTGTGTTATAATTAATGTGTTGCCATGAGCAACCACCACACAATCCAAAATGAGTACAGAAAGGCTGCGCCCGGTGAGGAGATAGATTTCGGATTTGCGTAACGCGTCCTTCTAAAAAGCTACTCTTAATTTTGGTGAGCTCGATTTCAACAGTATCTCCTGGCGCACCTCCTTGAATAAAAATAACCAACCCATCGTGCTTGGAAATACATTTTCCCTCTGCCGCCATCGTTTCAATAAGGATATTATCTAGTTTATCGCCTTTTTTCATTGGGTGGCGAAATTACAGAATCAGCGTGGTTTCACCTCTGCTTTGAAATGGTTATATTTCGAATCGGAATCTCATGAAAAAATTACTGCTCACGCTTTTCCTGCTGATCGCTTTTCCGGTGATGGCATCACATATAGTCGGAGGTGAGTTTGAGCTGCTCCATATTAGCGGCAATACCTACCAATTAAACATGATTTTATATTTTGATAAAATCAATGGTAGCCCGGGTGCTAAAGATCAACCAGGTGTTAACGTAAGCATTTTCCGGAAAGCAGATAATAATCTGATGGGCAATGTGTTTTTATCCTTGATTAGTGAAAGATTAGTGAAACGGATGTTTCTTATACCCAGCCTTCATGCTCTAAAGGCGAGATTAAAACTTCAAAAATCATTTATTCTGCTACATTAGAACTTTCTTCAACTATATATAATGATCCAAAAGGTTATTATGTTTCCTGGCAACGTTGCTGCCGAAATTATACCATCGATAATATCTTCAGCGTACCAAACAGTCAGACTTTATATGCAGGCCAAACCTTCTATTTAGAGTTTCCTCCCGTCACAAAAGATGGAAAGCCATTGATCAACTCTTCACCTAAATTATTTCCTCCCCTTAACGATTATGCCTGTCCGTACAGACCATACTATATAGACTTCGCAGGTATTGATGATGATAATGATTCCTTAGTTTATTCTTTAGTCACTCCGCTTAATACTAAATCTGGCGCAGCATTTCCATCGTCTGCCCCACTGCCGTATCCTGAAGTTATTTGGAAACCTCCTTACTCCCTTAATAATATTATAAATGGGCTACCTGATTTGCGAATTAGCCCAAGTGGCCTTCTAACTTGCACCCCTCGCACCCAGGGATTATTTGTTTTTGCTGTAAAGGTTGATGAATTCCGTAGTGGGATAAAAATTGGTGAAAGTAGACGTGACTTTCAAATGCTAGTCGTAGATGCTTGTCCAGTCGCCACCCCTCCTGTAATCTCCGGAAAGAAACTTTCCGATGCTACATTCACTTATAGCAACGACATGAGCGTGAGTTTTGCAAACTCTATAACTGATGCTGAGCGCTGTATTCAGGTAAGAGTTTCCGATTTAGATTCTACCCAACCCGATCAAAACTTCACAGAGAATGTTAGCATCAGAATTGTGGGTTTGAATTTTAAAAGTTCTCGCCTACTACAGGACTTGCATCATACTACCTCTGCCATATTGCAAAATGGCAATACGGCAGACTTTACTATTTGCTTTCCGCAATGTCCTTATATCAATGGGCCTTATCAAGTCGGCATTATTGCTTACGATGATGCCTGTAGTTTACCATTAACAGATACACTTCGTGTAACGGTTAACACGCAACCTCCACCAAATAGTCGCGCTCATTTTACCACACAAAAATTAACCATCGCCCAAATCACTGAAGGTGATCAACCTATCCCATGGCTCTTTGAAGCAAAGGACAATGAATTAGATGATTTAGTTGTTTTTGTTGTCACCGATGGATTTGCATTAAGTGATTATGGCATGACCGTCAATTTTACCCAACAGAAGGGTCTCGTAAATGGAGAACTTAGATGGGATCCGCGTTGTAATATTTATGATTTTACGAAACGAACAGCCTTTACTGTTAAAATACTTGTAGACGACAAAGACCTGTGCAATTTTGCAGATCCTGATACCATTATCTATAAGTTGAATATCAAATTGCCGGGTAATTCAGATCCACGTATCGACACCGACCTGACAACTGATCCTGATGAGAGAAAAATAAAAGTTGAGAGAAAAATATTTGAATCTCTTAATTTTAATTTTATCGGTAATGATTTAGTAGATAACGATTTGCTAGTGCTGAGTGGAAAAGGGATCGACTTTGAGGCGAGTGACTATGCAATTACCTTTCCGCAGGTTACTGGCAACGGCTTAGTATCTTCAGCGTTTACCTGGAACATACGTTGTGATAAAATCAATTTGAAGCAAAGAGACACTTTTACTTTTCAATTTATTGTTGTTGATAACGCCAACAAATGCCGATTCTTAAAAGCAGATACCGTGGACGTAGAAGTAAAATTATTCCCTCCTGATAATGCAAAGCCTCAATTGACCGTCCTCACCCCTTCCTTACAGAATGTAACCAATACTGATCTAGATTATATTCTAGGTCAACCTATAGAACTAGGTATTTATGGAATCGATACGGATAACTTTCCCACAACAGATAATTTGACGCTTTCTTTAATCAAGGCCAATGGGAATGTTGAACCGGCTGGATATATTTTTCAACAGAAGTCAGGCAAATCTCCCATTCAATCCACCTTTCGTTGGACTCCTGATTGTAGTATTTTTAAAAATCAGGTTTATGAAAATAACTACACTTTTCAATTTAGGTTAGCGGATGATCGATGTCTGAATTCGAAGGCTGATACCCTGTTAGTTAAACTCAAAATCAAAGATGTTGACGGTAACGGCAAAGACTTTTATATGCCCAATGTATTTACTCCTAATGGCGATACCCATAATGATTACTTTGCGCTGGAAGGTATCGACATAGATGAAAATGGTGTTGATTATGATTCGAAGGTCGCCTTGCCAAAAGATAATTGCACAGATCGGTTTGAATCCATTAAGATTTTTAATCGGTGGGGTGAACTTGTTTTTGAGAGTACTGATCGAAAGTTCCGTTGGTATGCACCGAATGAATCAGCGGGGGTTTATTATTATCGTCTCAAATATTCCAACAAAGAATATAAGAGTCCACTTTCCATCCGCTTCTAAAGTAATATTCTCAATACATTATTTTCCTTGATAAACGCATCTTTATCACGCCATTGTATTTTTAGCCACACATCTTGCTTGCCTTCAATGGTCAATCGATGTCCTTCTTCCACAATTGCTATTACAGAGGAACCTGCTGATGGGCCACTCATAAGATAAGTTGGGTTTGTGGAGATAATAGCCAAACGAGGCCTACTACCCCAATTTGAAATAACCAAAAGCAGAGCAGCAAAGAAAAAAACCATTATTGAACTACCTATCAGATCCTTGCTCTTCCTTTTGTGATAGACTAATAACACAAAAGAGAAAAGAAGAAAAGCACCCAAGGTTGTCTGAATCTGAATATTATTTTTTTGAATATAATGAAGCATCCGAGAATTATCTGAGGATTGGTAACCCTCCAATCGATGCTTCTCTGCTAATTCTTCCATCTTTGAACTTGTCTGCAGATCATCAGAGGCTTTTTGGTAAAGGTTTAAATAGTAGAGACAAAGGCCCATATGCCCCAATCCTTCCTGAATAAAGGCCATTTTTAGCAACATGGCAGTGGAGTACTTCTTTTCAAGGAGCAGATTTTGATAGATGGTATAGGATTGAGTGTATTGCTTTGTTTGAAAAAGTGAATCAGCAAGATTCATTTTATCGACTATATTTTGTGACACGGCTACCACCGGGAATACCATTACTAAAAGAATTTTTAAAATCTTGGTTTGCATTATTTTCTTATTCGATTACCTTTGCGTCCTCAATTACGGAAAAGCCTTTCAAATGGGCAAAAAGTAATGATCTCGTTGCTAAAATTCCGATAGCTGTTGGGAGAGATAAGAGAAACAATCGGGAAAATGATCTCGTAGCTCAGCTGGTAGAGCAATACACTTTTAATGTATGGGTCCTGGGTTCGAATCCCAGCGGGGTCACTTAAACATTCAAAAAAGCCTTAAATCTTCCTGATTTAGGGCTTTTTTTATGATCCTATAAATTCGTTAGACTATGAGCGCTTTGAAGGAGGCTATCTTAAAGGCGATAAAAATACTTTTTAGTTATCTTTCTAAACCGCATGATCTACCAAGACAAACAAATTACAATCACAAAAGACTTTATAAGAGTAAATGACTTTGAAATAGAAGCGATTGCTATTAGCACAATAAAAAAGGCTTATGTTAAAGCTCAAGTAATCGGTGACTTCAAAAATGTTGCTATTATGTTTTTTGTCTTAGGCATATTAAGCATATGGTTTTTGATAGGCTTCGTGTTTATTGCTCTTGGAATTGGTGCCTAGAATACTATGATTTATAAATACATATTACTAATTGAACGAGACGAAAGCACCTTTTCAATTTTGGAAGACAAAAAAAAGTCAAGAATAACTAGCCTTTGTGCTACTATCAATGGCTTGATTCTATCAAACAAACAATTACACAAATTGTAATTAACAGCTTGACCAAATTTGATTGATACTAATCAGGATAGATTAAAATGGCTTCGTCTAAAGTTTATCGTAGATTATCACAAAAAAGGAGCTAGCAAGCATTGTATTACCCCGCGCTAAAATCGAAACAATCATTGAACATGTAAACGAGTCAAGGGAGTTCTATAATATTGCAAGTAAAAACTTATTGGATTGCTGACCCAAACGATTCGCAATCCTTTGTTCATGCTACGATTGAACTTCCAGATAGCAGTTATGTTTTACAGCTATAACCTATTTCAGGAATGGCAGGCGTAGGCTAAATGATTTTTTTTGTCCTCAAATACTCTTCAAAGACTTTTAAAAAGTCTTCTATGTCTTTAGGATAGATGGCTCCAATATTAGAGAGTCTAAAAGTATTAATGTTTCCCACTTTCCCCGGATAAATGGTAAACCCTCGCTCGTACAAATAATCGTGCATTTCATCGAATGAGTAGGCCGGTGATTTAGGATCATGAATAGCTGTTAACAATTTAGCATGGTACTTCTCTTCTACTAAAAAGGTAAGACCAAGCTCAAGAATTTTCTTTCGCATGATCTCATACATTGAAGCATACCGCGCAAATCGGTTCTTTGGACCTTCTTCAAAATACTCGTTCAGGGCCTGACGTAAGGCATATAAAGTTTGAACTGGAGGAGTAAAACGAAATTGTTTATTCTTCTCCAGATACATATGATTATCTAACAGATGGAAATAAAAATTGCGTGGCTTGATTTCTTTCGTTTTAAGCAAAGACTGCGTATTGGCAATGATGAAACTAATTCCAGCCATCGCCTGAATGCATTTGTTAGAGGAAGAAACAAGATATTGAATATTATCTTTCTCTACATCGATTTCCATTCCTGCAAAAGATGACATCGCATCAACAATCGTCTCGGTTTTGTATTTTCCTGCAAGCTGGGATATTTCACTAAGCGGGTTTAATATTCCCACCGTAGTCTCATGATGAATAAAAGCAATATGGGATAGCTCTGCCTGATGCTTTTTTAAAAGCGTTTCAACAACTAACAGGTCAAGAGGAAGTCCCCATTCCTGATTGTAGTCAATATGCTCCACTCGATAGGCATCGCATATTTTTTGCATCCGTTCGCCATAGGCGCCATTGATCAAAAGCAAGACTTTTTTCTCATGAGGAACAACTGAAGTTAAACAAGCCTCCATTCCTCCCGTGCCCGAAGCCGTGAGCATCACACACGTGTGATTCTTTTCACCATGCGCTACACGAATAAGATCATTACGAACGGAAAGAGTCAAGTCACCAAATTCAAGTTCGCGCGGGCAAATATCAGCGACCACCATGGCATTTTTCACGGTATCCGTAGTGGTAGCTGGCCCTGGGTTTAAAAGAATATTTCGTTTTACCACCTTCATAAAAAAGTCTTATTTAGACTGTACAAACTTTGCAAAACGAACGCTTACTTCTGCTGGTGTAACTTTTGGTCTGCCTAATTTTTCAGGCGATCCCTTCTGCGTTTTCAAATGAATAAATGTAGACGCCTTCGCATCCTTCACGTCTGAGAGTATTTTTTTGAAGCCATCCAATCTATCTGTAGAGTATACTTTTTCGTAACCAAAGCCAAGTGCGATCGCGCCAAATGATACTCCTCCTGTTACGGTACCTTGGCCACCTGTTGAATCGTGTGCTTCGTTATCAATTAAAATATGAACCAAATTAGGTGGTCGATATGCGCCAACAGTAGCCATCGAACCAGTTCTCATTAAGAGCGCACCGTCCCCATCGATAACGATGACCTTCAGTGTTTTCTTGGCCAGTGCCAATCCTAATCCAAAAGCCAAGGCACAACCCATTGAACCCACCATATAGAATTGATTGGTAAGATCACCTACTTCATAAAGCTCACGACCGGTTTTTCCAGTAGTAGCAATGACGGCTACCTCTTGTCCCAATTCTTGTTGGATCACTTCGAGCACCGGTGTTCTTGTAATCCGTTCTTTATAATCCAGTTCAAATGCATCCGTATGATGTACCGCCAAGGTCTTTTGAGAAATACTTGGCCTCTTTTGAAGTTTCCAGTCAGATACATCATCTTTCCTCATCACAAAAACAAATGGCTGGTTGGTTGCTTTCATGTACTCATCTGCTGATTTCAAAGCAGGTAAAACCTCCGAGTCAACTTGTGGAAAATAGGCCCAACGCATTCTCATCGTTTCCAACATCTGAATAGTAATTTGTCCCATCAATTCATGTTGTGGCTCATCTGCCGCACCTCCTGGCTCACCACGCAAAGTAGTAATCACCATGACCGGTAAATTGAATGTGTAGGTCAAAGAGGTTAGTGGATTCACTGCATTTCCTAAACCAGAGTTTTGAAACATCACAACCGCGCGTTTGCCCGCCACCGTAGCCCCTGCCGCAATAGCAACGGCATCTCCTTCATTTACACTATCAACAAAATCAAATCCATCTGTATCGATTACATAGTTAATAAATGGCTTGAGGTAAGAACAGGGTGTTCCAGTATAAAAATTAAATCCTAACTCTTTGGCTGGAGTTAAAAAAGCATCTGCTGCTATCATAAAGTGTTACTTATTTTAAAATTTCTGTCCGCGAGATACATCTGCATAACTGTCTATGTCAAGCCAGTGACCATTAATGTACATCACATTTATCTTAACACTCTTTTCAATAAGCTTATTCATCAAATGAGTAAGTTTCAATTCAGCAAAGGCTGGTGTGGCTGCCAATTCCTCTATGGCTTTGGTCATTACTTCAGCGCCTTTCTTATTGGCTTTTAATAAACCAATCCACTCACCGTGCGCACCCTCTATTCCTTGTCCATGCGTAATGCCTTTGAGTTCAGCTGGCACATCATTATATTTTTTGGAGTGAGGACGTGAACATTGAACAAAATCGCCTGAATAATTTGGCTCCCGTTCATTGATTGTAGCATCCACTACTATCGTAATGTCACCCTTTTCTTCTAACAACCTCGATAGGATATATTTTCTGTAAAGAATATCACCATAAGAGATAATGACGTGATCAACGATTTCCTTTTTAGCTAAATATAAAGAGGTTAATTCTCCTGTTGTTTCATACTTATCGTTATCGATATACTTAATGTTCTGAAACTTGAATGCTTCTTTCTTATAGCCGCGAACAATCGTAATATCTTTGATATCATGCTCATTAAAAATATCAATGGACTGTTCGATTAAAGGTTTTCCATTGATATCGATCAAAACTTTTGGACGATCTTCAGTCAATTCTTTTAATTCGCTTCCACGAGACGCAGCCAAAAAGATAACACGAGGTTTGTCGGCATCTGCTACCGTCAAATATATTTTTTCCGCTTGCTCTAATTCACTGTCATTTTGAAGACGGAATATCTCCTTCACCGAAACAACTTTATCTTCAATATTAATAAGTGATTGCTCTCTGAAAATTATTTCCGTGGTTTTTTGCATGGCGGAAATAGCAGCCCTCATTTGATGATTGGCCCATATACAAACAGAAATATTCGCGTCTCTGAATACATTCGTAGGCGTGGAATAATATTTGGTCGGTACAATTACAACCGGACAGGTATTCTTTCTTTCTCCCCATTCTTTCATGAAGGCCAGAATTTCATCTGCCTTCGAAATCTTAGAGTGCATTAATATACCGTTGGCGCCTGCTAATCGATATGCTTCCGCTCTTTTAACAGCTTCGCCTAACCCCCAACCAGCAATTAACGCTTCCACACGAGCGATAATATTAAAGTCATCATCCAACTTCGTATCTTGGCCTGCCTTAATTTTGCCGCTGAATTCTTCGATATCTGCTAACGGTTGAGCTTCCGTTCTCAAAAATGAATTGGTTTTCGGGAAGCTTTTATCTTCAATACAAACACCGGCCACTCCCCGTTGCTCAAGTTTAGTAACTAGCCTACGCATATTATTAAAGTTGCCATACCCTGTATCTCCATCCAAAAGAATAGGTATAGTCGTTGCGTCACTCATAAACTCTACTGTTTCTAATACTTGAGTCCAAGAGGCTTCATTATTATCGCGCACTCCAAAAGCCGCTGAAATAGACAGCCCTGATCCCCAGATGCCTTTGAAGCCAGCTTCTTGAGCTATCTTCGCAGACATCCCATTATGTGCTTCCATTAAGAACTCTAGCTCACTTGAATTCAATAAATTTCTTAGTTGTGTCGTTTTTTTAATCATTGGTATTTTCATAGAAAGTTTTCGTTGTAAATTGTGAATGCCATATAGAGACTTATCAGCACAATTAGAGCACCGCAAGTACGGCTAAAATTTATAAAGAATTGCTCAGGCAGTCTATTATGATATCTCCTGACTACAATTAAAAGTAAGTAGGACCAAGATGCGGATCCTATTGCCAATCCGATGGAAACAGCAAAATAACTTACGAAATCGTTTGCTATGAGATTCCATGACCTGAAGAATGCAGCTAGCCCCGACATGGTAGCGAGTAGTGTTGGGTTAGAAGAGTAAATCACTACACCTAATAGAAAGTAGCCAAGCATGGTTGGCGCCTTCTTTTGAACTACTTGATTCAAATTGAAATTAGCCTTCTTTATCAATAATTCCTTTAAGCCAAAACCAAAAACAATCACTACTCCTGCTATTTTCAATATTAAAATAGTACTAGGTGGCAATTGAAAAAGAGAAAGGCCACTTAAAAACACCATGAAATAAATGAAGTCCATGAGAGCCCCTCCTGCGGCTATCGCAAAAGCTAATTTAAAATTATGCTTTACATAAGTATTAACAACCGCCACATTGATCGGTCCTACCGGAATGGAAATAAGAAACCCTGCAATTAAACCGACAATCAATGCGATGAACATATATGTACTATTTCAATACCTTTTTAAACTTATTCAAATAATGTTTTTGCTCTTTCCAGATCTTCTTTGTTATCGATCTCGACCCAACTATCACTAGCAGCCTGATGGGTTGTCATATGGTGGCTAAGTAAAAATGGATTCATGACGTGTTCCCAATTTTTGGAAATGTTTTGTTCGTCTGCAAGAAAATTCTTGCATGCCTGTAACATGTCATCTCGGTAAGGTTTGGAGAATTTTAAAATACCCAAGGCTTCTCCAACAAATTCTAACCGATTCATTTCTTCAACAGTTACCGCTCGTTTATCAATAAATTGGCGAACTGCGCCTTCTTTATCAACCATTGTTTTTGTGCATTCAATGTCATCAATGGAGGCACCCCCAACGAGTATTTGATTAGGTCCTTCATCCCTAACAAACTCTGTAAGTATGATTGAGTCATAGATAAGGTCCGCATCAAATAATAAAAAAGCACCCGGTGTTTTCTCGAGACCATAATACAAAGAATAGGTATTTCCCTTTACGCGGTAATCGTCATTAATTGCAAATTGCAGTTGGAAATCCTCTTTATATTTTGCGAGATACTCTTCAAGTAATTCACGCTTGTATCCAGTAACCACCACTACGTTCTGAATTCCTGAAGCCTTCAACGCTTCAAAGTGCCAATCCATTAATGCCTTTTCCTTAATTCTCAATAGACTTTTAGGGTCAGTCGTTACATCGGCTATGCGAGAGCCAAAGCCTGCTGCTAATACAATTGCTGAGAGATGCGTCATCTATTTTATGATAGGTTTAAATGTCTTATCTATTTTACGCTGAATCAACCACATCAATAATGCAATGCTATTGAATCCTATTATCATGAGCCAGAAAAAAATATCAAATCGATTAATCAAAGAACAAAAGATAAGAACACTCACTTGCGTAGTTGGCCCAATGAACAACCACATCCTCATCGCAATGACATTCTTTTTGTAATAGTCTTGCGGAGTGGCTGCGAATAACTTTTCATCTGCTTTTTTGCCACTCAATCTGCTTTGCAAGGCAGAATATTTGATGTAGGCACTAATAATAAACTTGTCAACTCTTTTGTTCTTTATGTCTTTAATCTTTTCATATTCTTCTTTGAAAGAATCTAAATCTTCTTCGAATGTACTTTTTCTCTGAAGTACATAATCCAGAAAGCGGCTTCCATAATAGTCAACAAGGACAGATTGAATTCCATTGCTGAGCATCGTTAACAACAACAAAGACCACCAAATAAGTGGTTCATAATTATGAATTTGATAACCAATGCTTAATCCAATAAAGACAGCAAGGGTAGAAAAGAAATCTCCTAGTCCATCAATAATCCTCCCAGCATGTGTTCCATTTTTCTTTAATCGCGCAAGTTGCCCATCACTACAATCTATAATTAAATGAGCCAAAAATAATAAGGCACCATAAGTCACATATTCCGTAGTACCTACAGCATAAAAACAGCCGGCAACGATGCTTACAACAATCGATGTAATCGTAAGCATGTTAGGCGTTATATTGGTTGAGTAAATTGATTTTACCAGTATAAATGCAAGCGGCCTATATAGAAATAGGTCTAAAACCTCTTCCACCTCAGGCATTTTTAAAGATCTTCTATATTCACTATACAAACTCATTCAAGATAGATTAGTGTAAAAAAACTTTCTTCAATGAATGAGCTAACCGTTTTGGAATCGCATCCTCGAGTAGGAGCAAATAAACCAGTTCACATATACTTTCACTCTCCATTCGTTTATATCTCCAATTATTTGGGGGGCAAAGATAAATATATTTATCGTTTTAGAATTACAATTTATTGCGAGGTTATTGCTACCTATAAAGAGGCATTTACTTGGATTCTGTGACTTCAAGTAATCTTCACTTAGAAGAAAGTAACGCTCATTTGATTTAGTTCATAAGCAAGTCAATCTCAGAAGAATAGATTTCTGCTATTATTGATATGCCGATTAAAGCAAGTCTATTGCTTTTCATTTTAATTTTCTTTAACCTCAACCTATAATTAATCCAAATCGAGTTTTAATGGCGGGTTTTGGCGTTACATCAAGAAAAGATTTGTGGTGGCTTCGCCCGATGCTCGTTTTCATAGGCTTGTCATCTTTCATCGGTTACGCCACCTGGGCAGCCTTTCAGGGCGAGTATTATGCTATCGGCCCTTACCTATCTCCTTTTTATTCTCCGGAATTATTTGGCAGTTCACCCCACAGTTGGTTCGGACCAAAGCCTTCGTGGTGGCCAATGATCATCCCCTTTTCTCCGGCTTTATTAATTCTCTGGGCGCCCGGTGGAATGAGATTCACCTGTTACTATTATAGAGGTGCCTATTACAAATCTTTTTGGGCCGACCCCCCAGCTTGTGCTGTCTCCGAGCCTCGCAAAACATACCTGGGTGAGAATTCCTTCCCCTTGATCATGCAAAATATTCATCGCTACTTCATGTACCTCGCTATTATATTCGTGATTCTCCTTGCTTATGATGCCTATAAAGCAATGTGGTTCATCGATGCTGCTACAGGCGAGAAAACATTTGGGATAGGTGTTGGCACTTTGGTATTAACCCTTAATGCAACATTACTGGGAGGCTATACTTTTGGGTGTCATAGCTTCCGTCATTTAGTGGGGGGATTTAAAGACCGTCTTTCAAAATCACCGGTACAACGAAAAGTTTATAACTGTGCCAGTTGCCTTAACAGAGGTCACATGAACTGGGCATGGTTTAGTTTATTCGGAGTAATGTTTGCTGATCTTTATGTAAGGCTTTGCTCTATGGGTATTTGGACTGACTGGAGAATATTTTAAATGACAAACTACGAAACATTTACGCACGATGTATTGGTGATCGGCTCTGGCGGAGCGGGGCTTCGTGCAGCTATTGAAGCTGCTGCATCCGGTGTTTCCGTGGCAATGATCAGTAGATCATTGCTTGGTAAAGCTCATACGGTCATGGCCGAAGGAGGGGTAGCTGCGGCATTAGCCAACGTAGATGATCGTGATAGCTGGAAAGTTCACTTTGCCGATACGATGCGTGGTGGTCAATATTTAAATAATTGGCGCATGGCAGAGTTGCACGCCAAGGAAGCCCCCGACCGTGTGAGAGAATTAGAAGCATGGGGTGCAGTATTTGACAGAACGGAAGACGGAAAAATTTTACAACGAAATTTCGGAGGTCATAAATACCCTCGCCTCGCTCACGTGGGCGATCGCACAGGTCTTGAACTGATCCGTACATTACAAGATCATGCTATTCATCAAAATATTGCGATTTATCAAGAGTATACCATTATTAGTTTGTTGAAAGACGGAGATAGAGTTGTGGGTGCCTTTGGGTATGATCGCGAGAAAGGCCTCTTCAAAGTATTTAAAGCAAAGGCCGTGATCATAGCAACTGGTGGTATGGGCCGAATCTATAAAATTTCCAGCAACAGTTGGGATTGTACCGGAGGCGGAATATCGCTGGCCTATCATGCAGGTGCCGAATTGATTGATATGGAGTTCGTACAGTTTCATCCTACCGGAATGGTGTGGCCTCCAAGCGTTCGTGGTCTTTTGATTACGGAAGGAGTGCGAGGCGAAGGTGGAGTCTTGCGAAATAATCTCGGCAAACGATTTATGTTCGATGACATTCCTGATCTTTATAAAGGACAAACGTCTACCGATGAAGAAGAAGGATGGCGATATACACAAGGCGATAAAAATGCGAAGCGTCCTCCGGAGCTGTTGACGCGTGATCATGTGGCGCGTTGTATTATGCGGGAAGTGAAAGCAGGCCGTGGCACTCCACATGGTGGTGTGTATTTGGATATTGCGTGGATTAAAGAAAAAATATCAAACGCTCCTGAACATATTAAAAGGAAATTGCCAAGCATGTATCATCAGTTTAAAGAATTGGCAGGCGTTGACATCACCAAAGAGCCTATGGAAGTCGGTCCTACTACTCATTACATCATGGGCGGTGTGCGTGTAGATGCTGACACGCAGATGACGAGTGCACCCGGACTTTTTGCAGCAGGCGAATGTGCGGCAGGTCTTCATGGTGCCAATCGATTGGGTGGCAATTCGCTTTCCGATTTACTGGTGTTTGGCAAAAGGGCAGGTGAACATGCTGCCCAATATGCGAAAGAAGCAAAAGAGGTAGTAGTCAATGAAGCGCAAATTGAGGAGCTGGCAAAATGGGCACTGGCTCCATTTGAAAGAGATGCCAATGCAGCAGGAGAAAATCCTTTCCAAATACAATCCGGCTTGCAAGAAAAGATGCAAGAACTCGTTGGAATCGTTCGAATTGAAAAGGAGTTGGAAGAAGCCATTGACATCATTCATGGATTTAGCGAGCAAGCGCGTAAAGCGAGTTGTGATGGGAATCGGGGATTTAACCCGGGATGGCATACTGCTTTGGAATTGAAACACATGGTAACCGTTGCTGAGGCCATTACTCGGGCAGCTAAAGAACGGAAGGAAAGCAGGGGTGGACATTTTCGCGAAGACTTTCAAGAGAAGAGCGAAGAGTATGGAAAAATTAATATCTCCATTCGAAAAAACGAAGCAGGAAATATGGAAGTGAAGAGAATTCCGAAGGCTCCTTTGAGAGAAGATCTTCAAGCAATCATTAATGAAATGAAGTAATGCCAAGAGTCACCTTCAACATATGGCGCACGAACTCCACGGGAGGAGAATTTAAAGAATATCAAACTGAAATTTCTGAAGGCATGGTCGTGCTGGACGCTGTGCACCACATTCAGGCAGAATCGGCTAATGATTTAGCCGTTCGATGGAATTGCAAAGCCGGCAAATGTGGCTCATGTTCAGCAGAAATTAACGGCCATCCCAAACTGATGTGCATGACGCGTATGAGTGACATGCCTAAAGACAAACCCATCACCATTCAACCGATGAAAGCCTTTCCGGTAATAAGGGATTTGGTCACAGACGTTTCGGTTAATTACCGCACGAAGAAGAAAATAAAAAAATTTAAGCCTCGCCCCCCAGATGCTGCCGATGGAACCTGGCGGATGGATCAAGTCGACATTGATCGGGTACAGGAATTTAGGAAATGTATCGAGTGTTTCCTTTGCATGGATGTTTGTCATGTACTGCGCGAACATGACCTTCATGAAAAATTTGCCGGTCCTCGTCATCTGGTCTACTCGGCAGCCCTGGAAATGCATCCGCTGGATATAGAAGACCGAAGGCAGGATTTAAAAACGGAAGGCGGCATCGGTCTTTGCAACATCACCAAATGCTGTACTACGGTATGTCCAGAAAATATAATTATAACTGACAATGCAATTATACCATTAAAAGAGCGCGTAGCGGATAAGTTTTACGATCCGCTTATGAAGCTTTTTCGTATATTTAAACAAGAGAAATAGTTTACTTAGCTTTCTACACTATGAAACAATCATCTAGTACTTCCGAAACTCATCTGTTTGAATTGAAGCCCATTGCGAAGGAAGGAATTGAAGCTTCTCTGAGCAAAGCCGAGCATTATCGATTGCTCAACCAACCACGTTTAGCGGAAAGCATTTGCCTGGATGTATTATTAATTGAAGCTAATAATCAAAGGGCATCCATTATTTTATTGCTTGCACTCACTGATCAATTTGGTGAAACTTCTTCTAAAACCGTTAATCAAACTTTAACTATTGCCAAAAGTTTGAAAGACGAATACTCCAGAATCTATTATACTGGAATCATTCATGAACGAAAGGGAGCTGCTGCTTTGAGGTCAGGAACTCCAGGTTCAGATTTTGATGCCTACGAATGGTATATGGAAGCCATGGAGTTTTACGAAAAAGCTGACGCCCTCAATAAGGAAGATAATAACGATTCGGTGTTGCGATGGAATACCTGTGCTCGTATCATAATGGAATATCACCTTCGAGAAAGGCCTACAGACAACTTCCCGATATTAGAATAGAATTAAGTAGTTCGCTATTTATTTATTTTCCACACAACACTTCGATTTGCTACGCAGCTTCTCAACTAGCTGTAACCAATTCGCAATTAAAATGATCCTCGGAATATTATCATCAACTGGAAAGAATACCCATTCCATTGATGTTGTGAAGTGTACTTCGATATCCTAATAGTAATTCAACCCTACAGCTCACGCCAGCTACTGGTCTTATTTTGCAAAAGGTATGAAAACTCTATACGTGGAGTAATATTTAAATAGGGATAGGTAACTTTAGAAAGATAAAGACCTTGTGGGTAAGCCGGCTCAAAAGTATCAGGAGTCTTTTTTGATATCAGATAACTTTCAAATTCCTCCACACTTAATTCTCCGCGGCCAATCACTAACAATTTACCCACTATAATCCGAATCATTTTACCCAAAAACCGATCTGCCGTTATTTGAAACCTTAACTTATCCCCTGATTCATCTGAAAATAAACTGGCTGAAGTTACTTTACAAATAGTGGTACGATAATCATCAGGTCTCTTACAAAGCGCCTTGAAATCATTATACTTTAACAGGAGAGATATGGCCTCTTTCATCTTTTCTAAGGACAGATTCTTTTCTAAATAAAGCGAACTAACTGTGCTTAAGAATGGGTCTTTATAAGTATGAATAAAATAATCGTAGGTTCGTTGGATGGCATCAAATCGTGCATGTTGGTTATCCTCTACTCGTATTATTTCAAAAACCGCTATGTCCGGAGGTAGTAACTTATTGATTCGAAACACAAAGTCATAATTCCAATCTTGATCAATATCAACGTGAAAAAAGAACTGACTGGCATGGACCTGCGCATCTGTTCTGCCACATCCCATTATGGAGATCGGTACTTTTAACATTTGGCTTAGCGTTGTTTCAATAACCTGCTGAACGTTTAATGCAAGAGGTTGGCGTTGCCAACCACGATACTGATACCCATTAAATCCAATGTGAAAAAAATACCTCACGCGACTGTTAGGTTAGGTTTATGAATCAGTTCATTTACCTTGTCTCGCACCACACTTCTGGCTAGCATATCAACTTCACGATTGCTGTTTTCCTTGTCACTCCACTGGTGAGCTTTCACTTTAAAAATTGTTAGCTGCAATGTTGCAAAGTAATCAACGAGTTCGCGCACTAGCTCAACATTACGAATCGGCAAACTCCTGTTTGTAATAAAGCCACTTGTTTTCCATTTTACCGAGCGCTTCGGTATGTCAAAGACATACTGACTGTCCGTATAAAGTTGGACTGGCACGTTACTTAGGTTACTATTCACTAGATACTGAAACGATTTAATAATGGCATAGAGCTCCATTCGTTGATGAGTAGTTTCTTTCACAAATCCTGAGAGTACAATTTTCTCATTGCCAATAAATAGTATAGACGCCCATCCTCCTATGCAGAAATCAGCGTTACAACTACCATCTGTATAAATTATTATCGCGTCAACTGCCATGATCTATACCACACATCTTAAGTTTGTTAAAGCTATTTAAAAATTTGGAATATGACCAAAAGTCAAGAATGAACTACATTTGGTCTAAATGGATTCAATCAACCATTAGGATACTTAAGAAAGCCGAGTCATTTTTGTTTTATAGATATCCATTCCAAATGCAAAAAATACCACTCACTGATCGCAAATACATTCCCACTTTTATATTCGTAACCAGCTTATTTATGCTCTGGGGTATTGCCATTTCGATGGGCGATGTGCTGAACCGGCATTTTCAAAAAGTATTAGGAGTTTCATTAGCACAATCCGGGCTCGTACAGTTTTCCATTTTTGGTGCCTACGCGGTGATGGGTATTCCGGCAGGATTATTCATGAGAAAATACGGGTATAAAAATGGGGTCATCGTTGGCCTGTGTCTATATGCTTTCGGAGCATTTCTGTTTATCCCAGCGGCAGGAGCAGAATCATTTGGATTTTTTCGAATCGCATTATTCATCTTGGCATGTGGGCTGGCCACCTTAGAAGCTGTCGCTCATCCGTTCACCGCTGCCTTGGGTGATGAACGCAAATCCGAGCAACGATTAAATTTCTCACAAACCTTCAACGCAGTAGGTACCATCATTGGACCAATTTTAGGTGGCGTATTTATTTTGGGTGACGTGCTGACAGGCAATACACAAGCGGACTTGTTCTCGGTGAAAATGCTATACTCGGCCATTGGTGCCACCGTTTTCATTATTGCCGTTGCCTTTTGGTTTACTAAAGTTCCTCCCCTTCAGGAAGCCAGAAATGCAACAGGCACACAGCGAAGCTATCGCGCTCTTTTTCAATACAAGCATTTTAAATGGGCGGTGGTCGCTCAATTCTTCAATGTCGCCACACAAGGAGGCACATGGGCATTCTTCATCAACTATGCCATCACCTACATGCCCAATATGACAGACCAGCACGCCTCTTACTATTTTTCGTTGAGCATGATGATGATGCTTTTAGGAAGAGTTATTGGCACCTACCTCATGAATTTTATCGCCCCTAATAAATTACTCGCACTATTTTGTTTGGGTAGCATCGCTATGTGTTTGGTGATCTCACAACACTTGGGCTGGCTTTCCTTTGCCTGTCTGATCGGCTTACAGTTTACTTTCTCTATTATGTTCCCCACGATTTTCGGATTAGGAATGAAGAACTTGAATGACTTGCGTGAAAAAGCTTCTTCATTTATTGTGATGGGCGTAGTGGGAGGTGCCGTATTCCCTCCTATCATGGGATATATTGCTGATAAAACAAGTGTAGCCACAGCTTATTTGCTACCCATCATTTGCTACTTTATGATTTTTCTTTTCGCTATTAAATTTTACAAGCCTACTGCCGAAAAATAGCGGGGAATAGGATAAACATTGATGAGGTATAGTTATATCATCGGTTCTATGAAATGGGTACTTCTTATGCTGTTGCAAATAAGCTTTTCAGCTAATGCACAAAAAAATTGCCAATTGAAACTTGATAAGGATAGTATCCAAGTGTACACCTGCAAATCCGAAAATTTAAAATACAATATCATTAAATCGAAATTCTCCCTTCATGCGACACAGCAACAATTGAAGCACATGCTTTTTGATGTAGCCCATTTGGGTGCTTGGCAAGACCAAACCATTAGTGCTAGCTTGTTAAAAAAAGTAAGTGATAATGAAATTATCTATTATACCGAAGTAAAGGCACCCGTAGTAAGTAATCGCGATTTTGTTATTAAGCTAACTTATCAGCAAGTAGGTGCTCATGAAATGAAAGTTACGCTCATTAGTATACCGGATTACATACCAAAAAAAAAGAATGTTGTCCGTGTACCTATGTCGAAGGCGGTATGGATTGTAAAGGAAGAAAAGCCAGGCAGGTTATTTATTCAGTATTCTCTTGAAATAGATTTGGGTGGTAATCTTCCTATTTGGGTAATCAACTCTCTTTCGCATAAAGCACCCTATGATACTTTTAAACGCATGAAGGAGGAAATTCGGAATTATAGGTAATCAACAGCACATCCAAGTAAAAAGACTAATTCAATATGATTACATCATACCTTCTTTACCTCCTTCGCCCACATATCTTTTAAGGTTACCGTACGATTAAAAGTTAATTTACTATCGGTAGAATCCTTGTCTTTGAAAAAATAGCCTGTACGCATAAACTGAAAACGATCCGTAGCGGTAGCGCTTTTTAAAGAAGGCTCAACATAGACTTTGGATAGCACTTGAAGTGAGTCAGGATTTAAGTAAGCGGTAAAATCATCTTCAATGCGGTTCATATCTTCTGCAACAAAAAGTCGATCGTACAATTTCACTTCTACTTCTAAGGCGGTAGGTACATTCACCCAATGGATGACGCCTTTCACAGAAAGCCCGGAGGTATCTTGTCCACTTTTACTTTCTGGAACATAGGTACAATGTAACTCAGTCACTTTACCAGACGTGTTCTTAATTACGTCTTCACACTTGATGATATACGCACTCTTCAATCGCACCATCTGGCCGGGAGCCAATCTGAAATATTTCTTGGCAGGTATTTCCATGAAATCGTCCGCTTCAATATATAACTCTCTGCTGAATGGCAGCTCACGAAAACCCATAGAAGGATCTTCCGGATTATTCTCGCTCATCAATATCTCTGTTTTGCCCTCCGGATAATTAGTAAGCACAACTTTGATCGGATCTAATACCGCCATCCTGCGCAATGAAATTTTATTCAAATGTTCTCGCACACAGAACTCAAGCAACCCAATATCAATCAAGTTCTCTCTCTTGGCCACTCCAATCTTGTCACAAAATTGTCGAATGCTTTCTGGGGTGTATCCCCTTCTTCGAACGCCACTAAGTGTAGGCATGCGTGGGTCATCCCACCCTGTCACATGATTTTCCGTTACTAACTGCAATAACTTACGCTTGCTCATCATGGTATAGGTCATGTTGAGGCGTGCAAACTCAAACTGGCGTGAAGGATAGATTTCTAAATTGGCTATACACCAATCATACAACTCACGATGTGGCACAAACTCCAGCGTACAAATGCTATGAGTTATTTTTTCAATCGAATCACTTTGACCGTGAGCAAAATCATACATCGGGTAAATACACCAGGCATCGCCTGTGCGATGATGGTGGGCATGTTTGATTCGATAGATCACCGGGTCGCGCATGAGCATATTTACATGCGCCATATCAATTTTAGCGCGAAGTACTTTTTCACCGTCTTTGAACTTGCCTTCCTTCATATTCGCGAACAGGGTAAGGTTTTCTTCTACCGTGCGACTTCGAAACACATTGCTTATTCCCGGCCGTGTAGGGGTTCCTTTTTGTGTAGCGATCTCTTCACTGGCGCTGTCATCTACATAGGCTAATCCTTTTCTGATCAGCATCACGGCAAATTCATACAATCGCGGAAAGTAATCAGACGCATAAAATTCGTTAGCCCAATGAAAGCCTAGCCAGCGTACATCATCCTTAATGCTTTCCACATATTCCGTTTCTTCGGTTACGGGGTTCGTATCATCAAAACGCAAATTGGTGAAGCCCCCATATTTAAGTGCCAGTCCAAAGTTCAGGCAAATGCTTTTTGCATGGCCTAGGTGTAGATACCCATTGGGCTCGGGGGGAAAGCGTGTAGCAATACTCGTATGCTTGCCTTCCTTCAAATCCTTCTCAACAATCTCTTCCAGAAAGTTTAAACTCTTTTCTTCTGCCATAATGGGTGCAAAAGTAGCAAAACTAGACGCGAATTAATTAGCAGAAAGAAATAATTGAAGTGACGCGCATCGCAAAAAACCATTATCGCCTGTGATAATCAACTTGTCGATGCCGTATGGATATAGGAAAAGCCATCAATAGGATTCAATCCGCTCAACGTGTCTTAGTTATATAATTTTCGAATTATTAAATATGGGTGCGTTCCAACAGTTCATTACTTCCGTGATGACTTCACTTCTTCTGGCAAAATAATGGTACCCTTATTACCAAAAGAATTACGCACATAATTGAGCACATCGCTCACTTCTCGATCGCTAAGTTGTAAAGCTGCCATCTCACCTTCATAAGTAACCCCATTTACTTTCATAGGACCATTCACTCCCTTCAAAATTTGTACTATGGATCTTTTCTTATCTGCCATCATGTAATCCGATTTTGCCAATGGTGGATATACACCCTCTAATCCTTCTCCTTTTTCCATATGGCATGAGATACAGTAAATACCATAAACCTCCTGGCCACGTGTGATACTGGCTTTAAGATCAAAGCTTGGTTTTTTTTGAAAAGAAAAAAAGAAAATACCTGTCCCAATCAGGATAATGAATATGCGATTTTTCATGCGCTAGTTAAAACGAATTGATAGGTGTGATTGAACAAGATGTTATATTACTTCTTCTAAACTAAATGGTAGCTTTCTAATTCTCTTTCCCGTAAGGTCAAAAATTGCGTTTGTTAATGCTGGAGTAAAAGGTGGCAATCCCGGTTCACCTACTCCTCCCGCCTTTTCGTCATTATCCATTACGTGTACTTCTATTTCCGGAATCTCATTGATGCGTGACATTTTATACGTATCAAAATTCCGTTCTACTGCTTTGCCATCCTTAAATGTAGTCTCGTGTTTGGTAGCCGCACCAAGAGCCATAATAATACTTCCTTCCACCTGTGCTTTAATAATATCCGGATTGACATACCAGCCGCAATCCATCACAGCCCACACTTTATCTATTTTTACTTTTCCATCAGGCTTCTTAGAGACTTTCACTACTTCGCCTACTATACTTGAAAAACATTCCGTAATGGCAACCCCAAATCCCTGATTTTTACTTCGCGCTTTCCAACCACTTACTTCTTCTAATTTATTAATCAGCAATTGATAGCGCTCACTTAAATGTTGTCTTCTAAAATCCAATGGATCCTTGTCTGCTTTCAGCGCCATTTCATCCAAGAAGCTTTCGAAAGCAAAGGCATTGGTAGACGAATACACCGAGCGCCACCACATCACTGGAACAGGTGAATCTAAAGGCGCATCGCCAAAACTATAATGAGGGATTGAATTAAAATATCCTTCCAAAAATCCTTCCGTGTCACTGCCGTTGTAAGCGGTCTTGTCGGCTCCCGGATTTTGCATATCCATGTTTTGCCCGGAAATTTTTGTTTCGTACGAACCAATACGTCCACTGTCCGTCACTGTACCTTTGCATTGATACACCATACCCGGACGGAATGGTCCAATGGTCATGTCATCCTCACGTGTCCATACTACTTGAACGGGTGCTTTGATTTCTTTTGAGATCATGACTGCTTCATAGGGATAATCTGTAAAAGCCTTGCGACCAAAACCACCTCCCAAAAAAGTCATATTCACAGAGACTTTCTCCGAAGCCATTTTCAAATGACCTGCAATGTTTCCCTGAATCCAATCGGGTCCTTGAATGGGTCCCCATATCTCGCATTGATCGTCTGTCACATTGGCAACACAATTCAAAGGTTCCATGCAACTATGCGATTCATAGGGGGTTTCATAGGTTGCTTCAATTTTTTTCTCAGCTTTCGCGAAAGTTTGGGTCGTATTTCCCTGAGTCTTATAAGAGATCATATCCCCTTTTACTAGCTCTCGCATTTTTGAGTACAATTGATCCGAACTATCATGTGAAAACGCAGAGTCGTCCCACTCCACTACTAAAACCTTGCGCCCTTGAATGGCTGACCATGTATTATCTGCCACCACTGCAACTCCTTCACGCATATTGCCAAACTCATCCCGATTTACTTTCAAGACATGTTTAACGCCTGGTACTTTACGTGTTTCGGTGTCATCAAATTTCACCACTTTGCCTTGAAACCGGGGACTTCTCTCCACCACAGCGTACAACATTCCCGGCAACTTAAAGTCTAATCCAAAAATAGCTTTTCCATTTACCTTCGATGGTGTGTCTTGTCGTGGCAGTGGTTTACGAATAACCTTATAGTCTTTTTTGTCTTTTAGCACCACTACTTTCGGTGGTTCTAACTTAGCAGCCTCCTCAACCAACTCACCATACCCCAATTTTTTTCCGGAAGGCTTATGAATGACGGTTGCATTCTCTGCATAACATTCCGCTTTACTTACACTCCATTTTTTTGCGGCCGCCTCAATGAGCATTTCACGAGCAGAGGCACCTAACTTTAGTAGTTTTTGGTAAGAACCTCGCACAGTGGAGCTTCCACCAGTTACCTGACTTCCATATTTTCGACCGTTGCCCGGGGCAAATATGATATTGATCTTATCTAACGAGACTTCCAATTCTTCAGCAATCATTTGAGGAACTGATTGAAAAGATCCCTGACCCATTTCGGATCGATGATTGGTGATGGTCACTTTACCGGCTGTATCAATGTGAATCCATGCATTCAGTTCTATTCCCAAGCTTTCAGCTACTTCTACTTTTAGAATTTCCGTTTCCTTACCAAAAGCAGGAAGCCCGAACCCTAATGTTAATGCAGTTCCGGTTAATCCGGAAAGCTTGATAAAATTTCTGCGGGATAAATTTTTTAAGGTCTCCATATAAATTTATTTAATGGACGATTTTTGACTCATCAATTGTGAAGCTGTTTTAATCGCTTTGCGAATACGTGGATAAGTTCCGCATCGACAAATATGTCCTTGCATGGCCGTATCAATGTCCTTATCAGTCGGAGATGGATTCTTTTTCAATAAAGCGGTAGCGGCCATAATCTGTCCACTCTGACAATAACCGCACTGGGGTACTTGCTCCTGTATCCAGGCAAGTTGTATTGGATGTGAGTTATCCGTAGAGAGTCCTTCAATGGTAGTAATATTTTTGTTGGCCGCCACTGAAACAGGCACTGAACAAGAACGTATCGGTGTTCCTTCAAGATGCACAGTACAAGCCCCACATTGGGCTATTCCGCAGCCATACTTGGTACCGGTGAGCCCCACAATATCTCGTATAGCCCAAAGAAGAGGCATTTTTGGATCAACTTCAATGGTGTGGTTTTTGTTATTCAACTTTAGCGTAAGCGTTG
The DNA here is from genome assembly GCA_031430395.1 of Cyclobacteriaceae bacterium. Taxonomy (GTDB): domain Bacteria; phylum Bacteroidota; class Bacteroidia; order Cytophagales; family Cyclobacteriaceae; genus ELB16-189. Next base: position 28,988 of record JANPBK010000211.1, read on the forward strand.
CCATAGTTTATTGGGATAGATGTTAAAAGTAATAAATTTGAACAACTATTTTTTATAATATTCATATTGATCATTAGGCATTTAATACGATCGGAAGCGTTGGCAGATTGGGCCAATTAAATATTCAACAATTCAGAAGTTAAATTTGACAATTCAACAACTTGCTTTTCAATAACCGGACCTACAAGATCAACTTTGAGAAAAAAAAATAATATGAAAACCAGTATCATTCTTATTGTTGCTACAAGTCTCTACGCGAGTGGCTTGATGGCTCAAACCCAATCACTCACCGTTCTGGTCACAAATATCAAAGATGAAGTAGGGCAAATTGCGGTAGCCATCTATAATTCCGAAAAGGAGTTTATGAAAACTCGCTACCAAGGAAAAATAACGAAAGCAATCAAGGGAGAGGTGGAGGTTATTTTTGAAAATCTCCCGTCCGGGTCATATGGTCTAAGCGTCATGCACGACAGCAATGAAAATGGGAAACTTGACTCCAATTTCTTTGGTATGCCAAAAGAAGGCTTTGGCTTTTCAAATAATGCGATGGGTAGTTTTGGCCCTCCCGGCTTTGACAAAGCAAAAGTGGATTTATTATCCAGTAAGAAAATCTCAATAAGTCTAAAATATTTGTAGTCTCCACTAAAAAATTTCCTTTTGAAATTAATTACAATCGTTTGCAATGAGGATTAAGTACCTTCAAATGAATTTTGTCTAACCAAATCCATTTGGTTGTGTTAAGTTCGCATCCCAAAATAACCGCGTTACGAACTTTTTCAACCTATGTTCTCATTAACAGATCTATTTCCCTACAAATTCGATAAGAAATATGCTAAGTCCGTAGCCTACTTCTCCATGGAGTTTGCCATCGCCCAGCCATTGAAAATTTATAGTGGCGGGTTAGGATTTTTAGCTGGATCTCATATGCGCAGTGCCTATGAATTAAAACAAAACCTGATAGGTATAGGCATCCTTTGGAAATATGGTTATTATGATCAGGAACGAAATAAGGATGGCACACTCAAAGCCAACTTCATACAAAAAGACTATTCATTCCTTACAGATACTGGTATTCTATTTCCAATATCTATACATAACCATACTGTTTATGTAAAGGCTTATTTACTCAGACCTGAAGTTTTTAATACTGTTCCACTTTTTCTGTTGAGCACCGATATACCGGAAAATGATTACCTAGCTCAAACCATCTCTCACCGCTTATACGATTCCCACGAATCGGCAAGGATCGCTCAATCCATTTTGTTAGGTATTGGTGGCGCTAAATTATTGGATGAACTAAATAGGCCAACGGATATCTATCACATGAATGAAGGACATGCATTGCCTTTATGTTTTTATCTGTTGAACAAATACAAAGATTTAGAAGAAGTAAAAAAACGAGTGGTCTTTACCACACATACCCCTGAGAAAGCAGGAAATGAAGAACATCCGATCAAAACGCTAGAAGTCATGGGTTTCTTTCAAGGAGTTGATCATGAAACTGTTCTGCAATTAGCGGCACCAGATAAAAATAACTTAAACTATACACTCACCGCCTTGCGCATGGCGAAGCGCGCCAATGGCGTTTCTCAATTACACGGAGAGGTTTCAAGAGAGATGTGGAAAGGATTTGAAGGAATTTGTGAGATCGGAGCAATTACAAATGCGCAAAATAAAACATATTGGCGCGATGAGGCGCTGGAAAACGTCAATGATAAAGCATTGGTAAAAAGAAAAAAAGAGATGAAGAAAGATCTCTTTCGCATTGTGGCGAATCAAACAGGGAAACTTTTTGACGAGAATGTATTGACCATTGTTTGGGCACGAAGATTTGCAGGGTATAAGCGCGCAAATCTTTTGATTACAGACTTTGAACGCTTCCTAAAACTGGCTACCAATATAAAATATCCTATCCAAGTTATTTGGGCAGGGAAACCGTATCCGGAAGACTTTACGGCTATCCATATTTTTAATGAAATCTATTGGAAGATAAAAGATCTCCCAAATTGCACAGTACTTACAGGGTATGAATTAGAGCTCTCTGCATACCTAAAAAAAGGATCAGATGTATGGTTAAACAATCCTAGAATGTACCGCGAAGCTTCGGGTACATCGGGCATGACAGCCGCAATGAATGGTTCAGTGAACGTATCCATTCCGGATGGTTGGGTACCTGAGTTTGCAAAATCAGGGAAAAACTCCTTCATCATTCAAAATGCAGATGATTCACTTTCACAGGATGAAAGAGACAAGGTAGAAGAACAAAATCTATTAGATCTGCTTGAGAAAGAGGTTATACCGACTTATTATAAGACTCCCGAAAAATGGAATAAGATTGTAAAAACTGCCATGAAGGAAGTGGTTCCATTCTTTGACGCGGGTCGTATGGCACAAGAATATTACGAACAGATGTATTTAAATATGACTACGTCAGGTAAGAAAAGTAAAGTAGCGGTAGAAAAACTATTGACGGCTCAATAAATATTTGTTGAATAAAAGCGCATAAGGTTTCTACTTTTCATTTAGCGCCCAATTGTATTCATAAAATCCCACTGCGTAAGTAGTCGGGATTTTTTCTTTTCGATACTGATTGATCCACTCAAGTTCGGTTTTTCCCTCGGTCGAAAAATCTTTTTTGTACCACTCAAAGATTTTGGAAAGCTCCACTTTTTTCTCGTTTACATCTACTTTGAGCCAGCCTGGATTGTTTAATGCCGCAGAGGCTCGTTCTGTAAGCTGCTTGTCTAATGTAGTAGGCAGGTAGGCAAAGTTGGCAAGTGGAGGGCAACTCTTTGCCGCACAAGCGAGGGCAAAATGAACACGCGCATCTTTATAAGTGGTCAGTAGTTTTTTAATTTCAAGCGAATTCAAGGTCATCTCTTCACCCGCCACTTTATGTTTAATCTTATCAAAGAATCCACTATTGTCCAATGGCGATTTTAAGGGATAGTGCTTTGCCACCCAATAAATGACAATGATGTTATAGGCATTAATGTAAAAAGTCTTTTGTAATGTAGGTTCAATCCCCGATAAGTTGATTTCTCCAATTTGCGTGTACAATCCTTCCACTTCTGTAATATCCTGCTTTATCCTTGAGTAAGCGACAGAACCACTAGAGACATATTTTTTTAAAATAATGTCAGTAGATTTTGTAAAGACTGAAAGCTGATCTTCAGCAAAGCTCACCAGTGAGGTAGTCAAAAAGAGAAGTAGTAAGATCCGGGTTTTCATCTTTGTATGTTTAGTGTATGTACGACAAAACCAATTGTACTGGATTTATCGTAGATTTAAAATCAAATGTATTCTGCTTTTAATAGTAAATCTTGTCATATGGTTGACAAACGGTGTTATTCAAATTATTAACCTTGCCCAACCTATGAAACATATCGTCATTATCGGCAATGGAATCAGCGGCATAACTGCTGCTCGTAGTATTCGAAAGCGCAGCAATGATAATATTACGGTAATCTCTGGGGAAACTGAGCACTTCTTCTCTCGCACCGCTCTCATGTACATCTACATGGGGCATATGAAGTACGAAAACACCAAACCCTATGAAGATTGGTTTTGGAAAAAAAATAGAATCGAATTAGTCAAAGATTTTGTTGAAAACGTTGAACCGGAATCTAAACAGCTAGTCCTACGCAATAAGGGCAAGTTCAAATACGATATTTTAATTATTGCCTCCGGCTCAAAATCAAATAAGTTCGGCTGGCCAGGACAAGACCTGAATGGAGTACAAGGGCTGTATAGCTTCCAAGACTTGGAGTTAATGAAAAAAAATTCCAAAGGGATCAAGCATGCGGTAATAGTAGGTGGCGGATTGATTGGAATCGAAATGGCTGAGATGTTGCTAACTCGAAAAATAGGAGTAACTATTTTAGTAAGAGAAAATGAATTCTGGAGTAACGTCCTGCCAATCCCAGAGGCCAAGCTAATCAGCCGACATGTGCGCTCACACCATGTAGATTTAAGACTCAACACCGAACTAAAAGAAATACAATCGGATGGCAATAGAAAGGTAAAATCGATCGTAACAAATAAAGGCGAAACCATCGATTGTGAGTTTGTTGGTTTAACGGTTGGAGTTTCACCTAATATCGACTTTCTGAAAAACTCCGGCATTGAAACCAAACGAGGCGTGTTGGTAAATGAATTTTTAGAAACCAATGTGCCTGATGTGTATGCGTTGGGGGATTGCGTAGAGCGTAAATATGATTTACCAGGCAGGCGAAATATAGAGCAGGTTTGGTATACGGGTCGCATGATGGGCGAAGTAGTAGCACAAACAATCTGCGGAGAAAAAACCAAGTATGAGCCTGGGCCGTGGTTCAACTCCGCCAAATTTTTTGACGTTGAATACCAAACCTATGGCAATGTATGGAATGAGCTGAAGTCCAATGAACTGGAATTCTATTGGGAACACGCGAGAGGTGCCAAATGCGTTCACGTAGTCTGGGACAAATTGACAAATCAATTTTTGGGATTAAATACGTTCGGTATCCGCATGCGCCATGAATGTTTCGACCAATGGCTGAGAGAAAAGAGAAGCATTGATTTTGTGATGGAGCATTTAGACGAAGCGAATTTTGACCCCGAGTTTTTCAACCGGCATGAGGATGAGATTGTTAGTGAGTATAAGAAAGTAACTAGTTTAATAAGCCAATAATGAAATATTTAAAAACGATCGGCCTTACTCTATTCGTGATCGGCTTTGCGTTCTTCAACGTTTCCTTTTTTTGGTCTAGTTACCAGCTTACTCCCGAAATTGTCAAGAGTCAGATCAGTGATGAAAAAAAAGCAAGTGCCTTGCTATTGGAAACAAAAGAAAACGTTACATCAGAGTCTTCCTCCAATTTTAAGTTTGTCGCTGACTTGTCAGCAGCATTTGAGAGGGTAAACGAAAAGCAACTGGCCACTTTTAGTTTGTCCAAAACGGAATTGGATAAGTTGTCCACTTACAACAAAGAGAAATTTACGATTGCCTCTGTAGATTCTGTATTTACAGGCAATGACGAGCAAAGCGCATTTAAACGAAAAGCCTTTAGAGACAACGGCAGCTGGCTAGATGGTCAAGCGACCTCGCGGGAACAAATTCAAAACGTAGCCGATAACATCAAAAAATACAGCATCATCAGTCAATTTGGATTTGACAGGTATGCCGTCAAGGATTTGAAATATTCAATCACCAAAGCAGCAGCGATCAGTCCGGTCAAAAGCAATCCTACTCTATATCTGTTTCTAACCTTTGGCCTTTGCATCATGGGTTCCTTGCTCTACATTCTTCCAAAACTACAGTTGCCCCCCGGCATAAAGAACAATGGTATCTTTTTCAATGTAATGAAAAACGTACAATGGCTAGGCGTCTTAACCGGTAGTTGGCTGATCGCGTTTTATGTCTTTCTCTATTTTTATCCGGAGTACATGACCAACTGGGTGCTCATGGTAGATCCGGTAAGTCATTTATTAAGTGGCAATGAAGCCGGCCGATTTTTCCTGTATGGATTTATCTATACCCTCTGTATTTTGGTAATGGGGGTGCGAATGCTGATCAACTATCGACACAGCAAATATCAAATCTTACGCACTTGCTCGGTGATGTTTTTTCAAACTGCTTTTGCATTTCTTATTCCGGAAATTATGATTCGTTTGAATCAGCCCTATTTTGATTTTAAAAATATCTGGCCACTTGATTACTCCTTCTTTTTCAACAATCGAATTGACACACTGCTGGCAAACGGAGGGCTCGGTGTCTTTATGTTGGTGTGGGGCATTGCACTTATCATTATTGCTGTTCCTGTACTTGTTTATTTTTTCGGCAAGCGCTGGTATTGTTCTTGGGTTTGTGGGTGTGGTGGCTTGGCAGAAACATTGGGGGATCCGTATCGCCAACTTTCCAATAAAAAATTAAATGCGTGGAAAATTGAAAGGTGGATGATACATGGAGTCTTAGTGTTTGCTGTGGTAATGACTGGTGGCGTGCTCTATACTTACTTTACTAATTCCTCTTGGGTTTTGTTTTTTGATAGTTACAAACTGCGTGAAGTGTATGGAGCTTTTATTGGAGCAGGCTTTGCGGGAGTGGTTGGCACCGGTTTTTACCCATTGATGGGTAACCGCACTTGGTGCCGTTTTGGCTGCCCATTGGCTGCCTATTTGGGTATCATTCAGCGCTTCAAATCGCGATTTAGAATTACAACGAATGGCGGACAATGTATCTCTTGTGGCAATTGTTCAACGTATTGTGAAATGGGTATTGATGTGCGCTGGTACGCCCAACGCGGACAGAATATTGTGCGCAGTTCATGCGTGGGTTGTGGAGTCTGTTCATCGGTTTGTCCTCGTGGTGTTCTTAACCTGGAAGTGAAAGAAGAGGACGGTAGGTTTGGCAAGGCAATCCTAATTGGAAACAATGGGATTAAGCTTGTTGATTGACATAATTGTCAAATATTTTAGGGTTTGCTTTATAGATAATGTCACGAGGCAGACAATAGAAGGACTAATTCCATTAATAAACAACAACCACCAATAATTACGTGTTTCTTGGGTTAAAGGAGAAAATTTGTGCCTCAGATTAGGAAATCCATACTTCAGTTAAAGGCAGCTAATTCAAGATTAGTTGCTGCTGTTTTCACAGCCATACTAATCCTAATTGCCTACTTTGTTGCCAATTCCTATTACAACTCACTTGCTAAATCAAAAGCCGAGGTCTTAGAAAGATTGAGGGCCATCGCTTTTACCTCGGTATGGTTGATCAATGGAGATGATCACGAATCGCTCGCGAACAACTTAATGACCAAAGACGCGATTATTAGTAATGAGCAAAATGGAATATACAAAACGCTTCACACCATCTTAAAAACAGTTCACGCGACTAATCATCTGGAATCGCCCTTGTATACCATTGTCTATTATGCAAGAGACAGCACATTTCATTTTATTGGAACTTCGTCTGACAAACCATATTACCGACATTCCTATAAAAATTATCCCAAAGACTTATTCAAGAACTACAAAACTGGTGGAATATTGGACATTTACTACGATGAAAATGGAATATGGCTTTCTGCGTTTGCCCCATTAAAAAATAGCCAAGGTGAGGTGGTTGCTTTATTGGAGGCTGATGAGAATTTTGAAGCATTCGTTGCAAAAGCAAAAAGAGAGTTGTTGCGCAATACACTTATTTCACTCCTAATCGTGTTGCCTTTTGGTCTCGTGCTGTTTCGGTATCTTTCTAATACCCTAAGAAAGCAAGCGCAAGATCAGGCTACTCTGCTTAATCAAAAAGAGGAGATTGAATCACAGAATGAAGAAATTAAAACACAAAGTGATTTTATCGAAAAACAAAATAAGGAACTAGATCAGCGAGTAAGGGAACGAACTTTTGAACTTGAAACGTTAAACAAAGAGTTATCCAATTTTCTATACCATTCTTCCCATGATGTGCAAGCGCCTATAGCCACGCTAAAAGGATTAGAATCGTTAGCTATTCAAGAAACGAAAGAGCCTTTAACCAAAGAATATCTTCTATTGATAAGGGGCACTACAACGAAGCTTGAGCGAATGGTGAAAACCATACAGTTAGTGCATCATATTAAAACCTCCCAACTTTTTGTTGAAAAGATCAACCTCCATGAAACAATTCAATCCATTTATAACTCATACCAGCAAGGTAACACACATTTGGAAATCGATATACCTGCGAACTTTACTTGTAGCATCGATATTGAACTTTTTAAAACCGCCATCAATGAACTTCTGAAAAATTCCCTTCAATACAATGAGGGTGATCGCAACCTAAGAATCAAGATCAGCGGTTTTCCAACGGAAAATTGTTTTAATCTACTAATTGAAGATAGTGGAATCGGGATTCGACCAGAAACAAAAAAAGATTTGTTCACTATGTTCAAAAGAGGCAGTGAAAAATCAACTGGCATTGGACTTGGTTTGTACATCGCCCAAATCTGCATTGAAAAAATGAGTGGAAGTGTTTATACCATAGAATCCAATAAAGCAGGTGCTCATTTTCAAATTTCTTTGCCTACCTAGTACATAATACTAACGCCAGCACACAATCTATTCCTTTTCAATGCTCCCAATTCCGACAGAAAGAAACATCTTTGCAGGCAGAAAATAGTATGTTAAAGATCAGAATTATCATCCCGGCCTTCAACGAAGAGAATGGAGTCGGTCAAGTTATTCAGGAAATACCCAAAAGAGTAGTTGACGAGATTATTGTGGTGAACAATGCATCGACTGACAAAACGGAAATCATTGCACGCGACAACGGAGCAACTGTTTTACACGAAGCAATTCCCGGATACGGACGGGCTTGCCTCACTGGTATCGAGTACATAAAACATTCCGCAAGCAAGCCGGATGTCATTGTTTTTCTGGAAGCCGACCATTCCGACATTGCAATAACCGGAGGTAATACTAGTCATTGGCTTTTTCGCACCGCTCCAATCCCAAAAAAACCACATGAAATAATGTGCGCATCAAGCCCATTGCTTCTTGAATAATAAGAGTATGAGATTTCAATTTGCGAAACAATAAGTTTTCCGCTTTGCTGTGCGGCAGGTGAATAGCGTAATGCAATGCCTCCTTTCTGAGTTGACATTGTCGAAAGGTCGTAATCAGAGGTGTAAAACTCTTCATTTATTTGGTGCTCTTGGTAAGGTGCGAAGTATCTAGACCTCCTCTGAAAATAGATTCTAAAGGAAGGAGCTATAATAAATTGGGGTGTCAACTTAACAGCCGTTTCATTTTCAAGTCCAAGTCCTTGAACCGAAAAATTATCAACATAATAATCTATCGCATTTTTAAATATCGTGCGGCCGCCAACAAAACTATTGAGTTTTAATCCAATTAAAGCTTTCAATCTCTCCATTGGCAAATTTTCTACGCGCAATGATAAATCGTTAAAATAAACACGATTATAAGGTGTGGATAATAATCCGCTTTGATAGGATAACTCTGGATAAACACCTAAACGGTTTCGCTTATTGATGATTTGTGTAAAAGATAATTTTAGGTTATAAGAACTTCTAGTGTAATTAGTAAACCACTCCTTGTTTCGCAGCTCAACAGGGTAAATCAATTTCTCAGGTTCAAAAGATGAACTAAGCCGTCCCCAGCGCAGATCATCAAAATATACTTGCAAATCTACTCCATATGTTCTCATGTTATTCTTTTCTCCGATTAAGACTCCAAGGCTAAGCGGAATTGAGAAATAATCAGATTCTATTGAAAATCCACTGCCTCCAGAAACGGCTATGTTATTCTTAAAATGACTAGTAAATAGTAAATCCAAATGCGTTCTGGTATCATGCTTCGAAGCAGATGAAATTACAAAATCAATATTGTCTGTTGATGCTGATGAGATGATATCCACACCCAACTTAGTACGGAGACTGTTTCCATTTTTGAATGTGTGTAATACACTTAACTGCGGAGCAATCACAGTCAACGACTCAGTGCCAATGCCCCCTGTAACCGCGGAATTATTTCCATCTTGAATATAATGGCTGTACAAAAAGTCAATTTCATTCTTCTTAATTTGTTGTTTTTTAAAAATGCTATCTGCCTTTTGCGCTTGCGCGAAAAAGGAAAAAAACGCCAGGCTGCCTATTAAGAACCAGTTTCGTTTCACCGTTTCAATTAATTACATCCACAACCACCACTGGATTTGGAACCCGCTGCTGGGGTAGCCCCTTCGCGAATACTTTCAGCATAGCCTTCAAAATTCTTGCAAGGAGACTTACTTAATTGCATTTCAGGGTCGTTAACATAAACACGTTCGTAAGGTTTAAGCGTTTGGCAAGAATCCAGCAGGATCATGAGCAAAGCAAAAAATAACTTTTCTTTCATGTGAGTAAATTTATTTTGGTAGAATAGAAAGGCTGATCTTTATCATCTATGATAATCGCATATACATGTGGTAATTGATTTACTAGATGTAATCCCACATCTACCCCCATCACGTAAACGGCCGTAGCAAGCGCATCTGATAATTCTGCAGAACGACTAATAATACTGACGCTTTTTATTCCTTTTATGGGCATGCCGGTAATCGGGTTAATGTTGTGCGAATAGCGAATGCCGTTGCGAATGAAGAACTGCTCATAATCACCTGAAGTGGCGACAGACGAATCAACAACAGGGATATGAAATGCCACGTTATCCTTTTGATTAGGATTGGCAATTCCAACATCCCATGGAGAGCCATTTGGTCTTCTACCAATAGTTGTTAAATCACCACTTGCACTAATTACGCCAGAAGTAACCCCCAACTGGATCCACAATTTTTTTACGCAATCAGCCGCATATCCTTTTCCTATGGCAGCAAAGCTAATATGCATTCCATGATGAGGAAGATATACTTCTTTTGCTTCCATATCTAAAACTATTTTCTCAAACCCAATCAATTTCAGTGTATCATTTATTTCCTGTTGAGTCGGAAATACGAAGTGTTGATTTTTAAAATTATACTTTCTCTTAAGCGGGCCCACCGAGATATCAAATGCGCCTTGCGTTAAGGTTGCAATTTTTTGGCATCTAAGCAGTAATGAAAATACTTCATCATCCACTTTCACAGGCTTAACACCTGCGTTAGAATTGATCTGACTGACAACTGAATTTTCTTTGAATTCAGAAAGGATTTCTTCAATACGTTTAATCTCTTGAATACCTATTTCCAATAAACGGTGCGCCTCTGAAGAATTAAAGTTGGCTACAATCAACTCAAACACACAACCCATCAACTTCGTCTCAATCCGATATTCATTCATGGAGAGTTGTCGCTTCACTAATTATTCTATTTGAGAAAATTTCTACACTTTCGTTTTGATAAACTATTTGCTTGTACTTCTGTGTGCTAGAAGAAAACACGATGAGTGTTGGGTATACACCTTCAAAATTAAATTTCTCAGCAATTAACGTATTGTACTTCACCATTTCCGCTTTCAATTTTTTTCGTTGCGGGAAGTCAATTATTTCCAATTGGATATGGTGAGCTTTGAGGGAAGATTGGAACTTCGGGTTCGAAATAATCTTTCTTTCTAGTTCTATACAATTGGCGCACCAGTCGGAACCACTAAAAACATAGAGAATTGTATCAATGGACTCTGTTATATTATGTTTTGTTATTTCTTGCGCCTTTGAATATTGAACTGAAATAAGAAAACATAGTATTAATAGCACTCGCATATTAATGTTGATTCTGTACCACATATGTGTCGAACAATATTTGTTGAAAGTTAATCAAAGAATTCTAAAAATTTGATTTTTCTATTGATGCTACGCGGCATATTTTTAAGAAAAACAAAAAAATAAAGCTTATAATAATATTAGTGAATGATTTGATCATTCAAAATCACAAACTCGCGAGCATTTCGACATGGTATTGTGGCGCCAATTGAATTGGCCAGAACCAATCACTCGTGGAAGGCCTGTTCCCTAAAATACTAATTCAAGCCAATTTTGCATTCCTCAACACAAGATATCACAAAACAATCTCAACAATATTTTTTTTCCATCACTTTTCAAGATTGATTTTTGTAATGGCGATTCCTTCAACTAATTTGTTACGTTTGTTCTCTTAAAATTAAAGTCATTTGAAATCCATTGGTTGTACAGTTATCATACCCGCCTTTAATGAAGAAAATGGAGTCGGTGAAGTCATTCAGGAAATCCCTAAAGGGCTAGTGGATGAAATTATTGTCGTAAACAATGCATCCACAGACAATACTGAAATTATTGCCAGAGAAAAAGGAGCTACCGTTTTGCATGAGCCAACTCCAGGCTATGGACGTGCCTGTTTAAAAGGAATTCAGTACATCAAAAACTCGCTAAACAAACCGGAAATAGTTGTTTTCCTGGATGCTGATCATTCCGACTTTCCGGAAGAAATGATGCAATTAATTCAACCGATTCTCGATAATCAAGCGGATCTCGTTATTGGCTCGCGAGCATTAGGAAACATAGAAAAAGGCTCCATGACTCCTCAGCAAATTTTTGGCAATTGGTTAGCTACGCGACTTTTGAAATTGCTTTATAACGTTAAGTTTACAGACCTGGGCCCTTTTCGAGCCATTCGGTTTGACAAACTATTGGAACTAAACATGCAGGACAATACCTATGGATGGACTGTCGAAATGCAACTTAAAGCTGCCAAGAAAGGTTTTAAATGTGTAGAAATTCCGGTGAGATACAGAAAGCGAATTGGAGTGTCGAAAATCTCTGGCACTGTAAAAGGCACCCTGATGGCCGGTTACAAGATTTTGTTTACGATATTTAAGTATTTATAAGTAAGTACACTAGAATCAAGCTTATAGCTTGAGCCGGTGGCAAACGTGTGAAGCTGATGGAAATAGCAGTTACTATAGTATACTCTCTCTCATTATTCTATATTTTCCTTTTTAGCATAGGGCAATTACATCTAACCTATGTTTATCTAAAATCAAAGAAAGAACCACCCTCAGTAAAACCTGAATTCGTAACTACTCCACCCGTTACCATTCAACTGCCTATTTACAATGAAAAATATGTAGTCGAGCGATTGCTTGATGCCATTTCACTATTTGACTACCCAAAAGAAAAACTGGAAATTCAGGTACTAGATGATTCCACTGACGAGACTACAGAAATCATTTTAAAGAAAATAGAATCGTTGCGACCACTTGGCTTAAATTTTAAATTGGTCCATCGAGAACAAAGAGTGGGATATAAAGCCGGAGCGCTCGATCACGGATTTCATATTGCTTCAGGAGAATTCATTGCCATTTTCGATGCAGATTTTATTCCCTCACCCGATTTTCTTAAAAAAACACTACCGTATTTCATCAATGAAAAAGTGGGAGTAGTTCAAACACGATGGGGGCATATCAATAAAGACTATTCGATTCTCACCCAACTTCAAGCATTTGGATTAGATGCTCATTTTTCGATCGAGCAAACAGCGCGCAGCGCTGCCGGGAGTTTTATCAACTTCAATGGAACCTGTGGGGTATGGAGAAAAACGTGCATTACCGATGCAGGCGGTTGGAGTAATGATACATTAACTGAAGATCTAGATCTTAGCTACCGCGCGCAACTTAGGGGGTGGAAATTCGAATACCTGGAAGATGTCGAAACGAAAGGTGAGTTACCGGTGATCATGCCCGCCATCAAATCACAACAATACCGTTGGAACAAGGGTGCAGCAGAAACGGCAAAGAAAAATTTTGGAAATGTTTTGCGTTCATCTCTTTCATGGAAAAACAAAACTCACGCATTCTTTCATCTTTTTAACAGCTCGGTGTTCATTTGCCTTCTGCTGGCGGCCATGTTGAGCATTCCCATGCTATACATCAAATCGAGACACCCCGAGATTATTTGGCTCTTTAATTTGGGAATTATCTTTTTGGGTGGCTTTTTGTCGATTACGCTTTTCTATTGGGTAGCCACAAAACGATTTAACCCCACAAATCGAAGAGCAATTTTTTGGTCGCTCTATCCCCGATTCCTTATTGTATCGATGGGACTTTCATTGTACAATGGATTAGCTGTGGCGGAAGGATTACTTGGACGTAAGACGCCCTTTATTCGAACTCCAAAATTCAACGTTACAGTAAAAGGAGAATCCTGGAAATACAATTCCTATATCAAGACAAAGATTAACTTGCTCACATTGCTAGAGGGATTACTGTGCTTATACTTCGTTTTTGGAATAGTCGCTGGAATTCTTTTGAAAGATGGGGGATTGATTTTCTTTCATGTCATGCTAGCGTTGGGCTTTGGTGGCGTTTTCTATTATTCAGTGAAGCCTGCTTTGTATTCATAAGCAAAAACCACTCAACTATTTACTATTACTTATATAGTTAATTTACAATTTTCTAATTGCATAACCAATTTAGCGAT
>JANPBK010000212.1:0-37730 GCA_031430395.1 Cyclobacteriaceae bacterium
CTGAAGGTTATCTTCTTCTGCCAATTTATCTACAAGGCAATCAAAGGCAACCATAGCGAGGAGGTCTTGCTTATCATCCAGACCAAATTGTTCGCGGTAATGTTTTATCTTCTCGTTGATGAGCTTGCCGGCCGCACGTACCTTTTCTTCTTCCGTGCGCTTTACCTTCATAGGGTATTCGCGGTCTGCAATTTTTATTTTTACTGAAAGTTCGTCCATCAACTAACCGGGTTATCTGCTCAAGTGAGCTATGCACTTATCGATTTCTCGGATATACTCGTCTACTTTCCTTTTCAACTCCGAAACATTTTCGTCTTCCGGGTTAATATGGTCTACAATCTTAGTTATTTTAATCTGATTTTTAAAATTATGCAACTGTTCGTCCCGCTTGCGCAGATCGGCTTTTAGCTCGTGATTCTCTAATTTTAGCCCCCGTACCTCATCTTTTACGGTTTTATGCTCATTTAATAACACCAAAATTTTTCGCTCTAGCCCATTGAGGTTGGTCTTTAATGCTTCCTGGTCCATGTTTTGAATGCTAAATATTAAATTTTGATTGCTGAATGCTGAATCCAAATTTTAGAATCCAGTACTTATCTCAATATTACTTCTATTTCCGTATCACTGCTCCCATCTTCACTTCAAATACTCCAATTAATTTATTCATTGTCTTATCAATCTCCTCATCCGTCAATGTCTTGGTTTCATCCAACAATGTAAAACCTAAGGCGTATGCTTTTTTTCCTTCTGGTAACTTATCTCCTTCATACACATCAAAAGCGATGATGTCTTTGATTAAACGTTTTTCAGTGGAAAGTACCAACTCTTTCATTTCAGCGAATGTTATTTTCCTCTCCACTACGATGGAAAGGTCTCGCCTTACTTCAGGGAATTTGGTCACTTCCGATACAACGAACTTAGGGCTTGCAGATTTGAAAAGCAAGGCTGTACTTAAGTCGGCATAAAATATTTCTTGCTTGATGCCAAAATCTTTTAGTAAAGCGGTTTTAACCTTACCAAGTTTGCCAATTTCCTTTGTTCCCTTCATGATTTTCATCCCATAGTCAAATAAAGGATCATTCAAGGGCTCTTGCTTGATGTTTTCAAGGGACGCTTTCTGTAAAATATTCGCTACGTGTTGGGCCAAATCATAATAGCCCGTATTACGTGACTTATTCTGCCAATTTTCTGTTTCGATGTTACCGGATTGAAATAAAGCCAGCCTTTCTTCTTCCTGGTATTTGTCTCTTAACACAGCGGCATCTTGCTTCCAATAGGTTTTGCCGAATTCAAAGAGCTTTAAATCTTTTTGTTTACGATTGATGTTGTAAGAACATACTTCCAAACCGCTAAAAAGCATCGTTTGCCTTAATATGCCTTGTTCTTCGCTGAGTTTATTTAGCATTTCTACCGGCTCACCAGCGAATGTTAAAGAATGCTTTTGGTGATAGGCTGCATTCGTCAAAGAATTAGTAAGAATTTCATAAAATCCATTTCCAGCTAGCATTTCGCCAATCGCTTTTTTGAATTTATTGCTGTCTTTGTCCGGAAATTCTGCGAGATAATCAGTGCCGACAATTTCTGTTAACTCAATTTTATTGAATCCGTAAATCCGTAAAATCTCTTCTACCACATCCGCTTCCTGCATCACATCTACACGATAAGGAGGAACGGAAACAGAGAAAGACTCTTCGTTTTTATTCGAAACCAAAATATCGAGACTTCCCAGAATGGAAAAAATTTCTTCGCGAGACAGTGTTTTGCCTATTAATCGGTTGATATTTTTATCTTTTACTTCAATAATTCTGTTTTCAATTTTGGTAGGATAGACATCTATAATTTCCGAGCTGATATTTCCCCCGGCAATTTCTTTTATAAGCAAAGCCGCCCGCTTTAAGGCATAGACAGTCATGTTAGGATCCGTTCCTCGTTCAAAACGAAATGAGGCATCTGTCTTTAGCCCATGATGCATCCCTGTTTTTCGGATATAAATAGGAGAAAAGCAGGCGCTTTCTAAAAAGAGATTGGAGGTTTTTTCTGATACCCCTGACTTGATTCCCCCGAATACTCCAGCAATGCACATACCGTTTTCATCCCCATCGCAAATCATTAGATCATTGGCAACGAGCGTTCTTTCCTTTTGATCTAAAGTCAAAAACTTGGTGCCACCTGCTAATGTTTTTACAATTATCTTTTTTCCTGTAATCTGATCGGCATCGAAAGCATGTAGCGGCTGCCCCGTTTCGTGCAAAACAAAATTGGTGATATCCACCACATTGTTAATAGGAGTAAGTCCAATGGATTTTATTCTGTTCTTTAACCAATCTGGCGATTCACTAATTTGAACGCCTGAAATCGTTACGCCTGAATAGCGAGGGCAAGCATCTGTATTTTCTACACTTACAGGGATCGTTAAATTCGTATTATCAATGTCAAAATGATCTACTGAAGGCCATTTTAATTCTCGCTTTTTGGCGGCTTTAATATCACGTGCCACACCTAAGTGGCTAGCGGCATCAGCGCGATTAGGTGTTAAACCTATTTCAAGGACATAATCAGATTGGACATTAAAAAATTCTGTTGCCAGCGTGCCATTAGCTATTTGTGTTTCTAGCACCATAATTCCCGCATGGCTTTCACCCAACCCAATTTCATCTTCGGCACAAATCATCCCTTCTGATTGCTCGCCTCTGATTTTTGCACTCTTAATTTGGAACGATTCTCCTTTCGTTGGATGTACCGTAGTGCCTACCGTTGCCACCACTACTTTTTGGCCTGCGGCCACATTGGCGGCCCCACAAACAATTTGGAGTGACTTTTCTCCACCTACATCTACACTAGTGATAGAAAGTTTATCAGCATTAGGATGTTTTGCACAACTAAGGACTTCTCCTATAACTAATCCTTTCAATCCACCTTTAATGGTTTCAAAAGGTTCTACGCTCTCCACTTCTAGCCCAGTATCGGTTAACGTTTGCCCAATTTCTTCAGCGGATTCGGGGATGTGAATATATTGCTTGAGCCAGTTGTAGGAAATCTTCATTTTAAAAAAATCAGGACTTCAAAAATACAAAATTCCCCTAGGTTTTTAAAGACAATTATCAATCATGGTATTTCTTTTCTCCAGCTCTTACGGCAATTTTTAGGATGTTTTCTTTCGGTGGAAAGGGACAGGAAAAATTATTGGAATAGGCACAATAGGGATTGTAGGCTCTATTAAAATCTATAACGATGGAGGTCGCTCCGGGTACTTTCTTTAAATCGATATATCTTCCTGCGCCATAGGTTTCATTGGCACTGGTTTCATCGGCAAATGCAAGAAAGAGTGTTCCTTTATATGGTCCGGCATTTATAATTTCTAAGATTAATAATTTACATTCTTTTCCTTCTAACTTAAATTTCGCGAAGGCATACTCGAGGTATTGTTTTTCTTTTCCATCGCTCGTTGGCAATACAATTACTTTTTTGTTTTCAATCGGTTCAAGGATGGCGGTTATTTTGTACTTCAGATCTGGCGGAAAATAGTTTAGCTTGTTTACATCCTCAGTTACTACAGCTAAATTTTTCTTTAGCGGTTCTTCCTCAGATGATTGTTTGGGAACAGATTTAAAAGGTGAATCTTTATCACTTTTCATAAACACATCCTTCTCTTCGCGTTCTTTTAGAAGAGTAGTAACATAATCTTCTTGGGAAACATTGCCGGTTAGACTGTAATAAAAGATAGTGGATAGAAAAGCCAATACTCCAAAAATGATAATGTTTTTACGCTTCATGTGTTGTACTCAATATAAATTAGCAATTGGTTGAACTGATTCGGTTTATTGAATTAAATAATCCCGTCATCGGCAAAACTATAGTATTTTGAACCGGCAATGATGAGATGATCCAATAGTTGTATTTCTAAAAACCTTCCAGCTTCTTTCAATTTTTTAGTTAAATCAATGTCACTCTGACTAGCAGTTAGATTGCCGGAAGGATGATTGTGGGCGACAATCACTCCGCTTGCCAGTTCTTCCAACGCCATTTTATAAATTATTTTGGGATCTGCCACCGTGCCAGATACACCACCTTCACTAACTCGCTTCTTTTTGATTACGCGATGGGCGCGGTTGAGCAACAATACCCAAAATTCTTCATGAGGTAAATCCATCAATTCTCCCTTCAATAAATCGAAAGCTTCTTTAGAACTGCTGATTTTTGGTTTCTCTTCGGTGTCGGTTTCTTTTCGCCTTCGACCTAACTCCAAGGCAGCAACTATCGTGATGGCTTTCGCTTCGCCAATGCCTTTTACTTTCATCAAGTCTTTTACCGAGAGTTTGGCCAGTTCATTCAGGTTGTTTTTGCCGTGAAGGAGTATTTTTTTGGAAACATCAACAGCACTCATGTTGGCTGTTCCAGAGCCGATAAGAATAGCAATCAACTCCGCATCGGAGAGGGCAGAGGTTCCTTTTAACAAAAGCTTTTCCCGTGGCCTGTCTTCCGGGCTCCAGTCTTTGATGTTAAGGGGCTTGCTGTCTTCTATTTTCATTTATGAAAGTTAGAAAAAATCTATTTTATGCAAAGACGATATAATGCGAAGATACTACCGATACGTTAAGTTCTGAATTTGGGAAATCTGACTATTTTATCAAATATGTCTTCAAAAAAATAGCCATAAAAAAACCCTCTCTGTCCAGATAACGATCGGGACAGAGAGGGAAAAATATTTTCTTAAGAATGGAATTAAGCTAGAGCGTTTACGCGCTTCGCTAATTTTCTCTTTTGGTTAGCAGCCTTCTTCCAATGAATAACATTCTTCTTAGCCAATTTATCGATCATGCCACTCACTTCTTTCAAAAGTTCAGCAGCTTCGTCTTTCTTAGTAGTAGTTACTAGTTTCTTTATTTGAGTGCGAGTGGTCTTAGCTTGGTAGCGATTTCTCACGCGTTTTGTCTCATTTGCTCTAACTCTTTTCTGTGCTGATTTGTGGTTTGCCATATTGCTTTTCTAAAAGGACTGCAAAAATAAGGGCAATAACCTGATTTGCAAGCCCAAAGACTCTATTTCTTTACTAAACCTCCTTCAAAAAGTAACCAGGTCTTTGGGTCGAGGACTAATTCAGTGGGTTCAAAATCAACCTTTATGCTGACTTTTGCTGATTTGGAGTCAATTTGAACGGTTTGTAGATGTTTTTCTCTTTTATGGTCTGTCCATTCAATTTCCAATGGAAAATGAAAATAAATCCCATTTTGGATTTGAGTTATTTCAAGAGTCACTTCCTTTTTCCGTTTATTGAATTGCCAGGTGCCTGTAATTCTAGGATGCCCCCCCTCGTAAAGCCATTGATCGAAGAATAAAGTCAAACTTTTCCCGGAAGACTCTTCCATGACCCTTTTGAAGTCTGCTGTCATCGCGTTACCATATCGGTAGGCAGCATAGTATTGTCGGATGCCTTTCCAAAAGACAGTGTCGCCCATAGTATGCCGAAGCATATGCAGCACCCAACTTGCTTTTTGATAGGTATTGGTACTAAGTACTTTGTTAATATCGGTTAGTGTTGTATCGACAATAGGGGCGGGATTTTTTTGATAATACTTGATGATTTGATCGCGGTCAATTAACTCTTCTTTTACCAAACGGTCATGCCCATAGGTATTTTCTAAATATAGGTTGGCAAAATAAGTGGCAAAGCCTTCGCTTAGCCAGACATGGTGCCAATCATTTTCACTGGCTGAGTTACCAAACCATTGGTGTGCTTCTTCATGCGCGATTAAACTTTCATGATCGCCTTTGCCATTGACTGAGTTTTCGGAATAGAAGATGGCACTCGCATTTTCCAATCCTCCCCACCTGGTTTTAGATTGTACATTAGCCAATTTTTTAAAAGGATAAGGGCCGATATGTCGGTGAAAATAATCCAGCACCTTTACAGCGACCGCATAATCTGAAAATCCTTGTGCTCGGTTTTGGGGATATACCCAACTTTCTACAACGATATCATCTACCATGCCTGCCCTCTGCACGGCAAATTGTGCGATACCTACCACCATCACCTTGACGGGGATGGGTACTTCTTCGTGCCAATGGGTTAGTTTCCTTTTTGAATCGATTAAGCTTTCTTCCATTTTCAGTCCATTGGAAACAACGGCATATTGCAAGGGAGCGATAATGATAAAATCAACAGCGGATTTATCGCTTGGGTGGTCAATCACAGGAAGCCAATGGTGGCCACGGTCCGGCCAATTGTCACCAAAGAAGCCACGGTCGCCATATTTGTTTTTGCCAATGATGAGTCCGTCTTGTGGAATGCCTTTGTAGATTATTTCAAATGTGAGTTGTTCGTTGATCGTTATTCGTAGGTCGACAGTGATTTTCAGTCGATCATTTTTATGTTGGAATGTGAGAGATTTTCCATTCACGCTAACTTCGGAAACCTCCATTCCAAATCCTTGAGCATTTTTATTAGCGAGGTCAAGTTCAAATTCAGTAATCGATTTTTTGAATAGGATGAGAATAGAAGCCTTTCCGCTGATCACATCGGTTGAGTCATTTACTTCTAATTGAAAAGTATATTTTTTGATATCGATGAACGGATTTCTGGGATAAGGATCGGTTGCATTGCAAACTGTGCCGGTAAAAATCAATAGTGCTAAAATATTCTTCATGATGGGTAACTTTATCGGAAAGATAATTCAGATATTTAATATTCAAGACAAATTCTTAATACTGATATTTGTAGGGGGACAAGGCACTTCAAGATGTAGCCAGTGAGTTAGTAGACCATGAAGCAATTTCAGACCATACTATTTGCAGGAGTAGCATCCCTTTTTTTTAGTTGGGGTTTTTTTGCCCACCCGAAGATCAACCGGCTGGCGGTATTTACATTGCCTGCAGAGATGATAAGTTTTTACAAGAGAAATATTCAATACATTTCAGACGCATCAGTCAATCCCGATCGCAGACGATATACCCTTCTGGAAGAGGCGCCTCGTCATTATATTGATTTAGATGATTATAGCGATAGTGCTGCCTACAAGTTGCCTCGCTATTGGAAAGAGGCGGTAGAGAAATATGGGGAAGATAGCTTACAGAAACATGGCATTGTTCCGTGGCATATTAACAGAGTTTATTTTCAATTGAAGGAAGCCTTCTTGATAAGAGATCCTGATCGAATATTGCGTATATCTGCTGACCTCGGCCATTATATTGCGGATGCCCATGTGCCTTTGCATACAACTAAAAATTACGATGGTCAATTGAGCGATCAAGTGGGTATTCATGCATTTTGGGAATCGCGATTGCCGGAATTATTTTTTAAAGAGTATGATTTCTTTGTTGGAAAGGCAGCGCATATTCCAAATGTACAACTGGCCGCTTGGGAAGCTGTCATTCATACCAATCTAGCGTTAGATTCTGTGTTAAGTTTTGAAAAACAATTGTATTCAAAAATGGGGGACAAGAAATTTAATTTTGAGTCGAAGGGAAAACAGACGATTAAAGTGGTTTCGTCAGAATATGCCCGAGCATATCACCAACTTCTATCGGGTATGGTAGAGCGGCAAATGAGAGCCAGCGTAAAAATGATTGGAGATGTCTGGTATACAGCTTGGCTCGATGCAGGTCAACCAGACTTAAAAAAACTGATTGATTATAAACCAACTGAGAAGGAATTGAAAAGCAGAATGGAAGAATTGAAGAAGTGGAGGGAAGAAAAGTTGGCAACCCCTAGAGCTCATGAACAAAGCGAGAATTGAAATAAGGATGATTTTAAACATCTTTAAGCTTTATTTGATAACCAGATGACATTAACAAATGAAATTAACTTGAAAATTCGCAAACAAGTTGTTTGGCTTATTGTCATTGCTACATCGGTTAGATTGCTACTTGCTTCACAACTAGAACTCGCCAATGATGAAGTGTATTATTGGACGTATGCCCTCTTCCCGGATTTGAGTCATTTCGACCATCCTCCGATGGTTGGATTTTTAGCTCAGTTATTCACACTTAATTTATTTTTAGCCGATGACTTTTTTTTACGACTGGGCACAATTGTTTTATCAGCAGCCAGTACCTGGACGATCTTTTGTATCGGACGAAAAGTTAAAAATGAACTAGCTGGATTATATGCCGCCTTTCTCTATACTTCATCAATTTATTGTTCAATTATTAGTGGGTTTTCATTAATTCCGGATGCACCCCAAGTATTTTTCTGGTTGTTGAGTTTGAATTGGATGTTGGATGTGTTGCCTGTTGAAAAAATTACGAACACACAGCGGATAAAAATGATGGGCGTAGGATTGTTCGCTGGCTTATCGATGTTATCCAAGTACCATTCAGTTTTTATTTGGGTTGGTATGTTGCTTTATGTGCTTTTTCAAAATAGAAAATGGTTGTTGGATTATTCTCTTTATGCATCAGGCATTATTTCTTTGTTGGTTTTCTCTCCTGTGGTGATATGGAATATGCAGAATGATTTTATCAGTTTTACTTTTCATGGCGATCGTGTTGCTCCCGCCTTCGAAATTCGACCTGATTACTTTTTGAGAGAAATTGGGGGGCAGATTGCCTATAACAATCCCTTGAATATTCTTTTAATCGTGACTGCCTTAGTGGCGTTGGTGAAAGGCAAACGATTTCTTGAATCTACTTACACATGGATACTATTGCTAAATGCAATTCCGCTTTGGCTATTGTTCACCGGATTCTCTGTTTTCCGGAGTACGTTGCCACATTGGTCGGGGCCGGCTTTTACCGCTCTTATACTAATTACGGCTGCTTACTGGTCAGAAAGAATGAGTGCATTAAATCTTTCTGAGACTAAAACCATTCGCCCTTTCCGAATTTTACTTCCATCCTATTTCTTGGCTTTACTCTTGGCAGCCACACTCTACGTGATCAATTATTCACCATTTCCATTAGGTAAACAAGCGGTAATACAGAATTTTGGCGAATACGATTTTACACAAGATATGTTTGGGTATGACCAAATTGCGAATGCCTTTAAAAAAATTGCAACCAAAGAAGAAGCAAATAATTCCATGAAAATGGGGGCGGGGCTGGTTTCCAATAAATGGTTTCCAGGAACGCACTTGGATTTTTATGTTGCACAACCTTATCATCGGAAGCTGTTTTTAATTGGCAGTTTGAATGAGATTCATAAGTATGCGTGGATCAATCAACAACGAGGAGGGTTAGAAACGGGTGAAGATTACTACCATATTGCCGTCAGCAACTATTATATTGATCCGACAGAGGCTTTCGGAAAATATTTTGAGCGTATACAACCGATAGATACGTTGACCATTACGAGAGGGGGCGTGACTATGCGATATGCTTTTTTTTATAAGTTGAAAAATTATCAAGGAAATTTTAAAGACCCTTTAGCGCATTAGCATGTTAGAAGCCCTGCCACCCATTGCCCTTAAGTTTTTCAGATTTGTTCTGGTGGGAGCTTCCGGATTGATTATTGACTTTGGACTTACCTACCTGATCAAAGAAAAATTAAAGTTGAATAAGTATGTTGCCAATGGAGTTGGGTTTTTTACAGCAGCAACCAGTAATTTTTTTATTAACCGTTCATGGACATTTAACAATATGGGTCCGGATGTGGGGGGACAGTATTTGAAATTTTTACTTTTTTCACTGATTGGACTGGTAATCAACTCTGTTATTGTGTGGGTACTCAATGACAGACTAAAAAAGAACTTCTATATATCGAAAGCAGTAGCTACGATAATTGTAACGCTATGGAATTTTATTTCCAATTTCCTTTTCACATTTCGATAATTGAAACTCAGCCTAAGGAGTTCTTAAAACGTCATTGATTCCTACTTATTTTGTAGCGGTTGAATCTTCATGGGTCATCACTTGTAATGGTTGACCTACAGAAATATTCTCAACTAATAGTTTTAAATCTTTAAGGCCATCTTCATAATTAGATCCTAACATACTTCCCATCATTAACCAGATGCCTTTTCCTTTAAACCCGGTATTATCGCAATCATATGTCCAGATTACTTTAGTGCCATTGCCTTCTGAGATCAGCTTAAATTCTGCCCATGCCGTTCCTTCCATGCCTTCCATCGCTAAACCTGATTTTACACTTACATTTTCCACACTTGTTTCAATCCATTGTGTCCCTTTTCCTGTTTTTTCACCAGACCAACTCATTTTGGCACCAATGCCTGCCTCCGCGCCTTCAAAAGTTTGTTTTGCTTCAGGGTCCATCTTGCTCCAAGGAGACCAAGTTGTAAAATTCTTCATGTTATTGACATAAGGAAAGATAGCAGACGCAGGAGCATTAATGACTATGGACTTTTCTACATGGCCTTTGGCAGGCTGCATAAACACTGCGACTAGCGCTATAACCAATAAACCACTAACTAAAATACCAAGAATTTTTAAAATTTTCATAATCTTTGGATTAGGGTGAACGAAGTTAATTAAATAATAAACATCTAAAAAGATTGTATGATTGTTCAAAAAGTTGAACCTTCGGGTAAATAAACCCTTCTATATGAACCTTTTCTCGAACCCCAACCGAATCCCTGAGAGCTATGGCCTGCGAATAGCAGCTGGCCTAATAGCCTATTTTTTATTGATGAAGGTTTTAGGCCTGGGGCATCATGTTGAATTGCGTTTACTCAATCTGTTTATTATCGTGAGCGGTATTTATTTTGCCCTCAAGAAATTCAAGGAGACGCACGGCAAGCATTTAAATTATTTTTTAGCATTGGCTACCGGTGTTGCGACAGGTGCGATTGCGTCCCTGGTGTTCGCACTCTTTCTCTTTATATGGATGAAGTTGGATGCTAATATGATGCAGTCAATCATTGATAATGACCCTATGGGACGCTACCTAAATGCTTATATGGCAGCATTCATAGTTGCCCTGGAAGGCGTTTTTTCCGGTTTGCTTGTGACCTTTATCTTGATTAATTATATAAATACCGATGAAGTAGGAGGAGCATAGTTAACGTAACATCATTGGATATCTTTTAAGCCAGAGACCTTTAGTGACTATGTTGGATAACGTAAATTTCAACGCCAATTATTCCTGCCTGATTTCTTTTTGAGTTCTTCAAACTTTTGAAGCTGATCCTCTTTCAAAATTGATTTGAGTTGTAGTTTTAGTGACTCCATCACCATACTTCTCTTGAGTTGAAAATCTGTTCGTAGTGCGTGCAGACGTTTTGTCTATAATAGGATTCATTCTCTTAGCTTGAATGCTATCGGCTTGCGTCACTCGATTTATTTTATTCGATAAAAGGTCATTTTTATGCAAGTAATTTTTAATATGATGCTTTTTATGATGTCCATATCTTCCATCATTTCTTTTTCTATTGCTATGTCCTTTTTCTTTTTGTTCCCAGGCACCCATTGATAGACAAGTAAATGCTATGAGATAAAGCATAGCAAGTTTTCCTTTTAATGTATTCATATAATATTGTTTTCCAATTAGACAATTGGAAAGAGCGCATTATTCACATTATGAATTTATTTTTACTCAAGTAGGGTGATAAGAAAAAATGGCTTAAGAAGCCTTAGACACAGATGACTGTCTCTTATAAGTTTTAAACCAACTTATAATTGTCATCATGAGTACCCCTAGTACGGCCTCTTTAAAAATGCCTGCTGACATTTTAGATTGACCTAGCGTCCGATCAGTAAATATAATGGGTACTTCTGAAAGCTTAAACCCATACTTCCAGGTGAGAAATTTCATTTCGATTTGAAAGGCGTACCCAATAAATTTAATTTGATTGAGTTGAATAGTTTCTAATACGGTGCTACGGTAACAGACAAACCCCGCAGTGGTGTCATGGATCGGTATGCCTGTAATCAACCGAACATATTTACTTGCAAAGTACGACATAAGCACTCTGCTCATGGGCCAGTTGACAACATTTACACCGGACGAGTACCTGGAGCCTATTGCAAGATCATTTCCTCCTTCTTCACATGAAAGATATAACCGGATCAGGTCTTTTGGATTGTGCGAAAAATCAGCATCCATTTCAAGCAAATAGGAATAACCTTTATGCAATCCAAATTTAAACCCCTCGATGTAGGCGGTACCAAGTCCTAATTTCCCTGCACGTTGCAATAGGTGCAACCGAATCTCTTTGCTATTATAGTTGGCTTGCAACTCTTTTACAATGCTGGCTGTCCCATCCGGAGAATTATCATCTACAATGAGTAAATGGAAATCTTTTGGAAGTGCTAATACTTCGTCAACGATGGCACGGATATTTTCCTTTTCATTGTACGTAGGAATGATAACAAGTGCGTTGCTCACAGTGTTTTTTGATTGATGACAAAACTAGAAAAAAGGAATTGGTAAACAACTGAAAATTGCATGAATGAAGCAGGTAGCCAGCATTCTTTATATATAAATCTTTAACATTGAGGCAAATTTCGAACTACATGCGGAGATGTATTTTTCTTGATCGGGATGGGGTATTAAATGAGGACAACCCCAACTACACCTACCATATTGCTAAATTCAAAATCTTGACAGGCGTCATAGAGGCGTTGCAAGAATTAAAAAATTCCGGCTATTTACTGATTGTAGTAACCAATCAGTCAGGGATTGCAAAAGGAATCTATACACAGGCTGAAATGGAAAAATGTCATCAATTTCTGCAACAGGAATGTGGACACATCATTGATCATTTTTATTTTTCGCCTTACCATCCTTCCGTTACTTCTTCCTTGGCGCGCAAACCGGGCACATTAATGTTTGAAAAAGCGCGCGCCAGGTTTACTATTGATTTCTCTAGTTCCTGGATGATCGGTGATCGTGGCCGAGATATTATTCCTGCGCGGAAATTAGGTATTAGGACGATACAAATTGGTAATGAAATTGAACTTGAAAATCAAGCTGATTTCATTTGTATGAATTTGAAAGAGGCATCATCTTTAATTCTAAGTAAAAATTAATGATGGATTTTTTGTAAATTGTCTTGACTACTAACTTTTACCAAACTTTATATGAAAAAAATTATTACCGTAGCATTACTACTGGTTGTAATGCAGGGACAATGTCAAATGTTTGAAGGTACCATTAAATGGGCCATGAAAATGGAGGTCACGGATCCTAAAATGAAAGCCCAAATGGAGCAAGGTCAGCAGCGAATGAAAGACCCGGCTACCCAGGCGAAAATGAAGGAAATGCAGGAAAAAATGAATGACCCTCAGATGAAGGCTATGATGGAGGCAAATCCGCAGATGAAAGCACAAATGGAAAGCGTTATGAAGATGTCACAAGGTGGAGGAGATATGTCTTCCATCATGCCGAGCGGATTTCTTTATAGAGTAAAAGGAGGCAATACATTAACGATCATTGAAGGGGGCATGATGCCTATGGAGATTTTATATTTGAAAGATCAGAGCAAAACAGTACGATTAGATAGAAAGAATAAGACGTTTACTTGGATGTCTCATGCAAATGAGATGGAACATGGTGAAATGCCGAAAGTAGCAGTAACAAAAACAGGGGAGACCATGAAAATCTTAAATTATAATTGCACCAAGTACATTGCGGCTGTTACGGAAAAGGGAAAAACGATCAACCAGATTTTTTGGACTACTAAAGACATTAAAGATTTTGATATGAAGAGTTTAACCAAACAGAAAATGGGCAAAGGTGGTCAGCCCATGTTTTATGAAGGAATTGAAGGTGTTCCATTGAAGATTATCATGAGTACACCAGAAGCTAATATGATCATGGAGGTGCTGGAGATTAAGAAGGAAACGTTGAGTGCAGCAGACTTCACAGTGCCAACCGACTATCGAGAAGTAAAAGGTATGTTTGGGAATTAAGCGATGTAAAAAATAAGCCCTTCTAAAGTGATTTTAGAAGGGCTTATATATTACCCGAATTTAGACTGTTCTTACTTTTAATTTGGTTGGCTTTTGCCGCTTAGGTGCCTGTGCTTCTTCATAGCCGAGGATCTTCATCATACCTTCACTGGTTTGTTCGCTGGCAAATAGCTCGGTGGAAATCTCTCCATCATCATTACGGTCAATTAAGACATGTTTAGGAGCAGGGATCAGGCAATGTTGAATTCCTCCGTAACCACCTAAAGATTCCTGATATGCGCCTGTGTGGAAGAAACCGATATAGAGGGGTTCTTCATCGTTGATCATAGGCAAAAATACTTCACCGGTATGTGCTTCTGAGTTATAATAATCCTGACTATCGCAAGTTAGACCACCAATATTTATTTTATGATAAGGGTCATCCCACTTATTAAGCGCCATCAAAATATATTTTTGATTCATGCCCCACACATCCGGCAGATGAGTGATAAATGAACCATCAATCATGTACCAGAGTTCTTTATCATTTTGCAGTTTTTGGTCCACTACTGAATACAATACGGCTCCACTTTCAGCTACCGTAAAACTTCCGAACTCAGTAAAGATGTTAGGTACCGGCACATTATTTTTTTCACAAATCCATTTGATATTCTCTACGATCTGTTCGATCATATACTTGTAATCGTAATGAAAAGTCAAGGAGGTTTTTACAGGAAATCCTCCGCCTATGTCGATCGAGTCGAGCGTAGGGCAGATTTTTTTCATCTCACAATATTTAAAGATAAATCGGCTTAGTTCGCTCCAGTAGTAGGCAGTGTCTTTTATTCCCGTATTAATAAAGAAGTGCAACAGTTTCAGTGATGCTTTACTGCTAGTCGCAATTTTTTCTTTGTATAGCGTATTGATATCGTTGTATCGGATGCCTAAGCGTGAAGTATAAAATTCAAATTTAGGTTCTTCGTCTGCCGCCACACGAATCCCCACATTGTATGGGACCTTTACATCTTTTTCATAGGTGTCAATTTCACTCAGATTATCTAAAATCGGCATGCAATTAAAGCCATCATTTAATAAATCTGTAATATAATTTCTGTATCGAGGCATCTTAAATCCGTTGCACAGAATATAGGTCTCTTTGCTTATTTTACCTCGTCCGTAAAGAGTGCGAACAATAGGGATATCAAACGCAGAAGAAGTTTCAATATGAATATCGTTCTTAAGCGCTTCTTCTAATACAAAATCGAAGTGAGAGGATTTGGTGCAATAGCAATACGTGTATTTTCCATTGTATTTAAATCGCTCCATGGCATTATTGAAAGCAGCCTTAGCAAAACGGATGTTCTCACTAATTTTTGGTAAGTAAGTAACCTTTAGGGGGGTGCCGTATTCTTTGATAATGTCCATCAGGGGCACATCATTGAACAATAATTCGTGATCCCTTACTTTGAATTCCTTTTGGGGAAACTCGAAGGTTTGTTCAATTAACTCGCGGTAGCTCTTCATTCTCTTCTTTAGTGGTTAATGACTGCCGGGTAGTATAAACGAGAACTTAAAAACCACCAGTCAAAATGAGGTGCAATATTGTAATAATTTTGCCATCTTTGCAATAATCTCACCGGTATGACTCATTGGCACTTCTTAATTTTTGCGATTGCGCACGCGCTTCCCGATTTCTGACCGGGTTACGCTAAGGAAGTCCCGTTTTTAGCTTTTTGTCAACCGTTTATTCATTAACTATCGTTTTTGTGAAAGAGAAAGAAATCAAGATTATACAAGTAAAGTCCGAAATCGGTGCCGGAACCCGTGGAGCAAGTCTTGGGGTAGAGGCTATTAAGATTGCGAGTCTTGATGCTAAATCAGATTTATTTCGAAAGCACGATTCTATTGAAGTAGAGAATGTGAACGAACTTCTCTTTGATGGAGCCGAACACGCTTATGCTAAATTCATTGATGGTGTGTTGATCATGGAAGAGCGCGTATGCCTGGAAGTGTACGAGCAATTATTCGATGATTTTTTTCCGCTCATTATCGCGGGCGATCATTCTACTGCTTACGGAACTATTGCAGGCATTAAAAAGGCATATCCCAAAAAGAAATTAGGTGTTGTTTGGATTGATGCCCATGCCGATATGCACACGCCTTTTACGACTCCTTCCGGCAACATGCATGGGATGCCTTTGGCAATGGCGTTGGGACTGGACAATTTTGAATGCAAAGTCAACGACCCAAGAGGTGAGACGTTGGATTATTGGGAGCAAATCAAAAATGTGGGAATGCAAGGGCCGAAGATCAATGCAGAAGACCTGGTGTTAATTGCCGTACGCGATTTCGAAAAGCCGGAAAACTATTTGATCAATAAAAACAATGTAAACTTTATTGAAGTAGAAGATGTAAAGAAGTTGGGAGCCGATAAGATTGCTGAGAAGGTTATGCAAATGTTAGATCATTGCGATCTGATCTATGTTTCTTTTGATGTGGATGCCATCGACAGTCGCTTCTCTACAGGCACCGGTACACCTGTACCAAATGGACTTACTGTAGAAGAAGCCAAAGTGCTAAATGCTGAACTGTGTAAAGACCCTCGTGTGTGCGCATGGGAAATGGTGGAAATAAACCCTACGCTTGATACAGAAAATAGAACTGCCGAAAGTGCCTTTGAAATTCTAGAGGCTGCAGCGAAGTCGATTGAAACAAGACCTGTGCTTGCCGGATAAAGAATTATCACTTGCTACCTCTTTGTAAAAGGAACTCTTAAAGCTCTTGAAGTACTAACCAACAATCCTTTTACGTTGTTTTTTTTGTCTCGCTGAAATTCGTAAAAAACATAGTCATCATCATGAAAGCCATTTTGATAGGCAGGTGTTAATTTTTGTTTTGGAAAGGAATCAATCTGAAGCCACAGTTCATTAGAGGCAACTGTAAATTTATACGTCACTTCAGCATCTTCGCTATCGTAATTCCCTTGCAAAGATTGTAAAGCCGCAATGTTGGCATCAGGTGGAGCGACTTTTATATACCGATTGATTCCATTTTGATTCTTCAGTATAATTTGATTTTCTTTTTGACGAATCCACCAAAACCGATCGAAGTAGAGTGTATCAGTATGAATGACACTAACTACATTGCCATTGGAAAGAAGATGGTTGTCCTTGTAGTCGAGCGAGATCACATCCATGCCTTCTTGGCTTTTATAAGTTCCAGCCCAACTTTTTTTATCTGTTTCAGTCATTGCTATAAATTTAGTTGGCAGTGGATTTTCTATTACTGACTCTTTTCCCAAGAAAATTTCAGAAATCTGACTTGAAACACTTCTAAAGCTTGCATCGTTGCTTAATATAACCACAGACAACTTTTTTTGTGGATAATATGCCAACCACGCCCGATACCCTGCTGTCGCACCACTGTGGCTTATCTCCTGGTACCCATTCACTTTTTGAATGAATAAGCCAGATGCGTAGCTAATCTTTTCTCCATTGGTAAGCTTCCCTTGTTCTATTCTCCATTCAGCAACTCGATTTCCTATCAACTCGTGATTTTCCAAAAGCATATTCCATCGCAGAAGATCATTGGTAGTGGTAAGCAAACCACCATGACCATGCACATTTTCGAATGGCATTAACTGTCGATAAGTTCCTTCACTTCCGGAATACGCAATAGCACGATTAACTATTACTTCGCGAAAATCATTTCTCCATTTTGTGCTTATCATGTGAAGTGGCTTAAAGAAAGCGGAATCGGTAAAGTGATCCAATGTCGTTTTTGAGACACGCTCCACAATGGTGACTAACAGTGAGTAATTGGAATTGCTATAGGAGTATTTTGAACCCGGCTCGAAATTAAGTGACTTTTGTTTGCAAATAATATGTAAGGCAAGGTCAAGTGTGTAAATGCGTGTTGTACGTGGCCATCCGGCTAAACCTCCTATGCTTCCCCAA
The DNA here is from genome assembly GCA_031430395.1 of Cyclobacteriaceae bacterium. Classification (GTDB taxonomy): domain Bacteria; phylum Bacteroidota; class Bacteroidia; order Cytophagales; family Cyclobacteriaceae; genus ELB16-189. The sequence continues at coordinate 17,739 of JANPBK010000212.1, forward strand.
TCCTTAAGTCCACTTATATGATTGAGTAGATGCTGAATGGTAATGACTTTACCATAATTTGGAAGTTCGGGTACATATTTCCTCACATCATCTTGCAAAGAAATTTTCTTTTGATCGATGAGCAGTAAAATGGCGGTTGCAGTAAATTGCTTTGCTACTGAGCCACTCTCAAATATAGTTTCGGTTGTGTTTGGAACTTGATGTTCAAGGTCCGCCAAGCCATAAGCTTTGTGATAGATTATTTTCTCACCTCGTTTAATCGCAATAGCTCCTCCAGGAGTGGCATTGTGCCACTGGCTAAAAAGCGCATCAATTTGTTGAAGAGTGTCAGAAGGTTGAGCCAGTGTAACATCTGACAAGAAACTTATAAGGGTAATGAGGAGAAATTTCTTCATTTTGAAAACATTAATTTTTGGCATTGTTGGGAGCACATTCCTTACTCATACTCATTTGACAAAAAAAACAGTTCGTCTCCAGTCTTCTAATTAGCCTTTGCCAAATTCACAATCACCTCCCAATTAAACTGAACAAACTTGTGCAACGATTCTTCCAAGATTCTTTCTTGGTCGCTGTGCGCTCCAAAACCTTTGGGGCCATCTTCAATGTCCGTCATCGGGCCAATGCCGTAGCACTCCACACCTTTTGCACGTAAGAAGGCCATGTCGGTGGCACCGGTTGGCATAGTTGGGATTGTTACCGTGTTGTAAATTTTCTTAATCGCAGCTTCGGTTACTTTAAAGGCATCCGATTCTAACCGCGATGGTCTGGCTGATGGGCGTAGGTTTTTTGTATTAGGAACGATCTCGATCTGTGAGTCGTTGATCACGCGTTTCATTTCGGCTAATAGCGCTGACATGTCTTCATCAGGTAGTGCGCGTATGTCTAGGGTTGCTTCGGCTTCGCTGGGGATTATATTACTTAAGTATCCTCCTTTGAAAATATTGGGAGAGATAGAAGTGCGAAGCGTGGAGTACATGCGTGGTTCTTTGGCCGCGAAGTACTCTTGTGCTTTTTCAGCCTCCTTGTCGTTCACTACAGCAAGATAGCGGGCTGCATCGGCTGGCGCGCTAACGGATGCCAGTCGAGTAAAAAACGCGCGAGTTGTTTCGTTTAAGCGCATGGGAGTTTGCCATGCTGCAATTTTTGAAATTGCTTGCGAGAGATGCACGATGGCATTGTCTTGCAAGGGAACTGATCCATGTCCAGCCGTGCCACGTGCTATCAACTTAGCTCCTCTCGGCACTTTTTCAGTAGTGGAAACAGCAGCATAAACAATTTTGCCATCTTTGCGCGTGACGCCACCACCTTCGGCAAAACAGAATTCTGCTTCGATGTCCGCCCAGTGTTCGCTCACCATAAAATCAATCCCTACTTTTGTATTTGATTCTTCGCCTGCTTCTGCTAAGAAAATCACGTCTCTATCCAACACAATACCTAGTCTTTTTAGTTGCAGCATCACCATTAACGCAGCCACCACATTGTCTTTGTCATCTACCGCACCACGCGCATACACATAACCACCATCGCGGGTCGCAGAGAAGGGAGGATGTATCCATTTAGTCGTATCGACACTGACCACATCGGTGTGCGCCATAATCAATACCGGTTTTTTATTGCCGTTTCCTTTAATCCGTGCTACCAAATTGGGACGCTTGGAATCGTTCGAAAAAACTTTATTAGAAATACCTTCTTTATCCAACACCGATTTGAGGTACTCTACTACAGGAGCTTCGTATCCCGTGGCTACGCTCGAGTTAATTTTTAAGATGGCTTGAAAATGCTTAAGAGTTTCATCCTGTAATTTGGCCCAATCGGGTTGTTTGGTTTGGGCGTGTGTTGTAGAAAATAGTAACGTAAGTACCAGTAATGAAAATAAGTATAGGGTAGAGCGCATAAGTATTGGTTTGAAATGGGTGTCAAGATAAGAATTTTGTTGGGGTAGTTGTTGCCATATTTTTTTCTGTTAGCTTCCGCCCATACTTTAAATTTTGAAGAAAGTTATTAAAATTAAGGGCGGATATTTCACATTGCTATTCTTAAAACGGAGAATAACATTAGCTATGAGATTTTTTTGGTCGATCAGAGTTGGTGAAGATGTCGTTGTCAGACTTGACTGAACATATTGACTTAGGCCATCAGCTTCCGTTTCAAAACGGGGATGTTAAAAAGTACCAAAGCAATGGCGATGATCGCATAACCAACTTGCTGCGTAACCGAGGCGGTTTCATGAAGAACCAAAAATGCCAGCGTGAAGTTGATGAGAGGATTGATGTACATCAGAATTCCGATGGTAGCTGCATCGATTTGGTTGAGCGCATACAAATTGAGGAACAAAGGCAGTACTGTGAAAAAAAGCGCGATGCAAAACACAATACTGAAGAACGAGTAATTAATGGAGACGGAGCCAACTAATTGCACGAAGAACAAATTCATGAGTATGAATGCAAAAACCACTTGAACGGCCAACACGATCAATCGGTTAAATCCTTGATTTTTGCGCTGAGTAATCAAATAGAGCGCGTACGAGAAAGCAATCAATAAACTGTACCATAATTCTTGGATGTTGCCGATGCCCATTATTACGCAACTAATGGCACAGAGTAAAATAGAAAGCCATTGAATGGTAACTAATTTTTCTCGTAGCAATGCATAGCCAAGCCCCGCAGTAATTACAGGACAAATCAAATATGAGAAGGAAGCTGTCTTTACGTTTACGTTATTTACAACATAAATAAACACCAGCCAGTTAACGGTGAGCAAAGCCCCGCCCAGCAAAGTCAATGTGATCACGCTCGTTTTCGCTTTTGTGTTCAATGATTTGAAAAGTGCGATATTTTCCCTCGTCTTTTTTTGCATGAAAGCCACGAGAATGACCATGAGAATGATCAATGAGAATAAGATGCGGAAGTAAAGAATTTCGCCCGCGGGGTGAGCACCAACTGAGCGCAATACCAGCGGGAAAAATCCCCAGACAAGAAAAGCCGTAACGGCAGAGGCGTAATGCTTACTCATAAGTGTAATGAAAAGGTTGCTAGGTAGTAAAAAAGAATGGGAACTATGCATGGTCAAAACACCTAAGCCCAATGCGATCGCCACCCCTCATCCGCGTCCCTCAACTTTCTCCTTCTAACTTTCAACTTATTCCGTATTTTCGCACCAAATTCTAACAACATCATGAGCACAAATCGCCCCATTTCCGCTTTTATTGAGAAAAATTACTTGCACTTCAACTCGGCCGCATTGGTGGACGCTGCGAAGGGCTATAAAAAACATATTGCCGAGGGCAAAAAAATGATGGTGACGCTCGCGGGCGCCATGAGTACGGGTGAGCTGGGCATCAGCTTCTCAGAGATGATCCGCCAAAATAAGGTGCACATTATCTCTTGTACAGGCGCGAACCTGGAGGAGGACATTATGAACCTGGTAGCGCACTCGCACTACCGCAGGATCCCTAACTACCGTGACCTGACTCCTGAACAAGAGTGGGATTTGTTGCAAAACCATTTAAACCGAGTGACGGATACGTGCATTCCGGAAGAGGAGGCATTCCGCAGGCTGCAAAAACATTTATTCAAAGTGTGGAAGGATGCCGAAGATAAAGGCGAGCGGTTGTTTCCTCATGAGTTCATGTTTCGCATGATCAACAGTGGCGACTTGAAACAATATTATGAGATCGACCCGAAGAACAGTTGGATGATTGCCGCGGCAGAGAAAAATATGCCGATGGTAGTGCCGGGATGGGAAGATAGCACCATGGGAAATATTTTTGCTTCGTATTGCATCACGGGCGAATTGAAAGCCAGCACAATGAAAAGCGGTATTGAGTACATGGTGTGGTTGGCAGATTGGTACACAAAAAATTCAGGCAAGGATGGCATCGGCTTCTTCCAGATTGGTGGGGGCATTGCGGGCGACTTTCCGATTTGTGTGGTGCCAATGTTGCACCAAGATTTAGAAAGAGATAGCATTCCGTATTGGAGTTACTTCTGCCAGATCAGCGATTCAACCACCAGTTATGGTTCTTACTCAGGGGCTGTGCCAAATGAAAAAATTACATGGGGCAAATTGAATATTGATACGCCTAAGTTTATTGTAGAGAGCGATGCGACCATTGTGGCGCCTTTGATGTTTGCTTATATACTTGATATGTAACAGACGTAAGTAGTAAGACGTAAGTAGCAAGACAATTTCAGGTCTGAGAACTCATGTCTTATGTCTTACGTCTTGATTCTTAAGTCTCCAAATGAATTTAGATTTAACCCTTCGAACTGAAATCCAAAAAGCGATCACTGCCCTGTTCAATCAATCCATTGAGCAAATTCAGTTGCAACCTATTAATGCAGAGTTTGAAGGCTCGCATACGCTGGTGTGTTTTCCAATAACCAAAATTTCCAAGAAGAGCCCGGAAGAAACCGCCAAGATGATTGGTGAATACCTTCAAGCGAATTCAGATTTGGTGAGTAAGTACAATGTGGTGAAAGGTTTTTTGAATTTGTCGATCAGAGATGCAGTATGGGCGCAGGTGTTTGAGTCGATTTATTCTAATTCATCTTTTGGGCAGTTGGCAGCCAATGACAAAGAGATGATGGTGGAGTATTCATCACCCAATACCAACAAGCCATTGCACTTGGGTCATTTGAGAAATAATTTTTTGGGCTACTCGGTTGCGGAAATCTATAAAGCGATTGGTTATAAAGTGCACAAAGTGCAAATCATCAACGATCGCGGTATTCACATTTGCAAGAGCATGGCCGCATGGCAATTGTTTGGAAATGGCGAAACACCTGAAAGCAGTGGCTTGAAGGGTGATAAGTTGGTAGGGAAATATTATGTAGAGTTCGACAAGCATTTTAAAGCACAGATTGCTGAACTGGAAAGTAAAGGTTTAAACAAAGAGGAGGCTGAGAAACAAGCGCCCATCATGCAAAAGGCGGTAGGATTATTATTGCAATGGGAGGCGAATGACTCAGCTACAGTCGAACTATGGAAGACCATGAATGGATGGGTGTACAAGGGATTTGATTCTACGTACAAGCGCATGGGTGTTGATTTTGAGAAATTGTATTATGAATCGCAAACTTATTTACTTGGAAAAGATGAAGTGCTTCGAGGTGTAGAACAAGGTGTGTTCTACAAAAAGGAGGATGGCTCGGTGTGGGTGGATTTAACTTCGGATGGCTTAGATCAAAAAGTTTTGTTACGCTCAGATGGCACTTCGGTGTACATGACGCAAGACATCGGCACCGCTATTTTACGTTTCCGCGATTTCCCAAAGATAGAAGGACAAGTTTATACGGTCGGTAATGAGCAGGAGTATCATTTCAAAGTATTGTTCCTTATCTTAAAAAAATTGGGCTATGCATGGGCTGAAAAGTGCTATCATCTTTCGTACGGCATGGTCGATCTGCCAACAGGCAAAATGAAAAGCCGGGAAGGCACGGTGGTGGATGCGGATGACCTGATGGAGGAAATGGTGGGTGATGCAGAGAAGCAAACGCGTGAGCTAGGTAAGATCGATGAGATGAGTGAGGAGGAGATAAAAAATCTTTCTGAGATGGTGGGCTTGGGCGCGCTGAAATTCTTTTTACTAAAAGTCGATCCGAAAAAACGGATGATGTTTGATCCAAGTGAATCAATTCAATTGCAAGGACATACAGGGCCATTCATTCAATATACACATGCCCGTATCAAAGCCATACTACGCAAAGCTGCATTAATGGAAATTCAAGTTTCCGGAGATGAACTAAGGAAAGTTACATTGTTGGAGCCTATTGAGAGAGAGATTATTTTTCGGTTGAATCATTATCACCTCAAACTGGTGGAAGCTGCGCGTGAATATTCTCCTGCTGTCATTGCAAATTATGCGTATGAATTAGCAAAAGAATATAACCAGTTTTATCAGGCAGTTCCTATTTTTAATGAAGCAGATCCCCTCAAATTAAAATTCAGAATAGCTTTCTCTAAAGTCATTGCTGATTTGTTAAAACAGTCGATGAGGCTATTGGGTATTCAAGTGCCGGAGAAGATGTAACGAGATTCCCTTTTCTCTATTCACCGGCAACTACTATCAGGAATTTCTACTCGGCTCTATATGGATCAACACATGCCCTAATTCAGGAATGGTTGAGCGCAATGTGTCTTTTAACTTATGAGCTAACTCATGTCCATCCCGCACCGATAGCTGACCGTCTACTACCGCGTGAAGATCAATATGATACTGCATCCCGGCTTTACGGATGAAACACTTTTCAGTATCAATAATTCCTTTTACCTCTAACGATACTTTTCTGATAGTTGCCTCCAGGTCATCATATAAATTTTCGTCCATGATTTCACCCAAAGCGGGTCTGAAAATCAAGTAGCTGTTATAAATAATAAACCCGGAAGCAAACAGCGCTGCCCAATCGTCAGCCGATTCATAGCCTTTTCCTAACAATAACGCAATAGAAATACCAATGAAGGCAGCAATAGAAGTAATGGCATCACTGCGATGATGCCACGCATCTGCTCGTAATGAAGAACTTTTAGTTTCATTACTTTTCTTCATTACCACTCGATAAGAGACTTCTTTCCAGCAGATGATAGCGCCTAATACAAGGAGTGTAAATGGTTTTGGTAAATCATGGGGGGTTCCGATATTCTGAATGCTTTCATACGCAATGACAGTAGCAGAAGTGATCAAAAACCCAACCACTAAAAATGTTATAAGGGGTTCAATACGCCCATGCCCATAGGGATGATTTTTATCCGGAGGTAGATTGGCATATTTTAATCCAAAGAGTACGAGCAACGAAGAGAAGATATCCGTAGTGGATTCGATAGCATCAGCAATCAACGCGTAAGAGTTACCAAAGAAACCTGCTACCCCTTTGATAATGGCCAACAAAGTATTCCCTACAATGCTGAAATAGGTTGCTTTGATAGCTGTTTCTTCATTTGTCATCAGGGCTACAAGATAAGCCTTGGCCAGAATAGTTCTTAATAATAAATTTTATTGTTGTCCGATTTACCTACCCGCATACGTCTTCAGGGAAATTTGTTTAACTTAAAGTCAAAATCGTATGGAAAAATTCATGCTTATTTTTCATGGAGGCAGTGATATTGCCCCTGAGATGAAATCACCCGAAGCCATGCAAAAACACATGCAAAAGTGGTTTGCCTGGGTAGAGAAACTGAGAAAAGAAGGCCGCTATGAGAGTGGGGAGCCGTTGGTGCCCAGCGGAAAATTTGTCAGTGGCCCCAACCGAATAGTAACGGATGGCCCCTTTGCCGAGAGTAAGGAATTAGTAGGAGGCTATTTTATCATCACCGCGAAGGACATTGATGAGGCTGTGGCACTCTCACAAGATTACCCGGACTTTATTTTTAATGGCAAAGTGCAAGTAAGGCCAATTCAGAAAATGGACATGTAGCTTCTTAATTAACTAAACCCCTAAAACAATGAAAAATTTTAAACTATTACCCCTGGTCATCACAATTGTGATCGCCAGTGCTTTCAAACCTTTCGATGGAGGTTTGACGGATGCTGAGCGTAAAGCTGCAGTCGACTACATGAAGGAAACAAAGGAAAAATTGGTGAATGATTTAAAAGGTCTCACGGAAGAGCAGCTAAATTTCAAGGCCTCCCCTGAGTCTTGGTCAGTAGCCGAATGCGTAGAGCATATTGCTTTCTCTGAAACCGCTCTCTTCGGGATGTTGGAAGGTTCTTTGAAAGAAGCAGCTAACCCGGCAAGGCGCAGTGAAGTAAAGATGACAGACGATGCCATCACGGGCATGATCACGAATCGTGCGCAAAAAGTAAAAACACCGGAAATGTTTGAACCTAAAAAGCAATTTGGTTCAGTGGATGGTTCCCTGAAAGCATTTATTGCGAAGCGTGAAGCTAATATGGAATATGTGAAGACTACGCAAGATGATCTTCGCAACCATTATGCAGTTATGCCATTTGCTACTATGGACTCCTATCAGCTTTTGCTTTTTATTGCAGGCCATTCTGCACGTCATACCTCGCAGCTAGAGGAGGTAATGGCCAACGCTAACTTTCCAAAGAAAAAATAAAAATAGTAGTGGCACATTCATTTGACAATGTGCAGCAGTTAGTCGGCCATCTTTTTCGTCTGGAGGCGGGAAAGATGGCCGCTGTGCTTACCCGGTATTTAGGCACTGAAAATTTTGAACTGGCGGAAGATTTAGTACAAGATACTTTAATGAAGGCGATGGAGGTATGGCCTTTTCATGGCATTCCTCAAAATCCATCTGCGTGGCTTTACCAGGTAGCTAAAAATAAGGCGGTTGATTCTATACGAACCAATCAGCGAGAAGCAATTAAGCGAAATTCATATCAGCAGGATCGGGTGTATTCTATTCACACTATTTTTGATGAAGAAGAAATCAATGACAGCGTCTTGAGAATGATGTTTACTTGTTGTCATCCATCCATTCCACTCGAGTCTCAAATAGCATTGACACTGAAAACATTGGGTGGATTGAGTACCCAAGAAATTGCACAAGCATTCCTTACCAATGAAGATACCATTGCGAAACGAATTTACAGGGCGAAAGAGAAGTTAAGAGAGGAGGGTATTCAATTAGTTTCTCCCAACGTATTTGATTTATCTTTTCGACTGAATAGTGTTTTAAAAGTATTGTATTTATTATTTAATGAAGGATATTATTCGCAGCAATCTGATGTTCTGATCCGAGAAGATCTATGTGAAGAAGCGATGAGAATTACTTACTTATTGATACAACATCCAGCCACAAATTTGCCAAAAGTAAAAGCGCTGCTGTCACTCATGTGTTTACAAGTTTCAAGGATTGATGCACGTACCAGTTTAGGTGGAGAAATAATTTTGTTGGAAGATCAGGATCGCTCAAAATGGAATCAACCACTTATTGAAAAGGGAATGAGGTTGCTGGAAGAGGCATCTGTGGCGAATGAGTTAAGTGAATATCATGTAGAAGCGGCAATAGCTTCTGTACATGCATTGTCAAATCGATTTGAAGATACCCAATGGAAGAAACTAGTTTTGTTTTATGAAATGTTACAGGAAATAAAGCCCGGGCCAATGATTGATTTAAACCGAGCCATTGCTGTTGGTTATGCAGAATCACCGGAAAGGGGAATAGAGGAATTGAATCGAATCAAAAACCTGAACGGGCATTACCTCCATTTATGCGCCATCGGAAACTTTTATCTTGTTCAAAGGAATATTACGCAGGCCAAAGATTACTTTGAAAGGGCTTTGCTCACAACAAATTCATCTCAAGAAGTAGAGTTAATAAAGCGTTATGTTACAAGATGCTCCTGACCTTGCTGATGTAGATTAGTAATGCTGACAATAAACCCCCGCATAGCTTCCGATAATTTAAGCCACGAGGAATTTACAGTTGCTCATAGCACTATTTACTTTTCTTCTTTGCTTTAAATGTTCCATTCGGCTGAATAAATGAACAACCACTGAATAGGCCTCCGCTGTCTTTCTCAAATGCCAATTTATACCCATTTAAGTTTTTGATAGAAAATTTATCGCTGCCTAAATATTGCAATTCATACTCGGGCTGGCCCGGTACAAATAAGAATAATGTCTTTTCACTTTTAGTAAAGACTTTGGCTATCATTCCTCCCAACTCATATTCTCCAACATATCTTTTAAGTTCTTCCGCTGTAATCTCTTTCGTAATAGCTTGCCTTGTAAATTCCAGCGGTTTTGAAAGGGAAGGTTCAAAATCATTAATTCTCACGCTTTCTATTTCACCATTCATGCCAGTACTGAAATTTAAACGAGTGTTACTCTTATCGGCCGTATCAATTTTATGTTTCTCCTTTATTTCAAAAGGCTGAAAGGTATCAAAATGATAATGCTTCAACCACGTTTCGTATTTACCCATTGAAGCAAAAAGCGAGTCATGGTTTACCTTAATCGAAAACCGACCATAACCGGGATGTGAATAATTCCCCTCAAATTCTTCCAGCACGTGCGAAGGTTTGGTGCCTTTTTTTTGTGCAGACTCGATCTTGCTTGTCGTTTCGGCTTCGTCTTTTTTTCGTTTGTCTGCCGCTACTTTCAATTCTTTGCTCCAGTCTGTTTGAATTACTCGTAACATTCGATCCGCAATTAAATTGCGAACAATAGAAGGCACGCTAGACCCATTTTGATTTACTAAGACAACAATGCCTAAACTATCGCTCGGAAAAAAGGAAGTACTGGCAGAAAAGCCATCGATGTTGCCCCCATGTTCTACGCGATAATGCCCCTTGTAGGAAGCCATAAACCACCCATATCCATAGTTGGCAAATTGGATATCCGGATGTTCTTTGGAAGGAAGCGCAGCATTGATGACCATTTGAGAACTCATCGCTTCTGCCACGTACGAAGCAGGAAGTATTTCTTTGCCCTCGTATTTTCCTCCATAGATCCAGGTTTTAATCCAATGGGTCATGTCGTTTACACTACTATTGATGCTACCAGCCGGAGCCATACCACTAATGTGATAATAGTCCATCTTAGATATAGCCTCTTTTTTGACTTCATATCCTAGAGAAGGTTCAGTACTTTTCTCTAATTCCTCTATGGAGGTATTAGAAGAGGTCATGCCGAGTGGATTGAATATCTTAGTAGCAATGTTTTTCTCCCAGGAGTTGCCGGTAATTTTTTCAGCAATCACCCCTTGAGTCAAAAACATAAAATTATTATACTGCCATTGTTTGCGCACTCCAAACGAGGGCTCTTGATATTTGATTCGTTGAATGAGACTATCTTTGGATGCAGAACTGAATAAATACCATGAGTAATCATGTCGGGGTAAACCTGTGCGATGAGTCATTAAATCTTTGACAGTAATTCCAGCATTCATTTCTTCATTGAAGAATTTAAGTTCTGGAACGTATAAAGATGGCCTCTCATCAAAGGAAACTTTATTTTCATTTCGCAAGATGCCTAATAAGGAGGAAGTGAACGCTTTGGAACAACTGCCAATCGCAAAAAGAGTATTGGGTGTCACCGGTTTTTTATTTTCAAGGTCGCGGTAGCCAAATCCCTTTGCGTAGACTACTTTTTTTTTCTCCACCACTGCCACCGCAAATCCGGCTACTTTCCAATCTGAAAGAATTGCTTCGAGTTTACGATCGATATCGGCTAAACGGGAGTCAACGATACTGGTTTTTTTTTGCGAAAAAGCTAAAGTACTGCAAAGGCAAATCAGCAAACTGAATAAATTCTTCATAGGTATATAGTTATGAGCGAATGACTTTATCAAAGTAAATAAACTTAATGACTATAAAATAACATCCTTAAGATTCAGTGAGACCCAATAGTCTGATAGTGCTGAAAAAGATGTCATTCAATTATGATTCCAAAAACGGATACCTATAATCGGTAGGGGTTACAAATGTTTCTTTGATGGTGCGCATGGATACCCAGCGTAACAAATTTACTTTCGCTCCCGCTTTATCATTGGTACCGCTACCTCTGGCCCCACCGAAAGGTTGCTGGCCTACTACGGCACCGGTTGGCTTATCGTTGATGTAAAAGTTACCCGCAGCATTGCTGAGTTTCTTAGTAGCCATTTCTACGGCAAAGCGATCGCGCGCCATTATGGATCCGGTCAATGCATAGGGTGAAGTTTGATCTACCAGTTCCAAGGTTTGTTCAAAATTTTCTGCGTGGTATACATAGATGGTCATGACTGGCCCGAAGATTTCTTCACACATTGTTAATGAGTAGGCGTCTTTTGTAAGGATCACCGTTGGCTCAATAAAATAGCCTTTCGTTTTATCGTGCTTGCCACCTGCAATGATTTCGTTCATTGGGTTTTGCCTGGCTTTCTCAATATACCCGGAGATAGAGTTAAACGACTTTTCGTCAATCACGGCATTGATAAAGTTGCCAAAATCTTCGGTGGGTCCCATCTTCATGCTCTTCAAGTCTTCAATCAAATATTTTTTCACGTCTTCCCACAAATTAGAAGGAACATAACAGCGTGATGCGGCCGAACATTTTTGTCCTTGGTATTCAAATGCTCCTCTTGCAATAGAGGTAGCCACTTGTTTGGCATCTGCACTTTTATGAACCATAATAAAATCTTTGCCACCGGTTTCACCTACGATGCGTGGATACGATTTGTATTGATGAATGTTTTGGCCAATAGTTTTCCATATATTTTGAAACACACCTGTGCTTCCGGTAAAATGGATCCCACCAAAATCTGTGTGACTGAAAATAACATCGCCTGCATCCGGCCCGGTAACATATATTAAATTGATTACACCATCGGGCAAGCCTGCTTCTTTTAGCACTTGCATGATTACATTCGCTGCATAGATTTGAGTATTGGCCGGTTTCCACACTACTGTGTTACCCATGAGGGCGGCACTGGTGGGCAAGTTGCCTGCAATGGCTGTGAAATTGAAAGGGGTCAGTGCAAATACAAATCCTTCTAAAGGTCTGTATTCAACTCTATTCCAAACACCCGGAGAAGATTGTGGTTGGTCGTTATAAATCTCTCCCATAAAATGTACGTTGAAGCGCAGAAAGTCTATGAGTTCACAGGCAGCATCAATCTCCGCTTGGTAGGCATTCTTAGATTGGCCTAGCATCGTAGCTGCATTGATTTTATAACGATATGGTCCGGCTAATAAATCAGCGGCCTTCAAAAAAATACTAGCACGATTTTCCCAACTTAAGCTCGCCCATAATTCTTTGGCAGCCATGGCCGCATTAATGGCCTGCTCTACATGCCCTTTGTCTCCTTCATGGAAATACCCAAGAATATGATGATGATCGTGAGGAGGAGATAGTGGTTTCTTTTTGCCACTGCGAACTTCGTCTGCTCCAATATACATGGGGATATCTAACACTTGCGACCGAGCTTCTTCGAGCGCTTTCTTTAAAGCGACTCTTTCTTTACTGCCGGTGGCGTAAGATAATACAGGTTCGTTTTTAGGAGTAGGAATGTGAAAAAATCCAGTTGACATAATATTGGTTTTAGATATAATACATTTTAATGAAAGACGTGATGCTTTTGCTTTTCAAATCCGGACTGCAAATTAGCAATAAGGTGCGATTATAATAACTGTTTCAATTCGGCCAGACTATGTATTTCATGGGTAATTGGGGTGTCATGCAGAATCTTTTCAGGATTGAAATAGATGGCATCAATAAATGCATTTTTTGCGCCTCCCATATCTGTGAGAAGGTTATCTCCAATCATTACAACTTCGTGGGGTTGCAGATTATTTTCTGTCAACGCGTATTCAAATATTTCTTTCGAGGGTTTTTTGTGACCCGCTTTCTCGGATGTAACAATACTTTGGAAATACTGGTGAATTCCTGAACTGGTCAATTTGGTAGATTGTATTTCACTGAACCCATTTGTGATAATATGTAGGGGATAAATAAGATATAGATGTTCCAATACTTCTTTAGCATGCGGCAAGAGGTTTTTCTTTTTGGGTGATTGGTCCACATAGTCCAAAGAGAATTTTAGTGATAAATCGTATTCTTCCACCTCAAACTCTTGAAAGATTCGATGGAATCGCTGCAAGCGGATGACCTCTTGTTTGATTTTGCCCGTATCATACAAATGCCATAATCCCGTGTTAATCTTTTTGAAAGCAAGCAGGAATGCATTTTTCTCTATTCCTTTTTTCTCTAGCTGATACGTGTGATGAAGTTCTAGGAGAGCTTCGCGGGAATTGGTTTCAAAATCCCATAAAGTATGGTCAAGATCAAAGAAAATACTTTTATATTTTTTCACTTGGGGTTATGCTTGTTTTATAAATATGTATTGAAAGTCGATTATAGCAAGATCCAATTTCGTTAGGGTTGACTAAGGGGTTTGATTTGTAATTTATTTAAAGACAATTCGCGATTGCTATACATGTTTTTAAAAATTTGTTGGTCTTGTTGCATGACTGGATCACGGGTGACAAATTGAAGGATTTGCTTAATGATATCAAAGACCTCGTCTTTGATTTGATAGAATGCCCATTGATTAATTTTGCGAGAGGTTAGGATGCCAGAGTTTTTCAGATACAATAAATGCCTGGACGTTTTGGTTTGTGTGAACTCCAAAATGCGTTCTAAGTCAGTTATGCACATTTCGCCATTCGTTAGAATCAAATTGAGTATGCGTAAACGTGACGTGTCAGAACTTGCCAGAAAGATTTGTGCCCCCAATTCGATGTTGAAATGTTTTAAGCGCATACTATGATGAAGTGGGTCATTGATTGCCAGTATGACTTGGCAATGGTTGATTTAAAACTAAAGGCTTCATGGGATCATCTTAATATTTTATCGGCTTTCTGGGTGGCGGTATGAGTTTAACAGGACCATTATTTATGCATAATCAGACTAAAAGATGTTGCTAAGATAAGGTTAACATTCCATATGAATCTTTAACTTTGCCGAGATATATGAGGGGCTTTCTTACTGTTTTAGTCATTTTCACACTCATGGGTTGGACCAATGAGGTGTTTTCGCAGAATCAGCGCAGGATCATCCAACTTTCAGGGGTTGTAAGCGATTCTGTTCAGGTATTGCCAGGGGTTCACATTTATATACCAAGGGCAGGTAGAGGCGTTCCTTCGAATGCATCAGGATTCTTTTCCTTGCCGGTTTTTGTGGGTGATAGCGTGGTGATTAGTTCGGTTGGTTATCATCGCATGCATTATATCGTTCCTGATTCTCCCAGGGATATGCTAACAATTTTGGTTGAATTGACGCCAGATATTACGTTTTTGAAAGATGTGATGATTACGGCTATTCCAACAGAAGAACTTTTTAAAGAAGCTGTATTAGCATTGAATATTCCGTTTGATAATGGAGTAGATCAAAAGGCAATGAATGCAGAAATGCTTGCCCTTATGTCACGAATTACGCCACTGGATGGTAGGGGGAATTATCGCTACTACATTGATCAATGGTCTAACTCTGCGGGCGACAAATTTCGTCCGATTTACAATCCTTTCTTAGACCCGTTGAAATGGGCTCGATTTATTCGTGATCTAAAGAGAAAGAAGAAATAGACTGTATTCATTTGGTAAAAGGTCCTATAGGTATCACCTGGTTCAACAGTGGAGGCGAGCAATTAGGAGCTAGAGACTTCTCATCTATTCATGTCCCCTAGTGACATAGTTTCAACATTATTTATTTTGAAAAAGAGACTCGTGTTTTTAAGAACCTTTTATAAGGAGAAGGAAATAGAAAAACAACAGCACTAATTTTGCGGAATATTTCTCATATAGCCATTGGTAATTACTTGATGAAAACTTTTTAAAGGTCATTTCATAAACCAGGATTTAACCCAATTAGGTTTTGGAGAGATCATTAGATGAAAGAAATCAGCAATAAATAATTCCTTCGAATTTTAAGTTGGATTTTGCTATTATTGCGATTCATTTCGAGGTGTAGCGCAGCCCGGTTAGCGCATCACGTTAGGGACGTGGAGGCCGGAGGTTCGAATCCTCTCACCTCGACTCGGAATATCATCTTTCATTTGAAATAAGCCTATTGGCGACTAATTTTTAGTTGCCTTTTTCGTTTTATAGGTAATTTTGCTCATCATGATTAGGGTTCTACTTTTTAGTTTTTGTGCTGTGATATGCATCCATCATGCTTTGGTAGCTCAAGTAAGTGTGATTAGGCAGGTGCAAAGCCGGATGGAAAAAGGAAAGTGGGGAGCCGCAAAGCAACTGTTGCAAAAGTCGCTGCTAAAGGATAGTTCAAGTATCGAATCAAAATTCACCCTAGCACAATGGTTTTTTGCAAAATCAAATCCCAACAATTCATTGGATTCTGCTCATTATTATGTCCGGCAGACATTGAAATCATATGGATTTGCATCGTCAAAGCAAATAGATCGCCTCAAACGATTAAATCTGGATAGTGGTGTATTTATAAATTTCCAATCAAAAATAGATAGTACTGCTTTTGAATATGCAAAGCAGTTCAATACAGAGCAATCCTATAATGACTTCCTCTTAAGATTTCCACACGCAAAAGAAAAATTAGCTGCGACTGAACTTCGTGATGAGATTAGTTTTGTTGAAGCGTTGAAACACAATACCTGGAAAAGTTTCCAAATGTATATCTACAAATACCCGGCATCTCAACGTAAAATGGAAGCAAAGAGGCGATATGAAAAACTATTCTATGAAGATCAAACGAAAGATCATCGCCTTGCTAGCTATCAGCACTTTGTAAGTGAATACCCATCTAGCCCTTATGCCACAGAAGCTGAACGACAAATTTATGAAATTTCGACAGCGGATGGTTCTGTAGCTTCATTTTCAAAATATATTCGAATGCCGGGAAATGCTAAGCTCAAAAAGGAGGCGCAAAATATTTTGTTTCACCTGATAACTGAAAATGAAGAAAAGATTTCTGAAGAATACTTAAATGATTCATTACGAGAAGTAATCAAATCTACAAATGGATATTGGGTTCCCTATTTAGACAAGGGCAGATATGGGTTTTTGGATTCTTTAGGAAATGTGATCATGACGGCACAATTGGATAGCATTGAGGAAGAATATCGATGCGGTAACATAAGGTTCGATATTATTAAGACAAGTCAAGGATTAGTTAGTCGTCAGGCTAAAAGGATTAGCGGAAGGTATTCCCGTACACAAGATATTGGTTATGGTTTTTTAAAAGTTGGCGACTCGCTTTGTTTTCAATTGATGCATAAATCCGGAAGGATCGTTATTCCTACCTGCGAGGAGGATTTTCAAATAGTAGGGGGTTCCTTTATTAGCGTTCGGCATAAGGGGCGTTGGGGCATTTATTCCATGACAGGTAGGATGTTACTTCCAGCAACTTATGAATCAATTCAAGTTATTGAAAACATTGTCGTGCTTACGCATTTAGAAAAAAGAGCGCTTTGCGTTCCTGCACAGTTAGCAACTATTGCGGATGGAAATCCCTTGCGAAGTGATTTTGTTTTCGATGAAGTTAGGTCGGCTCAACCTGGCTTGTTATTGGTGCGAAATGGATCTTTAGAGGGTATTCTTAATGCACAGCTTGAATTTGTGGTACCATTAGACAGACAAAGTTTATCCCTCACGCAATATGGGATGCTGAGAAAAATCGATACTAAGTTTAGAGTTAGTGGTATTTCTCCGGAATTTGAAAAAGATAGTTGGGATCGGGTTTCATTCTACAAGCAATGGTTACAAGTATGGAAGTTGGGCCAGCACTACCTTTTCGATTTACGAACGAAGCGGATGATCTCGGAAAAAGGTGATAGCATTTGGTTTGACAAAGGGATAGCATTTGTAAAAGGAAGAGATTCCACGACTATTCACCTGAATACTCAAACTCATATTTCTATTCCAAATAATTTTCAGATCAATTTTGTCAAGGCGGCAGATTCAATCCAATTTTTCAGTATTGATAGCAAAAAGAAAAAATCAGTTTTCGATATAGTCAGTGGCTCCTTGCTATTTGTATCCGATTATGATCAAATTGAATCGCTCACAGCGAAGTTATTTTTGGTCTCCAAGAAGAACAGATTTGGCTTACTAAGCAGGGATGGAAAAACAATCCTTCCTCTAGAATATAATGTGATTATCAAAACAGGGAGCGAGGTTGTTTCACTTTTGAAAGACAAGAAATTTGGACTTTACGATTTTAAAAGGGGACTGTTGGTCAAACCTAATTTTGATCGAAATGTGATCATGCTTGAAAACAATATGTTGGTAGTATTCAAAGATAATTTTTATGGAATCATGGATTGGGATGGGAAACCACTGACCAAATTTGAATTTGATGAAATAAGACTATGGGAAGGCAGCCGGCTATGGATGAAGAAAAAACTCAATTGGCAATTGACAGATATTCGTACTGGCAACAACTTGATTGATAAGGTGAAAGACTTCCGACTAATTACTCATTCTACCAATGATAAAGTGGCGCTTGTACAACGCGAGAATTATTATGGAATAGTAAGTTCTTCGAGGGGAATCATTATCCCACCCACTTTTACGTCTATTGTAAATATTGGCAGCGATGAGTTTCCTTTTTATTTTACTGACAAAGAAGTAGAAGAGGCTGGAGTGCATGTCGTCATTTATTATAATAGAGAGGGAAAATACTGTAGAAAACAGGTTTATGAGGAGGAAGAGTTTGAGCGAATAGTATGTGAAGCCAATTAAGCATTTTCATTTTATGTAACTTTAACTTTCAATTTGTAGCAAAGTCATTTTTTTTACGGATACTTGAAGCATGAATAAAATCGCATTTTTGTCACTCATTATAGGTGCCTCTATCACGTCTCTGGCCCAAGACAAGCGCCCTAAACTTGTGGTTGGTATTGTGGTCGATCAGATGCGACAGGAATATTTGTATCGTTTTGAAAGCAAATTTGGCGAAGGTGGATTTAAACGATTAATGAATAACGGGTTTATGCTAACTAATGCCCATTATAATTATGTTCCTACCTACACCGGCCCAGGTCATGCTTCAATATTTTCAGGCACGACACCATCTATACATGGTATCATTGGCAACGACTGGTGGGATAAGAACTTGAAGCGATCAGTTAATTGCGTGGATGATGAACGACAGAAACCTGTAGGTAATCCTGAGGGCAATGGCGATGTTTCACCATGGCGCATGTTGTCTACAACCATTACGGATGAATTAAAAATTTCATCGCAACAAAGATCAAAAGTAATAGGCATCTCAGTAAAAGATCGAGGCGCAGTGTTGCCTGCGGGGCATATGGCAGATGGAGCTTATTGGTATGATAGTAAATCCGGTAAATTTATTACGAGCACCTATTACAAAGCCACCTTACCGATATGGGTTGAAAATTTCAATGGGTTAAAGTTAGCGGACGCTTATTTAAACCAGGTTTGGAATACGACATTTCCAATTATTCAATATACGGAGAGTTCTCCAGACGATTCGCCCTACGAAAGGAAGTTTAAAGGGAAAGAAAAACCTGTATTTCCTTACAACCTTAAAGAATTGAGAAAAGTGAATGGCGAGTTTGATCTATTGCCGGGAACCCCATTCGGTGATGACCTACTCACCGAATTTGCAAAGGCTAGTTTAGTCGGAGAAAAATTGGGCAAGGATAATATTACGGATTTTCTTACCCTCTCCTATTCTTGTCCGGATATTATAGGACATGCTATGGGGCCTAATTCTATAGAAGAAGAGGACACCTATATTCGATTAGATAAAAACATTGAAGACTTACTTAAGAAGCTAGATCAGGAAGTAGGGCAGGGAAATTATTTAGTATTCCTGACAGCCGACCATGCAGTTGCTGAAGTGCCTCAGTTTTTGAAAGACAACCGAATCTCTGCTGGTAATTTTCAATTAGCTACTGTAGAAGTAAGTCTGAATGAATATTTGCAAAAATATTTTCCGGGTAAGAAATTGATTGATAAGATGAGCAACGAACAGGTATTTCTTAATCAGGATGTCTTTGCTGGCGAACCAAAAAGTGCAGGCATTGACTTACTGATCGCATCGGAGTTAGTTATCAATTATCTACAATCAGTAGAGGGGATAGCGCAAGTTTTTTCAAAGTCAATCATTAAGCAAGGGGCATATAATGAGTCGAGCATCAAAGGAATGATGGTCCGCGGATATAATTTTAAACGAAGTGGTGATATTATATACCAATTAGAACCAGGATGGTTCAATGGGGGAGGAGTTCAAGGCACGACACATGGTTCATCGTATAGCTACGATACCCATGTACCTATTTTATTTTTTGGAGCAGGAATAAAAAAGGGAAGTTCTTCTATCTACCATCCTATTACCGACATAGCGCCTACTCTTTCAGTTTTGTTAAAAATTCAATTTCCGAATGGTTGCACCGGCCAACCAATCAGCGAGATGCTAGATTAATCATTAAAATAGTCATCAAATTCTGAAAGCAATGTAATTAATTGAGAGGCATCTCTATCTCCATCAAAATAGCGAACTGCATATGCTCCGGTTTCACTTGCTGAGGGGAATTCTCCTTCTGTTT